>NZ_JBWKEC010000009.1:0-276546 GCF_056435645.1 Amycolatopsis sp. NPDC043889
GCCCGGTCCCATTCCGAACCCGGAAGCTAAGCCTGACAGCGCCGATGGTACTGCAACCGAAGGGTTGTGGGAGAGTAGGACACCGCCGGACTAACCTTGATAAAGGGTCCAGGCCCCGGTCGAGAACCACGAGTTCTCCCGGGGCCTGGACCCTTTTCATGTCCGCCCTCGCCAAGTGGTAGCAAAGGTCCCTTGCTCCCCGCGGCGTCGTCAGCAGCTGGGCCGACCAACCGCGCGCCGGCGCACAGGCGACGAGAAGACCAGCGAAGTCGTCGTCTCCCCATAGCGCTGCATCCGCTCTACGAGTGCCTCCAACTCCGCAGTGTTCCGGCAGGCGACTCGCACCAGCCAACACTCGTCACCCGTGACGTGATCGGCGTCGAGGATCTGGGGAAGCGGGAGGATGGTTTCGCGGAAGCGCGCCGTGTCCAAACTCCGCACCTTCGCCCGGACCATCGCCTCGATCGGTAACCCGAGCTTCGCCACGTCGACGTTGGCCGAGTATCCGGTGATGATCCCCTTCTCCTCGAGCCGACGAACCCGCTCGGTCACTGCGGGCGCGGACAGCGACACTCGCCGACCGAGTTCCGAGAAGGTCAACCGGCCGTCGGACTGGAGCAGTTCGAGTAGCTGCCAGTCTAGATCGTCGAGGTTCACAGAACTCCAGGTTGATCGTCGTGCCCACCAGGAAACTCCAGGCTAGCCGTCGGCAACACCTGGATCTTCCGATGTCGTGGATGATCACTGGTCAGCAGGATTGAGACATGACGACCGAACCCCGCGTACTCATGTTTCCGGCCTTGGCCAGCGCGTCCGCGGCCGCGCTCCTGCGTGCCGAGCTCGCTCTCGAAGTCGACCCGGATGATCTGGCCCGAGACCTCACCTCTGGTGCTCGGCAGGGGTACGTGGTCGTCGAGACCCGAGCCCCTGAAGCCTTCGCGTCGGCTCGCATCCCAGGCGCGATCAACCTCCCGTACCGGAAGATGACGCCCGAGTCGGTCCGCGGGCTGGACCGTGAACTCGTCTACGTCTGCTACTGCGAAAGCATCCACTGCAACGCCGCGACCAAGGGAGCACTGAGGCTCGCGGAACTCGGCTTCAAGGTCAAGCGCCTGTCCGGCGGCATCACCGCCTGGCAAGCGTCCGGCTATCCCGTCGACCGGGACGCCTCGATACCCGCTATCACCTTGACGCCCACTCCCCGCTGCGCCTGCTGACCAAATAAGCGGGGGACCTTTGCTGCCGCCGCCTCGAGTGGTAGCAAAGGTCCCCTGCTCTCCCGGCGGTCGTAGGCTGGAGACGTGACCGTTCCCAAGTTGCTCGTCATCCAGCCGGATGTATCAGACCCGATCGGCCCCCTCGGTGACTGGCTCACCGAGGCGGGAGCCGAACTCGACATCCGGTTGCTGCCCGATCAGGCGATCCCCTCCGATCTTGCTGGGTATGCGGGCGTCGTATGCCTCGGCGGTGGGATGGGCGCCAACGATGATGGCGATCATCCGTGGCTGGCGGACGTGCGGAAGCTTCTTTCGAAGGCCGCGGGTGCGCGCATCCCGACGCTCGCGATTTGCCTCGGTGGTCAGCTCCTGGCGGTGGCGTTGGGCGGCAGCGTCGCCTCAGGTGATCAAGGGCCTGAGGTCGGCCCCGGCCTTGTGTCCAAGAAGGACGCTGCCTGGACCGACCCTCTCTTCGCGGACTTACCGCTCATGCAGGACGTCCTGCAGTTTCACAACGACGTGATCACCCGGCTGCCCGCAGGCGCCGAGCTCCTCGCCTCTTCGCCGCGGTACGCCTACCAGGCCTTCCGATTCGACCGTTGTGCCTACGGTGTCCAGTTCCATATCGAGACGACGCCGGATGTGGTCCTCGACTGGGCGCGGCAGTCGCCGGAAATGGCAGAACTCACCCGGCCGGACGCACTGACCCCGGAAAACCTCGCTCGGGTGCATGCCGACATCACCGAAACCTGGCAGCCGTTCGCCCATCGCTTCGTCCGTCTGGTGTCCGGCGACCTCGTCCCGGCTGCGGACCGTCAACGTACATTGCCGATGGCTTAACGACTTATGTCTCAAATACGTATGGGTTATTAACACTCGGGTCTTGCCGTCAGGTACCTTGCGAAGGGAATTTCGAAGGGTTCGGAGGTCGGGGTGGAGCCCTCAGTCTTGGTCGTGCTCGTCGTCGTCACGGCCCTAATTTTCGATTTCACGAACGGGTTCCACGACACGGCCAACTCGATGGCGACGTCGATCGCCACCGGGGCGTTGCGTCCCAAGGTCGCGGTGACGATCTCCGCGGTCCTGAACCTGGTCGGAGCGTTCCTGTCGGTCGAGGTAGCCAAGACCATCTCCAATGGACTCGTCGACGACTCCAAGATCGGACCGGCGATCGTGTTCGGCGGCCTGGTCGGGGCGATCGTGTGGAACCTGATCACGTGGTTCGTCGGACTGCCGTCCAGCTCGTCCCACGCGCTCTTCGGCGGGCTGATCGGCGCCACGTGGGTATCGGCCGGGACGGACTCAGTCCATTTCGGAAAGATCATCGAGAAGGTGCTGGTCCCAGCGGCACTCTCGCCGGTTTTGGCCGGCCTCGTCGCGATGATCGTGACGTACTTCGTCTACCGGATCTTCGTTCGCCGGGGCCGTACGGCTGGCTTCCGGGTCGGCCAGATCATTTCGGCCTCGCTGGTCTCGCTCGCCCACGGCACGAACGACGCGCAGAAGACGATGGGCGTCATCACGCTGACGATGATCACCGCCGGAACCCTCCCCGCCGGGGCCGGGCCGCCGCTTTGGGTGATCGTCAGCGCGGCGCTGGCGCTCGCGCTCGGCACGTACCTGGGTGGCTGGCGAATCACCTTCACGCTGGGTAAAGGCCTGACGGACATCGATGGCCCGCAGGGCTTCGCCGCGCAGACCAGCTCGGCGGCGGTCATTCTCGCCTCGACGAATTTCGGCTTTCCGCTTTCGACGACCCACGTCTGCTCCGGCGGCATCGTCGGTTCCGGGGTGGGCAGGAACGAATCACCGGTTCGCTGGCGCACAGCCGGCCGCATGGTGACCGCCTGGCTGTTCACACTTCCCGCCGCTGCCATCGTCGGTGCCGCGGCCGGCCTCGTGACGTCGACGGGCACGGTGGGCACGATCGCCGTTGGTGTCGCGGGCCTGGCGATCGGTATCGGGATCTATCTCCTTTCACGGCGGAGCCCCGTCAACGCGGGCAGCTTCGCCACCCCCGCCCCGACCGTTCCTGAACAGGAAGTCGGCAGGATCGCCGCCTAGGAGAGCAAGGGACCTTTGCTACCGCCTCGACGCGGCAGCAAAGGTCCCTTGCTCCCTTGCGCGTCCGTCTGGTCTCGGGCGGCAGGGCGACTACGGTGGAAGCCGATGGTTGAGCGCGCCAGGCCGACCGCTTCCGTGGCGAGATACGGCTTCACCGACCCCCGTGCCGACGGGCAGCTGCGTGCTGCCGGTTGGTGGACCGAGTCCGGCCCGGACGGCTCCGCCGCCGCCGTGATGTCGGCACTTTCCCGTGCAGCGGATCCCGATCTCGCGCTGAGCGGGCTGGACCGGATCAGGGAAGCCGACCCCGGTACCTGGCATGAGCTCGACCAAGCGCTCCGCACAAACCGAACCTTCCGCGGCCGGTTGCTCGGTGTTCTGGGCACTTCGAGCGCGCTCGCGGACTTCCTGGTCGCGAACACCGACTGCTGGAAAACCCTCCAGGGTGAGAAGAACATTGCCCCGGATCAGTACGTGAGCAGTCTTCTCGACCACTTGCGACCAGACGGAGAGCTGCTAACAAGGCTCGAGTCGGAGCAGGCTCTTCGCATCGGCTACCGCGAACTGCTGCTCGGAATAGCTGCGGCCGACCTCGGGCATCTCGTCGAACCCGGCCTCCGCCCGCCACCCTATGCCGAGATCGGGGCCCAGCTCACGACGCTGGCCGAAGCCGCGCTGATCGTCGGGCTGCTGGTCGCGGAGGCCGAGGTGAGTGCCGCTGCCGAAGGCCACCTGGCCGTGATCGCGATGGGCAAATGCGGCGGTCGAGAGCTGAACTATGTAAGCGACGTGGATGTCATCTTCGTCGGAGATGGAGATCTTTCGGTATCTACGCGGCTGGCCAGCACGATGATGCGTGTGGTCGGCAAGGCATGTTTCGAGGTCGATGCGGCGTTGCGACCGGAGGGCAAGGCGGGCGCCTTGGTCCGAACCCTCGACGGCCATGCCGCCTACTATCAGAAGTGGGCCAAGACCTGGGAGTTTCAGGCCTTGCTCAAAGCGCGGCCGGTCGCAGGCGATGCCGAGCTCGGGCGTCGGTACGCGGAGATGGTCGCACCGAAGGTGTGGGCAGCGGCCGATCGGGAGAATTTCGTTCCCGAGGTGCAGAAGATGCGGCGCCGCGTCGAAGGCCATGTGCCGTCCGCGCACGCTGAACGGGAGCTCAAGCTGGGGCGCGGTGGCCTTCGCGACGTCGAGTTCGCCGTGCAGTTGCTGCAACTGGTCCACGGCCGGATCGACGCTGAGCTGCGTTCCCCGTCCACGATGGACGCACTCGCTGCCTTGGGGGACGGCGGATACGTTGGCCGGAAGGACGCCGCGGAGCTCGCTTCGTCCTACGAGTTCCTCCGGACCATCGAGCACCGGCTCCAGCTTCGCCGACTACGGCGTACGCACTTGTTCCCTGCCACTTCGGACGTCAGCGAGCTGCGAACGATCGCGAGAGCGAGCGGTGTGCGCCCGGCCCGGGGTAGAGGTGAAGGGGACGTGTTGGTGGCGGAGTTCCGCCGCCACCTGCAGAGCATCCGGCGTCTTCACGAGAAACTCTTCTATCGGCCCCTGTTGCAATCGGTCGCGAACGTGCCGACCGAAGCACTGCGGCTGACCACAAAACAGGCGGAGAGCCGCCTTGCCGCCCTCGGCTACGCCGCGCCGGATGGGGCCCTGCAGCACATCAAGGCACTGACTGCGGGAATGTCCCGCCGGGCGGCCATCCAGCAAGCTCTGCTGCCGGTCTTGTTGGACCTTCTCGCCGACACTCCAGACCCTGACCGTGGCCTCCTGTCCTATCGGAAGGTCTCGGAAGCACTCGAAGAAACGCCCTGGTATCTCAGGGTTCTTCGGGACGAGGGTGCCGTCGTCGAGCGGCTCGCATTCCTGCTCGGTACATCACGTCTAGTGCCCGACCTGCTGTCCAGAGCGCCGGAAGTACTGCAGTTGCTCGGCGATCCAGCGCGGCTGGCCGGCCGTACTCCGGCGGAGGTAGCCACTTCACTGCGAGCTGCCGTGCGGCGTCAGCCGGGCTTGAATGCCGCTGTCGCGGCCGCGAGATCGTTGCGTCGGCACGAGATGCTCCGGATCGCGTCGGCGGATTTGTTGGGGCTGCTCGATGTCCCAGCCGTCTGCGAGGCGCTGTCCAGTGTGTGGGTCGCCGTGCTTCAAGGTGCCCTGGCTGCTGCTTTTCGCCAGCGCCAGGCCGAGCTCGGCCAGACCCCCGCGAAGATCGCCGTCATCGGAATGGGGCGGTTGGGCGGGGCCGAACTCGGCTACGGATCCGACGCGGACGTTCTCTTCATGTGCGAGCCCGCAGAGGGCGTGTCGGACTCCGAAGCAGCGAAGTTCGCTTCCTCCGTCGCCGAGACGGTCCGCAAGATCCTCGGTGCCCCCAGCGCCGACCCGGCACTGATCGTCGACGCCGATCTCCGTCCGGAGGGGCGGAGCGGCCCGTTGGTGCGAACCCTCGAGTCCTACCGCAGCTACTACGGGCGGTGGGCCGAGGTCTGGGAATCGCAGGCGCTGCTCCGGGCTCGGTTCATCGCCGGTGACGACGACCTCGGCGCGCGGTTCATCGAGATGATCGACCCCATCCGCTACCCGCCGGCAGGCCTCGACTCGGTCCGCGTGCGGGAGATCAGGCGGATCAAGGCGCGCGTGGAAACGGAACGGATGCCCAGGGGCGCCGACCCGACCCGGCACACGAAACTCGGCCGTGGAGGGCTCGCTGACGTGGAATGGACGGTGCAGCTCATGCAGCTGCGTCATGGACACGAAGTCGAAGGGCTTCGGACCACGTCGACGATCAAGGCCCTGAAGGCCGCGGCAGAGGCGGGGCTCGCCGAGCCCGCCGAGATCGAGTCCCTGACCGAGGCCTGGTTGCTGGCGACGCGTGTCCGTAACGCCGGGATGCTGGTCCGCGGTAAGGCGGTCGACGAAATCCCCAGCTCCGGTCGCGATCTCGCCGCGGTCGCACGAGTGCTCGGCTACTCGGCCGATGACGATCCAGGCGAGTTCCTCGATGCCTACCGGCGGACGACGCGACGTGCCCATGCGGTCGTGGAGACCCTTTTCTACCAAGGCTGACCGCTCTGACCTGTGGTTAGGGAGCAAGGGACCTTTGCTGTCGCTTGCCTGGGTTGGGGGACGGCAGCAAAGGTCCCTTGCTCACACTCGGCGTCGCGGACGATGGGTGGCCTTACAGTGGACTGGTGACTGTGCGCGAGCCCTTTCGCACCCGGATCAAGGTGCGTCATTACGAGCTGGACACCCTCGGCCATCTCAACCATGCCGTGTACCACTCGTACGGCGAGGTCTCCAGACTTGAGCTGATGGAACTCGCAGGCGGCCTCAACGCGGGTATGCGTGAGGCGAATCTTGCTTTCGTGCTGCTCGAATCCCACATCGTCTTCCGACGCGAGCTTCGGGCAGGCGATGTCGTCGACGTGACCTGCGATGCCAAGTTCGGCACCGGCAAGACCTTCCACATGGACTCGAACATCTACAAGGTCGACGGCACCCTCTCGGCGGAGATCACGTGCACGCTGGGGTTGATGGATCTCGAGCGACGCAAACTGGTGGACGACCCGCGTGGCCGCATCGAGCGAGCGGGCGTCGACCTGAAGGTTCTCTCCACTTCGGAGTAGCCGTACTACCTGGTCCATAAGAAACGCCGGTGGTGAGGGCGCTTCCGCACCTCACCACCGGCGTGCTCTTGGTGTTCCTACCGCACGATCACACGTCGTAGTACAGCGAGAACTCGTACGGGTGCGGACGCAGCCGCAGCGGGTCGATCTCGTTCTCACGCTTGTAGGAGATCCACGTTTCGATCACATCGGGAGTGAACACGCCGCCCTCGAGCAGGTAGTCGTGGTCGGCTTCCAGCGTGTCGAGAACCGCGCCAAGGTCGCCCGGGACGAGTTTGACGTTCTGGGCCTCCTCCGGCGGAAGCTCGTAGAGGTCCTTGTCGATGGGCTCCGGCGGCTCGATCTTGTTCTTGATGCCGTCGAGACCGGCCATCATCATCGCCGAGAAAGCGAGGTACGGGTTGCCGGACGAGTCCGGGCACCGGAACTCGGCGCGCTTGGCCTTCGGGTTGTTGCCCGTGATGGGGATACGGACACAAGCCGACCGGTTCCGCTGCGAGTACACCAGGCTGACGGGGGCCTCGAAGCCCGGCACGAGCCGGTGGTACGAGTTGACGGTCGGGTTGGTGAAGGCCAGCAGGCTCGGCGCGTGCTTGAGCAGACCACCGATGTAGTGGCGGGCAGTGTCGGACAGACCCGCGTATCCCGACTCGTCGTGGAACAGCGGCGTGCCGTCCTTCCACAGCGACTGGTGGCAGTGCATGCCCGAGCCGTTGTCGCCGGCGAGCGGCTTCGGCATGAAGGTCGCGGTCTTGCCGGCGGCGAACACGGTGTTCTTCACGATGTACTTGAACAGCTGCAGGTCGTCCGCAGCGTGCAGCAGCGTGTTGAACTTGTAGTTGATCTCAGTCTGGCCGGCGGTGCCCACCTCGTGGTGCGCGCGCTCGATCTCGAAACCGGAGCCCTGCAGGTTACGGACGATCTCGTCGCGCAGGTCGGCGAAGTGGTCGACCGGCGGGACGGGGAAGTAGCCGCCCTTGAACTTCGTCTTGTAACCCTGGTTGCCGCCCGGCACGTCGGCACCGGTGTTCCACCAGCCCTCGACGGAGTCGATCTCGTGGAAAGAGGCGTGCTCGGCCGAGTCGAACCGGATCGAGTCGAAGATGTAGAACTCGGCCTCGGGGCCGAAGAACACGTTGTCCGCTACGCCGTACTCGGAGATGTACTGCTCGGCCTTGCGCGCGATGTTGCGCGGGTCGCGGCTGTACGCCTCGCGGGTGAACGGGTCGTGCACGAAGAAGTTCAGCGAGAGCGTCTTCGCCTTGCGGAACGGGTCGATACGAGCCGTCTCGGGGTCCGGGAGGAGCAGCATGTCGGATTCGTGGATCGACTGGAAACCACGCACCGAGGAGCCGTCGAAGGCCAGGCCTTCTTCGTAGGCTTCCTCGTTGAACGCCTTCGCCGGAACGGTGAAGTGCTGCATAACGCCGGGCAGGTCGCAGAACCTGACGTCGACGACCTCTACGTTCTCGTCGGCGATTAGGCGCTGAATGTCGTCTGGAGTAGTGGGCACCCTCGGTGACTCCTTCTCGTTCGTTGCCGGCGGCAGTACTCTCTTCGGCTCACGCTAAGAGCGCGGTGTTGCCCGACCGTCACCCGTATGTTTCGCCGGTGTTAACGGGGCGGCGATATCGGGTAGTCGACCAGGGCGAATGTGGTCGGCGCCACCGGCATACCCTGGATGGGTGGCGAGATGGACCGGAGAATGGCTGCCCGGAGCCGGCGATGAGACGACGGCCGGTGGCGAGGGTACGCAGCGTTGGCGTGGTGAGCGACTCGGCTTGCCCCAGTCGGGTGTCGGTTCGGTAGCGGGCGGCGGTGCACGCCTGCTCGGGCTGCTCATCGACCTTGTTCTCGCCTCGCTGGTCACCGCCCTCTTCGTGACTCCCAGCCTTCAGGATCCGGCCGTCATGCAGACCTTCAACCTCTGGTCGGTCGGAGTCTGGGCAGCGATCACGGTCATTCCCGCCGCCTTCTTCGGGTTCACCCCCGGTATGGCAGTGGTCGGAATCCGCGTCGCCAGGCTCGACGGCGCGCAAATGGTCGGTGTGTGGCGTGCAGCAGTGCGAGGGGCGCTGACCTTTGTGATCATTCCAGCCGCAATCCGCAACATCGACGGGCGAAGCTGGCTCGACCGGCTGACCGGAACCGTCGTAATCCGCATGCGATGACCACAGGTGGAGAGCAAGGGACCTTTGCTCTCGCCGGAGGAAGCGGCAGCGGTCAGGCGGCCGGTGCCGCAGGCACGCTCCCGAGATCTGGAGGCGGTCGTTGTCGGGCGCGGCGATGGGCTGCTCGCAGGTCTTGGATCACCACCAGCGGCTCGTCACGTAGCTGTGCCGGGCTCGCCTGGACGACGATGAGGCCTGGAGCGACCAGGGCCGGCATCTCGGACCTCTTGTCCGGTTCGAGAGAGACTTCGTCGTAGCGGACTTGCAGCGCGACGCCGACCTGCGGCCACCAGGCATCGGCGATCCCGACAACCACTCCGTCCGGAGTCCGTAGCTCTGCCTTCCGCATGGGTTTGGGCAGGTCGCTGCGCTCGACCACAGACTCCAGCCACTGCTCGACGGCGGAGTCGACACCGTCCTGGAGGGCGTTGACGACTATTCGAGGGAGCGACGAGCCGATCGTGCTGGCCTGAGCCAGCTCGTCTCGAAGTTCCTCTGAAGTGCAGAGGCCGCGGTGGACCGCGTCGTGGATCATCGCCCGCACCGACCTGAGCTCGTCCATACGTCGAGCGGCGTCGATGAGAGCCCGGGCTAGAGGAGCGACAGGCAGTCCGTCGATCTCCACTGGTTCCGGCAGGTGGATCGTTCGTTCTACGACGGCGAATCCCCAGGTGGCGACCTTGCTCCGGTGGGGGATCAGGGTGTGCGCCCGTCTTTCTGGCGGGAGTCTTCGGACCCCGTACAATCTGGCGGCCTGCACTCCGGTGAGCATCGCCTCCGGGCCCGCGTGAGTCAGTGCGACCCTCAAGAGCTGGTGCTTGGTCGGCGTGGCACTGGTCAGAAGGATGACGCCGGGTATCGGACGGCGCCACGGGCCGCCTTCGCGGCAACGGCGCGAGATCGAGGAATGGGAGTGCCCGAGGGCGACAAGTTTCGCCCGGGCGGCCACGCCGTCCGGGAACATCGCTGCCAGCGCCCTCTGCCGGGCGCTCGAGGTTCCGTCCACACAGTGATCATGCGACCACCCACCGACAGTTTTTGCCCGGAAACGAATCAGGGGTCCTTTGCTACCGCACGCGGCGGTAGCAAAGGACCCCTGATCCTCGTTTCGTCAGCGGCGACGGATGGTGCGCTGGACGTTGCGCATCTTCGCGCCGGCGGGCATCGGGCCCTTGGGCATGGCGGCACCGCGGCTGCCAAGTGCGGCCAGCTTCGCTTCCAGCGCGTCGACCTGGGCGGGCTTGAGGTTGCGCGGCAGCTTCATCAGGTGGCTCTGCAGCTTCTTCAGCGGCACCTGCTGGTCTTCGTTGCCGATGATCACGTTGTAGATCGGTGTCTCGCCGATCAGGCGGGACACACGCTTCTTCTCCTGCGCGAGCAGGGACTTCACGCGGTGCGGCGCACCCTCGGCGACGAGCACGACACCCGGCCCACCGAGAACTCGGTGCACGGCGTCGAGCTGGGTGGTGGCCGCCACGGTCGGCGTCACCTTCCAGCGGCCGCGCATGTTCTCGAGCGCCCACGCCGCGGCGCCCGGCTGCCCGTCGGCCTTCGAGTACACGGTCTTTTGGACCCGCCTGCCGAAAATGATCACAGCGGCGAGCGCGCCGAGCAGGATGCCCAGCGGCAGCACGACCCAGTGGACGTCGAAGATGAACCCGATGCCGAACACGACACCGGTGATGACCAGGAGCGATCCGACCATCCAGGGGATGAGCGCCTTGTCTTCCTTACGCTGCATCTTGAAGGCCTCGAAGATCTGCCCGCGGCGAGCCTTGCTCGCGGCACGCTTCTCCTTCTTGGCCAGCTTCGCTGCTTCCTTGTCCTGCTTTCCCGCCATGTGACCAGGATACGGCCGCGTGCCCTGCGCCGATCCCGTCGGGCCCTCTGCGAGGATCGGGGCGTGGTTAGCGCATCGTCCCCGAAGAGTCGTCCAGGCCTGCTCGATGGGCTCGATCCCGAGCAACGCGCCGCCGCCTGCGCGCCGAGGGGGCCGGTCTGTGTCCTCGCGGGGGCAGGGACCGGCAAGACCCGGACGATCACACACCGCATCGCCCACCTGGTCCGTTCCGGCCACGTCGCCGCTGGTCAGGTCCTCGCTGTCACCTTCACGACCCGCGCCGCAGGTGAGATGCGCACGCGTCTTCGGGGGCTGGGTGTGGACGCCGCCCAGGCGCTCACGTTCCACGCCGCCGCCCGTCGCCAGTTGCGGTATTTCTGGCCTCAGGTTGTCGGGGACCGGCCCTGGGAGCTGCTCGAGAACAAGTTCCGCTACATCAGCCAAGCCGCCAACAAGGCTGGCCTCGGCACCGAGACGGAACTACTGCGTGACCTCGCCAGTGAGATCGAGTGGAGCAAGGCCTCTTTGGTATCGCCGGACGACTATCCGGCGGTAGCCGCACGGACGCAGCGGGACACACCGGCGCCCGCATCGCAGGTCGCGGAGGTCTACCGCAACTACGAGAAGGTCAAGAACGCCGCCCAGGTGCTCGACTTCGACGACCTGCTCCTGCACACCACGGCCGTCCTCGAGGAGCACACGGTGGTAGCCCAGGAGTTCCGCGAGCGCTATCGCTGCTTCGTCGTCGACGAGTATCAGGACGTCACCCCGCTGCAGCAGCGGCTGCTCGACGCCTGGCTCGGCGGCCGTGACGACTTGACCGTCGTCGGCGACGCCAACCAGACCATCTATTCGTTCGGTGGTGCTTCTCCCCGGCCGCTCCTGGAGTTCACGCGGAGGTTCCCCGAGGCGACAGTCGTGAGGCTCGAGCGGGACTACCGGTCGACTCCGGAGGTCGTGGCTCTCGCCAATCAAGTGATCGGTGCCGCGCGCGGCCGCCCTGCGGGGTCGAGGTTGAAGCTGATCGGCCAGCGCCCTTCCGGGCCGGTCCCGCGGTTCGCCGAATACGACGACGAGACCGCTGAGGCCGCGGCTGTCGCGCGCAGGATCCGTGATCTGCTCGACAGCGGAGTGGCGGCCAGCGAGATCGCGGTGCTTTACCGCGTCAACGCCCAATCAGAAGCCTACGAGCAGGCTCTGGCGGAGATGGGCATCCCGTACCTGGTCCGCGGCGGCGAGCGGTTCTTCGCCAGGGCCGAGGTCCGGCAGGCCATGTCCGCGCTGCGGATGGCGTCGACCGACACCTACACCGGCGAGCTGGTGACCCACGTGCGCTCGGTTCTCGCGAAGGTGGGGCTCACCGACCAGCCTCCTGCCGGAGGCGCGGCGAAAGAGCGGTGGGACGCGCTTCTTTCGATCGTCGAGTTGGCCGAGGAGCTGGCTTCCACCGTCGAAGATGCGGATCTCCCTCGCTTCGTGGCGGAGCTCGAACAGCGGGCGACAGCGCAGCATCCGCCGACGGTGGAGGGCATCACCCTGGCCTCGCTTCACGCGGCGAAAGGTCTCGAATGGGACGCCGTGTTCCTCGTGGGGCTCGCCGAGGGAACCATGCCGATTCTCCACGCCGACGGCGACGACGCGGCCATCGAGGAAGAGCGCCGCCTCTTCTATGTCGGCGTCACAAGAGCCCGAGAGCATCTTTCGTTGTCGTGGGCCTTGGCCAGGACGCCGGGAAATCGCCGTAATCGGCGACGCAGCAGATTCCTCTACGGCCTCATCCCCGAAGACCACCCGGCGGCGCGGGTCGCCCGATCGCAGCAGCCGAAGCAGTCCGGTAGCAAGGCCCGGTGCCGCGTGTGCGGCGGGCCGCTGCTGGAGACACTCGACATCAAGCTCGGCCGGTGCTCCCGTTGCCCGTCCAACGTGGACGAGCAGCTGCTCGAGAAGCTGAAGTCCTGGCGAGGGGAGCGCTCGCGGGAGCTCAAGGTGCCGGCCTTCGTCGTTTTCACGGACGCGACGCTCGTCGCCATCGCCGAGCAGCGGCCTACCGATGACACGGCGTTGTGTGCCATCTCCGGGATCGGTGCGACGAAGCTCGAGCGCTTCGGTGCGGAGGTTCTCGACGTCGTGCGGGCCTCGGTGGAGACTTGACCGCGTTCCAGGCTTGATCCACGCGGCGAACCTGCTGCTCAGAGCCGATCTTCGCAACTTCGACGGATTTTCTGGAAAATAAGTTGCCCTGGTGTGGCCGGGGGCAATAACCTGCAGGTACCGGGCGGGAAGCGCCCGGTCTGGGGAAGAAAATCTACAACACAGCGTAGACCGCAGGTCGGTTCGCGCGCGACAGAGAAAGGTGGTGCCGGTGAAATGACGATCAACATGATGCTCGCGAACCCTGGCGCCCGTCTGTCCCGCGTCGCGGAAGTCCCGCAGGCTCAGCGCCAGGGCACCTTTGTGCCCGCGAGCATCCTCGCCGCCCGTGGCACCCAGCGTTTCGACCTGAGCTGGATCGCCGCTGACAAAACCTTCACGCACGCTGCCGCCCTCGGTGGGGCGTACGTGAACGGTGGCGTCGATCTGCCGGTCATCAAGCAGTTCCGTGTTCCGTTGTCCGAACGGGAGCGAAGTTCCTGACCTAGTCAGGACCAGAGGCTCACGAAGGCCGCGGAACCGGTTACCGGATCCGCGGCCTTCGTGTTTTTTGCTGCACAGACAAGTTGGCTGCACAACCTAATTGGGGTTCAGCGTTGTCCAGTTCCACCGTGAGTACGAAATCCGTTACGGCACAGAGGAGTGCACTTATGTCATCGGCCATAGCTTTCGCGCCGGGGGAGGCCCTGCCCTTCGCCGACGCCGGCGTCGTCGACCTGCTCGACGCCATCGACTCGCCCGAGTCGATGCTTCCCTGCCGTTCGGGCGACGCGGACCTGTGGTTCGCCGAATCGCCGGCAGAGCTCGAGCGGGCGAAGGCGTTCTGCGTGGACTGCCCGGTCCGTTCCGCCTGCCTCGCGGGCGCCCTTTCGCGGCGTGAGCCGTGGGGTGTCTGGGGTGGCGAAATCTTCGAGCGCGGCGTTGTCGTCGCGCGGAAGCGGCCCCGTGGCCGCCCCCGGAAGAACGCGGTCGTCGAGCCCGCCGCCGAGGCTCGCCCCGTCGCGCGCAAGGTCGAGCGGAGCGCAGCGGCATGACCGTCGAACTCATCACCACCAGGGATTACGAGGCGCGGACGGGAACTCACGCGCCGACCGAATTGAACGAGATCAAGGTCGAGGAGACCAGCGAAATGTTGCTTTATGAAGAACTGTCCAGGGCCCGAATACGAGACCTCGAGGAGGGAGTCCGCGCGCAGCGGGCTCGGAGCGGCCCACGCGCCGCGCGCAGGTGGACCAAGGTCGCCCGCTGGGCGACCCGGCGAGCTGAGCGCTTTCAGGCCTGACCACTCAGGGGGAGCGGGGGACCTTTGCTATCGCGGCGCGATAGCAAAGGTCCCCCGCTCCCTTTTGGGACGTGGTGCGGCTCGGCGTGGTGTTCACTGGGGGAATGGCCGTACACACACATGACGACATCGACTGGTCTGATCGGCTTCGCTCGCTTCGCATGGCGGAGGCACTCGATGCCGAGCCGATGCGAGCGGCGGCTCGACGGCTGCTGGAGGGCATGCCGGACGGGCCGACCATCCTCGATGTCGGCTGCGGCGCGGGCGGGATGAGCGTGCTTTTCGCCGAGGAGCTCGCCGCTGCCGGCGCCAAGATCGTGCTGGTCGATGCGACCGAGCATCTGCTCGCCGAAGCGCACCGAGTCGTCAGCGCGGCTGCGGGGGAGAGGGCCGTCGTCGAGACGATCCACGCCGACGTGGCCGACGAAGGATTGCCCGCCAAGCTCCCTGCCGCCGATCTCGTCTGGGCTTCCCGAGTGGTCCACCACCTGCCCGACCAGCAGGCGGCCATCGACACCCTCGCCCGGCTCGCCCGACCCGGCGGGCTGGTCGCCATCTCCGAGGGCGGCCTGGACTTCAACTGCCTCCCCTGGGATCTCGGCATCGGCCGCCCGGGGCTCGAGGAGAGGCTCCTAGCCGCACGCGGCGAGTGGTTCGCCGAGATGCGGGCAGGAATTCCCGGCTCCGTTTCCATGCCCTACGGCTGGAACATCGCGCTGCAGCGAGCCGGACTCGTCGACGTCGATTCCTTCGGGGTGCTCATTCACCACCCGGCGCCCGGCCCGGAATTGCTGCGCGAGTTCGTCATCGAGCGGGTGACCTGGCTGAACGAGGTCGCGGGCGATCGCCTCGGCGATGACGACCACGAGACCGCGGCCGCGCTGGTGGATCCGGAGAACCCGGCCTTCCTGGGCGCTCGCCCGGACCTGTTCCTTCAGGGGGCGAAGACCATCCATTGTGGACGGCGATCGTGAGCGAACAGTCCACTTGCTCGTTGTGCGGCCGGATCCGCGGTGGCGACGAGGAGCCCGCACAGACACTCGCCTGGGTTTCCACCCGCGAGAAGAACGTCGTGCGTTGGATGTGCCCCGCCTGCGCTCGCCGTCACACCCGCGACATCGAAGGAAAGCTGCCGGACGAGTATTGGTGAGCCTTAGGCGGCGTCGATCCGGCCGATCGTACGGACCTTCGGCCTCGGCGTCCGCGTCGCTTCGGCGAACGCCCTGACGAGCTCCGACGCGACTTCCAGCGGAACCTTCTTCAGCTGGTCGATCGTGCAGCGGACCAATACGGTCCCGGTCGCGGTCAGCGCCAGAGGGTGGAAATTCGCGGCGTCTTGTTTCGGGGTCCGGAATTGCCACGCCATGCCGATGTCGTCCCACCAGGCGTCGGCGGTGCCGATAGGGCGTCCCCGCCTGTCGCAGAGTGTCGTGTTCCACGAAGGCGAGGGCAGCGGGCAGCCGCTGAGGACCTTCTTCGCCAGCCCGTGCGCGTACGTCTCTTCGGGATCGACGCGTCGCAGAGCAGCGCGGACCGCGGCCGAGCCTCGCCGGTTACCGGAATCGAGCTCCTCGCTGAGTTCGTCGAGCGTGCACAGCCCCCAATACAGCGGCAGCGAGATCAGCTCGTCGATTCGCGTGGGATCGAGCTCCAGCCGGGCGAGATCGAGCGCCGCCCGGGCAGGTGGGGCGAACGGGACGCCGTCGATCATGGTCGGCGGCGGCATCCGGGTGGTTCTTCGCGGCAGCATGCCGGGCTCCGCTGGCATGCGCCGATAGTCGGGGACAAGGAGATGGACCTCCCGTGTCAGCGGGCAGCCGACACCTCGTGCGCGTAGCGCGTCGGCACCTGTCACCACAACCTCCGGCCCGAACCGCGCGACAGCGGCTTGCAGCAGCTGAAGCCGGGTGGGCGCGGAGTCGCGCAACAGGATCACGCCCGGCATCAGCCTTCGCCACGGGCCGCCCGGGCCGCAGAGCTTCGCGGCGTAGCGCGCGGTGACGCCCGCCTTACGCAGCTCGCGGCTGGTGACGATGCCGGATTCGCTGGTGTTACTGAGCGCCATGAGTCGGGCGCTTCGTGTAGTGGTCATGAATCGAGGATGGCCGCTGGGCCGACCGGGTGGAACCACTTCCGCGAACTTGTGGACAACTCGCCCGAGCAACCCCGTTTTCGGCTCAGTCGCAAAGTTCCCTGTGGATAACTTCTCAGGCCGCGAAGCCCGGCTGCCACCGTTCGACGATCGCGCGGGCGGGGATCTCGGCGTCGAGCTGACAGAGGATGCCGGTCGATCCGGCGGTCACCCGGTGGATCATCAGGTACTCGGGCGGCAGGTTGAGGGAGCGGCCGATCCGGAAATCCCGGCCGCGGGTGTCGCCGACCCTGCCCGCCTGCCGCTGCATCCAACGGCGGGTGAAGTGGAACGTGTCGCCCGCCAGCGGCTCGGTGAACGGCGCCAGGTAGGCGAGCACATCGTCGGCCCGGAGATCCGCGTCGCCCCGGATGAAGCCGGATTCCCTGAGTAGCTGCATGAGCTTCGCGGACTCACCGTCGAGCGCCAGCCTGGTCATCTCGCCGAGGTGCTGCGGGATCCCTTCGGGTAGTCGGGACACCCCGCCGAAGTCGATGACGCACAGCCTGCCGTCGGCGGTCAGCATGAAGTTGCCGGGATGCGGGTCCGAATGCAGGAGCCGGGCCCGTTCCGGCGACGAATAGTGGAACTCGGTGAGCAGGCGGCCGGCGCGGTCTCGTGTCTCCTTGTCGCCGCCGGCGATGATCTTCGACAGCGGGGTGCCGGTGGCCCACTCGGTGACGACGACCTTCGGCGCACTGGCGACCACGCGGGGGATCAGGAACCCGGGGACGCCTTCGAACGCTTTGACGAAAGCACGCTGGTTCTGTGCTTCGGCCTGGTAGTCGAGCTCTTCGTTCATCCGCTCGGCGAGTTCCGCCAGGAGCGGCTTCACTTCGGTCCCCGGCACGAACGCCTGGAACAACCTGCTGAAACGCTGGAGCTGCCGGAGGTCGCTCCGCAAGGCGTCGTCAGCTCCGGGATATTGCACTTTGACGGCGACTTCGCGGCCGTCGTGCCAGGTCGCGCGGTGGACCTGGCCGATGCTCGCGGAAGCGGCAGGCTCGTCGTCGAAGGCCGCGAACCGCTGCTGCCAGGTGCGTCCCAGCTGCTCGGCGAGGACCCGATGGGTCTGCCGGTTGGGCATGGGCGGTGCGGCGGCCTGAAGCTTCGTGAGGGCCTCGCGATAGGGCTTCGCCATCTCGTCCGGCACCGCGGCCTCGAAGACGCTCAGCGCCTGGCCGAACTTCATCGCGCCGCCCTTGAGCGTGCCGAGGACCTCGAAGAGCTGCTCCGCCGCCTTGGCGGACAGAGTCGCGTTGACCTCTTCGGCGCTTTGCCCGGTCAGCCGCCTGCCCCAGCCGCCTACCGCCCGCCCCGCTATGCCGAGCGGGATACTGGCCAGCTTCGCCGTTCGCGCGGCCCCGTTGCGGGGGATGGCGGCTTCACGGTCCTCGGCGTTGCGGGAGTCGGTCACCTTCGCGATTCTGCCTTGATTCACTGCACCCGCGCAGCCTGTTGAGGGAGTGCGTGTGGGCTACGTCGCTTGCCGTATCAACGAGCGCCGCATCCGCACGCGGTGTGCGGCGGCCAGTCGCGATGCCGGATCTTGCCGTCGAAGAAGTCGATCTCCAGCGTGGCGTTCCAAGCGGGCGGCGCCTGATCGCTCGGGGACAGAAGCCTGAGCGCCTGTGCGGCGGCGAGCGCGGCGCAGGCCTGAACGGAGCCGAGATCCGCTCGCTGCACACGGCCGACGAGCTGGCTCGCCACCCTCGGCCAGGAATCGTCGCGGCCGGCCCGGTGCAGGTCGGCGCAGCGCAGGCAGCTGCTGCGGCCGGGCACCACCAAAGGTCCCACGATGCCGACCCCGTCCCGGACGCGCACCGGTAGGTGGTTGACCCCGTCGCGGACGAGTTCGTCGACCACTTCGGGGGCAGGTACCACGGCGTCGGTGAGCAGGACGAGTTCCGGCCGTCGGTCCGAGTAGAGCCGCGTTGTCACGGTGCTCGCCCTGGTGCGGTGCACGACCTGAGCCATCGCGTCCCGGCGTGGCATCCCGATTTCGGCTTCGGTGTAGCCCGAGCCCAGGTCACCTTCGAGAACCTTGCCCGAAGCTCGGACGTCGATATGCCCGACTCCGCCGTTGGCGAGCAGGACGGCGATGGCCACCGCGAGCCTGCCGTCGCCGTGGATCGCCACCGCGGTGCGCTTGCGGCGGGCCGTCATGGCCGCCTGATGGTGGCGAGCGCGAAGCGACCAGAGCCCGGTCTCCGGTCTCGGTCTCGGATGCCGTTCGGACTGGCCCGCCTCGGTCACGAGACCTCGGGCCGTGAGGTCCGTCATCAGGTCCCGCAGCTGTTCGTCGTGTTCGCTCTGCGCGAGCACGATGTCGTCCGCGGCCTGTTTCCCGTCCAGCCCGCGGAGGGCTTCGGCCACCTCGGTGGCGACGCCGGCGATCACCACGGCGTGTGCGGGGTCGAGACCGATCTGGATCTCGCCGTTTCCCCGGTCCAGCACATCCAGCCCCGGAAGCAGGGTGGGGAAGGCGGGCAGGATGATCGATCGCAGGTCCGGTTCGCGAAGGTTCATGATCGCAGGATCGCACCCATTCGCGGTCCGTCCGCTCGGAAGAACGCGAGTTATCCACAGGTTGACCCCGTTGTGGACAACTGGAGGCTGTGACCTTTCGGCTCTCGGAGTTGTCGGTGACTGGCCTTACCGTGGTCGAGTGGTCGAAGCACGGACGCCCTCATTGAGGGGCCGGGACACGACGAATCCGTCGGACACTCCCGAACACAAGGTCGAGGTACGGCGTAGCCAACGCCGCCACCGGACCGTCACCGCGTACTGGGACGAGGACACCCTCGTCGTGCTGATCCCTGCCCGGATGACCCGGGCGGAGGAGAAGCACTGGGTTGCCGAGATGCAGCGCAAGCTGCTGCGCAAAGGCCCGCGGCAGGCCGCGCCGCCGAAGGCGTCGGACGAGGCGCTGCTGGCACGCTGCGCCGTGCTCTCGGTGAAATATCTGGACGGGAAGGCGATACCCGCGAGCGTTCGCTGGGTCCCGCCGATGAGGACGAGGTGGGCGTCCTGCACACCGGTCGACGCGACGATCAGGGTCAGTGATCGTCTGCGCCGGGTGCCGGGATGGGTGCTGGACTACGTCCTCGTGCACGAACTCGCGCACTTGAAGGAACCAGGGCACAACGCGGCGTTCTGGGAGCTCGTTCGCCGTTATCCCAAGACCGAACGCGCCATCGGCTACCTGGAGGGCCTGTCCTCCGCCGCCGGATGGGGCATCGCGGCGGAGGACTGACGTGCCTCAGTTCTCTTCTTCGTCGCCCTTGGGCTTGTTCTTCTCGCGCTCGGTCCGTTCGATCTCGGCGATCGGGTCGATGCCTTCGAGCGTCGACTCGCCATCGCCGAGGCGTTCGGAGAAGTCGAGCGGCTCGTCGAGGTCGTCGGCGGTCGGCATCAGGTCGGGGTGGGACCAGAGGCCGTCCCGCTTCTCGATGCCGTGCTGGTCGCCGACGAGCTTCCACAGCGAGGAGGCCGCCCGCATCCGCCTTGGCCGGAGCTCAAGCCCGACCAAGGTGGCGAAGGTCTGCTCGGCCGGGCCACCCGTGGCCCGGCGGCGGCGCAGCGTCTCCCGGAGCGCGTCCGCGCCCGGAAGCCGGTCGCCGATGGCCTCGGCGACCACGACGTCGACCCAGCCTTCGACCAGCGCGAGCAGGGTTTCCAGGCGGTTCAGCGCCGCCTTCTGCTCGGGCGAGGTCTGCGGCTCGAGCAGGCCGGAGGACATGGCCTCTTCGATGCTGGCCGGGTTCGACGGGTCGATCTGGCCGGCGAGCTGCTCCAGCGCCGACGTGTCGACGGAGATACCGCTCGCGAACTCCTCGACGGTGGCCAGAAGTCGCTGCCGCAGCCAAGGGACGTGGGCGAACAGCCGCTGGTGGGCGGCCTCGCGTGCGGCGATGAAGACCAGCACCTCACTGGTCGGCAGCTCCAGGCCCTCGGTGAACTTCTCGATGTTCGCCGGCAGCAGCGCGGAGGTGGCCGCGGGGCCGAGCGGGAGACCGACCTCGGTGGAGGTGAGCACTTCGGAAGCCAACTGAGCCAGAGCGTTGCCGAGCTGGGAGCCGAAGGCCATTCCACCCATCTGCCCCATCATCGAGAGGAGTGGACCGGCGGCCTGCTTGGCCTCCTCGGGCAGGGCCTGGACCCACGCGCCCGAGACCTGCTGGGCGACGGGGTCGCAGAGGCGCTGCCACGTGGGCAGGGTCTTCTCGACCCAGGTACGCGCGGACCAAGCGACGGTGGTCGTGGCTCCGGCGGGCAGGATCGTCGCGGCGTCGAGCCACAGCTCCGCCAGGTGGGCGGCGTCGCGGACGGCCGTACTCGAGTCGCCACCGCTGGATGACGAAAAGCCGAGTTGGACGTCGGCGCTTCCGCTGCTGCTGAGGTTCTGCAACGCGATCTGTTTCGCCAGGTCATAGTTGACCGGCCCGGTCGAGCTGCCGGCCTGGCTGAGCATCTGGCCCAGCTGGCTGAGCATCTGACCGAGCTGATTGAAGGCCTCGGCGCCGGAGGGCTGGCCGCCGGAATCCGACGGCTCGTTCTCGCCTCGTTTGTCGGGATCGGGCGGTCCGAAGCCGAACGGGGGTTTGCTCATGGCACCACCGTACGCGGGTCCCGGGATTCACAGCTCGTCAAGTGGAGTGATGAGCGTGGCCTTCACCGAGAAGCGAACACCGTCACCGTACGCTGTCACGCGTGACAGAGCCCTCGGAGGAGACCACAGGAGCGCGGAGCCGTGCGGGCTCCGCGGGTGACCAGGACCGCTCCGAACGGCGGCTGACCCGGCGCGGCTGGACGCTGCTGGTCAGCGGTGCGCTGTTCGTCGCCTTCGCGCTGGTCGGGTTCTTCATCCCGGTGCCGTATGTGGCGATCAGCCCCGGGCCGACCTACGACACCCTCGGCAAGGACGCGGCCGGCCAGTCCGTGATCCAGGTCAACGGGCACGAGGTCTTCCAGACTTCCGGTGAGCTGCGGATGACGACGGTCTCCCTGCGTGATGGCGGCATCACGCTGTTCAACGCGCTCGGGCTCTGGGCCAGCGGCCGGTACGCGCTGGCGCCGCGCGAGGAATATTTCAAGCCGGGCGAAACCAACGAGCAGGTCCGGCAGGAGAACATCCAGCAGCTGCAGGACTCGCAGACCGCTGCCCAGGTCGCCGCGCTGCGCCGCAAGTTCCCGGTGAAGGTGCTCGCGAAGACGATCGTCTCCGGCAGTCCCGCGGACAAGGTGCTCGCCCCCGGCGACCGGCTTCTGGTGGTCAACGGGAAGACGGTCACGGAGGCGACCGAGGTGCGGGCCGCCCTGAATGGGACGAAGCCCGGGCAGACCGTCCAGATCACCTTCAAATCCGACGGCCAGGCCGAACGCACCGTGCCGCTCACGCTCGCGCAGCGGCCCGATGGGCCGGAAGGCTTCATGGGCCTGACCGCGGTGGACCGTGCCGACGTTCCCTTCGACGTGAAGATCTCGCTGCAGGATGTCGGCGGCCCGTCGGCGGGCCTGATGTTCGCGCTCGCGATCGTCGACAAGATGGAGCCCGGCGACCTCGCCGGTGGCAGGCATATCGCCGGGACGGGCGAGATCTCCGAGAAGGGCGTCGTCGGCGCGATCGGCGGCATCTCGTTCAAGGTGGTCGGCGCTCGCGAGGCCGGCGCCACCGATTTCCTCGTGCCCGCGCACAACTGCGCCGAGGCGAAGACCGCCGCGCCCGAGGGCCTGAACCTGATCAAGGTGTCCACGCTGGACGAGGCGATCGCGCAGCTCGAGAACCTCAAGGCGGGTAGGCCGACCGCCTCCTGCTGACCGCCGGGGGAGCAAGGGACCTTTGCTACCACCTCGCGGTTCTGCCTGAAGAGGGCAAGGGACCTTCGCTATCGGCCGCGACCCGCGGCAGGTGGTAGCAAAGGTCCCTTGCTCTCTTTTCTCAGGTCAGGGCAGCAGGGTGGCTTTCAGTGCTTCGAGCAGGTTGGGCGCCAGCTCCGGGTTTTCGATGATCTCGTCGACAGGGACGTCACCGGGTTCGAAGGGCTGCCCGGCACCGCGAAGCCGCATGACGCACGCTCCGGCACCATCCCGCAGCACAGCCGCGACGAGGCGGGCTTCGGTCCGGCGGGGGTGGTCGGCGGCCGCTTGACGCAGGCGTTCGGCATCGGTCTCGGGCACGACGGGAAGCTCGGCTTCGGCGTCCGGCGGCAGCACGATGATCTCCTGCGCGAGCGCGCAGCCCAGCACCAGATCGGGCCACGCGATCTGCGCCAGCGCTTCACCCAGGTCACCGTCGGGCAGAGCCTCCTGCGCGACGGGCGTCAGCGGGGCCGACGGGTCGAGCTGCCCGGCCAGTTCGGGTTGTTCGTCCAGCAGCGCCGCGGTCGGGACCAGCGCGAACAACTGCGGGGGCTGGTCCCATCCTCCCGAAGCGACGAACTCCTCGACTTCGCGGGCCAGGCCGGCCACGCCCTGCTGCTCACTCGGTGCCATTGGCACATCGTTCCAGGCGACCGGGACGGTGGCCTTCCGAGTCCGGTTTGGGCGGGTTCCGGGAACTTCCGACGGCATCCGTAGAGTTAGAGCATCAGGGGCCGCACGCGGTACGCGCGTCCCCGCGAAAAGTTCACCAAACCAGGAGCGTGTGCAGTGGCCACTCGGCCCCCCGTGAGCCTGCCGAAGCTGTCCCGGCGCAGCCGGATCCTGCTCATCATTGCCGCCGTCGTCATTCTGGCGCTGCTGCTGGGCGCGAGACTGCTGGACACCTACGTCGACTGGTTGTGGTTCGGCGAGGTTGGTGCCCGCACGGTGTTCAGCACAGTGTTGATCACCCGTGTGGTCTTGTTCTTCGCCGTAGGGCTCCTGGTGGGAGGCTCGCTGGCGATCAGTTTGATGATCGCGTACCGGTCGAGGCCCGTCTTCGTGCCGATTTCCGGCAACGACGATCCGCTCGCGCGCTATCGATCGGCGATCGTCGGCCGGATCCGCCTGTTCGGCATCGGCATCCCGGTGCTCACCGGGCTCATCGCCGGCGCGTCCGCGCAGAGCGACTGGCAGGTCGTGCAGCTGTTCCTGAACGGCACGCCATTCGGTCAGACCGATCCCGAATTCGGCAATGACGTCGGCTTCTACGCCTTCGACCTGCCGTTCTACAACTGGCTCCTGGGCTGGCTGTTCATCTCGGTCGTCATCGCGTTCTTCGGGGCGCTGATCTCGCACTACATCTTCGGCGGCATCCGGCTCGCGGGTAAGGGCGGCCAGCTCGCCGGCCCGACCCGTGCCCAGCTCGCCATCACCATCGGCATCTTCGTGCTGCTGAAGGCGGTCGAATACTTCTTCGATCGCTACAACCTGCTGCTCTCCGACAGGGGGGCGCCGCTCTTCATCGGCGCGACCTACACCGACCTGAACGCGGTTCTGCCCGCGAAGCTGATCCTTCTGTGCATCTCGGTGATCTGTGCCGTCGCGTTCTTCGCCGGCGCGTTCCTGCGCAACCTGCAGCTGCCCGCGATCGCGCTGGTGCTGCTGATCCTGTCGAACGTGCTCGTCGGCGTCGCGTGGCCCGCCGTGCTCGACCAGTTCTCGGTGCGTCCCAACGCGAACGAGAAGGAGGCCGCGTCGATCCAGCGCAACATGGACGCGACCCGCCAGGCGTTCGGGCTGACCAACGTCGAGTACAAGGACTACACCGGCAAGTCCGAGGCGACCTCCGCGGAGATCAAGGCGGACAAGGGGACCGTCCCGAACATCCGGCTCCTCGACCCGAACGTCCTCAGCGACACGTTCACCCAGCGCGTCGGTCGTGAGAACTTCTACGGCTTCCCGTCCAAGCTGGACATCGACCGTTACACCCTCAATGGGGTCACGCAGGACTACATCGTCGCGGCCAAGGAGATCAAGACCGAAGGTCTGACCGGCAACCAGACGAACTGGATCAACAAGCACCTCGTCTACACACACGGAAACGGTTTCGTCGCGGCGCCGGCCAACACGATCGACCGTGCGCTGAAGGACGCCAACTCCGACGGTGGTTACCCGATCGCCACCACCAGCGACACCCAGAACCCGGCGGGCGCCGGGGCGACCGACCCGAGCAAGCCGGGCATCAAGGTGGACGAGCCCCGTATCTACTACGGCGAGCTCGCGACCGATGCCGCGTACGCGATCGTTGGCGGCAAGGCGGGGCAGGCGCCGGGCGAGTACGACACCGCCGTCGACCGTGCCTACATCTACAAGGGTTCCGGCGGCGTGCCGATCGACAACTGGTTCAACCGCCTCGTTTTCGCCGCCGAGTACGGAGAGCGCAACATTCTCTTCTCCGATGCCATCGGTGACGGATCCAAGATCATGTTCAACCGCGAACCGCGGGATCGGGTCGCCAAGATCGCGCCGTGGCTGACCCTCGACGGTGACCCGTATCCGGCGGTCGTCGACGGCAAGATCAAGTGGATCGTCGACGGCTACACGACGATGAACAACTTCCCGTACGCCCAGCAGACCCAGCTCGGCCAGGCGACCAACGACTCGCTCAGCGGCACCACCCGCCAGGCGAACTCCTCGATCAACTACATCCGCAACTCGGTCAAGGCCACCGTCGACGCGTTCGACGGCACCGTGACCCTGTACGGGGTCGAGGACAACGAGCCGGTGCTCAACGCCTGGAAGCAGGTCTTCCCGGGCCTGGTCAAGCCGAGCAGTGAGATCTCGCCGGACTTGCGGTCGCACTTCCGCTACCCCGAAGACCTCTTCAAGGTGCAGCGGGAGCTCCTGTCGAAGTACCACGTGAACAACCCCGCGGAGTTCTACGCTCAGCAGGCCTTCTGGAGCGTTCCGCAGGACCCGACGCAGGAAGGCGGCGTGAACGCGTCCGCCTCCGGGATCGCCAACCAGCCCGGCTACTACGTCCTGGCCACCGCGCCGGGCGACACCAAGTCTCGGTTCCAGCTCACCAGTTCGCTGACCGGTCTCCAACGGCAGTACCTCGCGGCCTGGATGTCGGTGTCCTCGGATCCCGAGGACTACGGGAAGATGCGCGTCCTGAGACTGCCGACAGGCGCCAGCGGATCGACACAGGTGGACGGTCCCGTCCAGGTCCAGAACAGATTCCAAAGTGACCCACGGGTCGCACAGGACCGGACGCTGTTCAACAACCCGAACGTCACTGTCACCTACGGAAACCTGATCACGCTGCCCGTCGCCAACGGCTTCCTCTACGTGGAACCGGTCTACATCCGGCAACGGAATCAGCTGAGCTATCCGCAGCTGGCCCGTGTCCTGGTCTCCTACGGCACCAAGATCGGTTTCGCGCCGACGCTCAACGAGGCCCTGGACCAGGTCTTCGGCGCGGGCACGGGTTCCGGGGTCACACCGCCGCAGACCGGTGGCACCCCTGGACCCACGACTCCTCCGCCGCCGGGGACGACGACGCCGCAGCCGCCCGCCGGCGGTAACCCGGCGCTGGACAAGGCCTCCGGCGACATGCACGACGCCTGGGTCAAGTTCCGCGCCGCCCAGCAATCCGGGAACTACGCAGACCAGGGTGCCGCCCTGGCCGCGCTCGAAGCGGCCTCCAAGGCCTACGAGTCGGCCAAGGCGAACCCGCCGGCGTCCGGTGCGCCCCCGACCTCCGGTCAGCCTGGAGGGTGACGTCGCTTACCTAAAGGGCACCTGCTTTGCGCCTGCTCGAAACGCAGGCGTAAGGTAGGTGTCACGACGCGGGGTGGAGCAGCTCGGTAGCTCGCTGGGCTCATAACCCAGAGGTCGCAGGTTCAAATCCTGTCCCCGCTACAGAGGTTGGAGGCCCGTGTCTGCGGATTGCGCAGACCGGGCCTCCTTCGCATTTGTCCCGGGGGTCGAACCCCCGGACCCCCGCCAGGAGGGCTCCGCCCCCTGGACCCCCGGGTGTCGGTCGAGTGGGTGCCCTAGGTACCGCGGGGAGAGCAAGGGACCTTTGCTACCGCGTAGGGGCGACCCAGCAGGCGTAGCCATCGGGCCGGTACAGGACGGCTTCCACGGACGGCCACGGCAGCGCTGTGACCAGCTGGGTGGTCAGACGTGGCGACTGGGCGTGGGCCCGGGCGGCATCGACGTGGGCCTGAGTGGTCGTCAGGAGCACGAAGCCGCCGTCGCGGAAGAGCGTGCTGGGACGCAGCGGGCCGGCCTCCGTGGCGACGTCCTGGTCGGTGAGCCGCGAGCCGAGCGCGGGATGCGACGTCCCGTGCGTCGTGTAGCGGATCCCGAGGCCGGAAACCATGCCCGACAGATACCGGCTCACCTCGGGCAGCGAGGTCAGGTCGGCGAAAAGGTCGCGAAGGGCGCGCGACTCGTGAGATCGCGGAGTCAGCCCCAGCTGAGCGGCGACGTTGTGCAGCACTTGCGCGCCGACAGGGTGCCGCTCGGCCTCGTAGGTGTCGAGCAGGTCGTCACCGGCCCATCCGCGTACTGTCGCGGCGAGCTTCCAGCCCAGGTTCATGGCGTCCTGCACGCCCAGGTTCAGCCCCTGGCCCCCTGCCGGGAAATGGATGTGCGCGGCATCGCCCGCCAGCAGTACCCGCCCGACGCGGTAGTGCTCCGCCTGCCGTGCCGCGTCGGAGAACTGTGACGCCCAGCGGATTTCCGACACCGTCGCCGTCTCACCGTACGAGTCGAGCAAGGCCTGCCGGACCTCGTCGTGGGAGATGGCGGACCGGATGTCCTTGGGTCGCGAGGCCCTGTCGCCGTACACGAAGCGGTAGAGGCCCGGTTCTCCCAGCGGAATCAGGCCTTTGAACGTGGTCGCACCGGTCGGCTCGCCGACGTTCCGCATCGTTCGCCACTGTTTTTGCGCACCGGCGGGGATTTTGTCGAACAGGACGTCCGCGACCACCCCGAAACCTTCACCGTCCACACCGGGAAAGTCCACGTCGAGTCCTTTGCGTACAACGCTTCGAGCGCCGTCGCAGCCGACGAGGAACTTCGCGTGCAGCCGGTTCTCGCCAGTGTCTGTTCGGTACCGAACAGAGACAAAGTCCTTGTCCTGCACGAAATCGATTACTTCGGCGCCCCTGCTCACCTTCGTTCCTTGTGCGGCAAGCCGTTCCTCCAGGTACGCCTCGACCTGTGCCTGCGGAATCCCCAGCTGGAAAGGGAATCGAGTGCCCCAGCCGTCGTAGCCGATGGGGATCATCGCGAAATGCCCGTCCTGCACCGTCGCGAACGAACGCTCCTCGGCGCCATTCAGAAGTCCGCGCAGCTCCAGCATTTCCGCGGTCCTCGGCTGCAGGTTCAGTGCCTTCGACAGTCCTGTGCGTACGTGATGCCGTTCCAGGACCACGACATCGACGCCGGCGAGCGCGAGTTCGTGGGCCAGCATCAGCCCGGCCGGCCCCGCTCCGGCCACGATCACGTCCGTCCCCAGGTTGTTCATGCCACTCCTTAACGACGTTAAATTGACCTGTGGTCAGCGTGCCCTTAACATCGTTAAATTGTCAAGGCGCTTCCGCTGGAATGAGGGATGAAAGTGGGTCTGACCAGGCAGGACATCGTCCGTGCCGGGCTTCGGCTGCTCAATGACGTCGGGCTCAACGGGCTGACGCTCCGCCTGATCGCGCAGGAACTCGGCGTCAAGGCGCCCGCGCTGTACTGGCATGTGAAGAACAAGCAGGAGCTGCTCGACGAGATGGCGACGCGGATGTACGCGGACGCGATGCCGGGCCGCGTTCCCGAAGGGACAGGGGAGCGCGAGACTCTCGAGCTGGCGTCACGGGCTTTGCGCCGGATGATGCTCGCTTACCGTGACGGGGCGAAGGTGTTCGCAGGGACTTTCATGACCGACGACAGCCTTCTCGGTGACAATCCGTTTCAAGGGCGTGTCGACGCGGGGCTCGAACCGTACCTGGCCGGACGAGCGTTGTTCACCGTCTACAGCTACGTAGTCGGTTTCACCATCGAAGAGCAGGCCGTTTACCCGGTTCCGGGCGAACGGGACCCGCGCTATGACGCCACGCCCACGGCCTGGGTGTTCGATGAGGACGTCGAGGGCAGGTTCGCCGACGGGCTGACCATGGTGCTCAACGGCGTCTTCGGCTGGCTGGATGACAAAGTCTTGCCATAACGGCTGGTCAAAGGCGCTTCGGGAAGTTAGGGGTACCCGCCTGAAAGTCGGTTTCGCCCCCATGTAATCTATTGACACAACGACGCGGGGTGGAGCAGCTCGGTAGCTCGCTGGGCTCATAACCCAGAGGTCGCAGGTTCAAATCCTGTCCCCGCTACAGATGAAGAAGAGGCGCGGGTCTGCGGAAATCGCAGACCCGCGCCTCCTTTTTTCCTGTTTCGTATCGAGCGCGCCCTCCGGGGCGATCACTTCCGTCGTTGGTCCGTGGGGCGGGTACCGCTGTCCGTGGCGGAGGCCGGTTGCGTAGCGTGTTCGGTCCATTGTGGACAGGCGTAGTGCGTTGGGCCGAATGAGCGCATATCACTAGCCACAATGGACAGATGTGTTGACCACAGTGGACACAGGTTCCGAAAAGTGGGACCGTAGAGGACGTGTCCGAATTGAATGCAACAGCCGCCGCACTGCTCGGTCTTCTCCACGACGGTCCCGCCACGGGCGGGCAACTGGTCGCGGGGGCGGGTGAGCGTTTCGGCGCCTTCTTCAGCGTGACCCGCAGCCAGGTGTACCGGGAGCTCCCCGCCTTGTCGAAGGAGGGCCTCGTCCGCCTCGGCAAGCAGGGCCCGCGGTCGAGCCAGCAGTACCTCATCACCGCGGCGGGCAAGAAGGCGTTCAAGACGTGGCTGACCTCCGAAGCCGGTCCTGACCACCTCCGCAGCCCGCTGATCCTGCGTCTCGTGCACGCCGGTTCGCTGACGGTCAAGCAGCGCTCGGCCCTGCTCGAGTCGGCCCGCGCGAGCTACACCCAGCAGCTCGACGAGGCCAAGGTCGCCACCAAGGCCGCCGACGGCCCGTACGCCAAGGCCGTCGCCGAGTTCGCGCAGGCGCAGGCGAAAGCCGCGCTGAAACTGCTGGATTCCATCCCCCAGTCCTGACCCGGACAGGTGCCCACGGCCGGTTCCCCGCAACCGGTCGTGGGTTTTGCCGTAACCTTGGCCGACGTGAGTGATGAGTTCGATGCGGCACTGAAGGACCTGGCCGGCAAGCTGACGCAGATCGAGTCGGTGATGGACCTGGATGCGCTGCGTGCCCAGGTGGCCGAGCTGGAGGAACAGGCATCCAGCCCGAACCTCTGGGACGACCCCGAAGCGGCGCAGAAGGTCACCAGCCAGTTGTCCCACCGGCAGAGTGAGCTGCGACGCATTTCCGAGCTGCGGCAGCGGCTCGACGACCTGGGCGTCCTCTATGAACTGGCCGAGGCCGAGGGCGACTCCGCCAGCGTGGCCGAGTCCGAGTCCGAGCTCACGGCGCTCACCAAGGACATCGACGGGCTCGAGGTCCGCACCCTGCTGTCGGGTGAATACGACCCGCGCAACGCCGTGGTCACCATCCGGTCCGAAGCGGGCGGCGTCGACGCGGCAGACTGGGCCGAGATGCTGCTCCGGATGTACCTGCGGTGGGCCGAGCGCCACAACTACCCGACGGACGTCTACGACATCTCCTACGCCGAGGAAGCGGGCATCAAGTCCGCCACCTTCAAGGTGACCGCGCCCTACGTCTACGGCACGCTCTCGGTCGAGCAGGGCACGCACCGGCTGGTGCGCATCTCGCCGTTCGACAACCAGAGCCGCCGCCAGACCTCCTTCGCGCACGTCGAGGTGATGCCCGAGGTCGAGGAGGTCGACCACGTCGACATCCCCGAGAAGGACATCCGCGTCGACGTGTACCGCTCGTCCGGTCCCGGTGGGCAGAGCGTGAACACGACGGACTCGGCGGTGCGGATCACACACATCCCGACCGGCGTGGTCGTTTCGTGCCAGAACGAAAAGTCGCAGCTGCAGAACAAGGCGGCCGCGATGAAGGTCCTCCAGGCGCGGCTGCTGCAGCGGAAGAAGGAGGAGGAGCGCGCCGAGATGGACGCGCTCAAGGACGGCGGCTCCAGCTGGGGCAACCAGATGCGCTCCTACGTGCTGCACCCGTACCAGATGGTCAAGGACCTGCGGACCGAGTTCGAGGTCGGCAACCCGTCGTCCGTGCTCGACGGCGAGATCGACGGCTTCCTGGAGGCCGGCATCCGCTGGCGCAAGCAGTCCGGAGCCGCGTAACAACCCTGCGTGAGAGAGCAAGGGACCTTTGCTGTCACTTTCCGGAAGAGAGTGAGAGCAAAGGTCCCTTGCTCGCTTGGCCGCCGGGACCGGGCTACCCGGGCTTAACGATGGGCATGGGTAGTATGCCGAACCGTGATCCGGCTCGAAGAGGTTTCCAAGGTCTACAAGACCTCGACCCGTCCCGCCCTCGAAAGGGTGTCGGTCGAGATCGACAAAGGCGAGTTCGTCTTCCTGATCGGTCCCTCGGGATCCGGGAAGTCGACCTTCCTGCGTCTCCTGCTGCGCGAAGAGGTGCCGAGCAAGGGTCGCGTCATGGTCTCCAACTTCGACGTCGCCAAGCTCGCCCGTCGCCGGGTGCCGCGGCTGCGGCAGACCATCGGCTGCGTCTTCCAGGACTTCCGTCTGCTGTCGAACAAGACCGTCGCCGAGAACGTCGCCTTCGCGCTCGAAGTCATCGGCAAGCCGCGGCCCACGATCCGCAAGGTCGTGCCCGAGGTGCTCGAACTCGTCGGCCTCGACGGCAAGGCCGACCGTCTCCCCAACGAACTCTCCGGTGGTGAGCAGCAGCGCGTCGCGATCGCCCGCGCCTTCGTGAACCGCCCGCTCGTGCTGCTCGCCGACGAGCCGACCGGGAACCTGGACCCCGACACCAGCCAGGACATCATGTTGCTGCTGGAGCGGATCAACCGCACCGGCACGACGGTGCTGATGGCCACCCACGACCATTCGATCGTGGACTCGATGCGGCGAAGGGTCGTCGAGCTCCAGCTCGGCAAGGTCATCCGTGACGACGCCCGAGGCGTCTACGGCATCGGCCGCTGACCGGCCCCGCCCTCCTCCGTAACCCACGACTTCCAAGGGACATCAACCCCGATGCGCGCCAGTTTCGTCTTCAGCGAGGTAGTCACCGGCTTGCGCCGGAACGTCACGATGACCATCGCGATGATCCTCACCACCGCGGTCTCCCTCGCCATGCTCGGCTTCGGTCTGCTGGCCGTCGGCACGATCGACAAGATGAAGGCCAACTTCCTCGCCGACGTCGAGGTTTCGGTCTATCTGGTCAACGACATCAGCGCGGGTGACCCGAACTGCTCGCAGTCCGCCTGCCAGTCGCTGCGGCAGGAGCTTCAGGGCAACGAAGGCGTCGAGTCGGTCGTCTTCGAGAACCGCGAGCAGTCCTACGAGCGGTTCAAGAAGATGTTCGAGAGCCAGCCGGAACTGCTCGCGCTGACCGGGCCGGAGGCGCTGCCCGCGTCGCTCCACGTCAAGCTGAAGAACCCCGAGCGCAGCCAGGCGATCATCCAGGAGTACACCGGCAAACCGGGCGTCAGCAAGGTCGACGACCAGCAGAAGGCACTGGACCGCGTGTTCAACGCGCTCAACGGTGTGCGGAACCTGGCCTTCGGCGCCGCGCTGATCATGGCCATCGCCGCGCTGCTGCTGATCGCCAACACGATCCAGGTGTCGGCGTTCACCCGGCGCACCGAGGTCGGCATCATGCGGCTGGTCGGCGCGACCCGCTGGTACACGCAGCTGCCGTTCCTCCTGGAGGCGGTGGTCGCCGGCCTGGTCGGTGCGATCATCGGCATCGTCTTCCTCGTGCTCACCAAGGTGCTGTTGCTCGACTTGGTGCTCACGGGAGACGTGTTCCCCGCGGTCGGCATGCTCGAGTTGCTGTTCCCGGTGGCGCCGATCCTGCTCGCCGTCTCGATCGTCATTTCGGCGATCACCGGTTACGTGACGCTGCGCCTGTACGTGCGCCACTAGCCGCCCGATAACCACCTGCCCGAACACAGAAACTCACGTAGAGTCGCCGCTATGCCCAAGGAACGTGGACACAAGGTGATCGTGTCGAACCGCAAGGCTCGCCACGATTACTCCATCCTCGACACCTACGAAGCCGGTCTCGTGCTCGTCGGTACCGAGGTGAAGAGCCTGCGTGAAGGACGGGCATCACTGGCCGACGCGTTCGCCACGGTGGACGACGGCGAGGTCTGGCTCCGCAACGTGCACATCCCGGAGTACGTGCAGGGCACGTGGACGAACCACACGCCGCGGCGCACCCGGAAACTGCTGCTGCACCGCCAGGAGATCGAGAAGCTCATCGGCAAGACCAAGGAGAGCGGCCTTTCGCTCGTCCCGCTGTCGATGTACTTCAAGGACGGCAAGGTCAAGGTCGAGATCGCGCTGGCGAAGGGCAAGAAGTCCTACGACAAGCGGCAGGACATCGCCAAGCGCGACGCGCAGCGCACCATCAGCCGGGCCATGGGCCGGGCGCTCAAGGGCCGGTACAACGATTGATCCACGGGCCCGCTTCGGACGCCGAGATCCCCGGCTGGATCTCGGCGCTCGGCATCGACGGGCTCGTGGATCTGCACCTGCACTTCCTGCCGAAGCAGGTCATGGACAAGGTGTGGGCCTACTTCGACCAGTCCGAAGAGCACTACGGCATGGCCTGGCCCGTGCACTACCGCACGCCGGAAGAAGCACGGATCGAAACCCTGCGCTCGTTCGGTGTGCGCAGGTTCGCGCCGCTGGTCTATCCGCACAAGCCGGGAATGGCCGAATGGCTGACGTCGTGGGCGTTGGAATTCGCGGAACGCGTCCCCGAGGCGGTGCCGACCGGCACCTTCTACCCGGAGCCGTCCGCGCTGTCCGTTGTGGACGGTGCGTTGCGCGCGGGCGCCCGCTGTTTCAAGGCGCACGTCCAGGTCGGCGCCTACGATCCGCGTGACGAGCTGCTGGACGGCGTCTGGGGCGCGCTGGCGGACGCGGGTGTCCCGGTGGTCGTCCACTGTGGACACGGTCCGTTGAAGGGCGCCTACACCGGGCTACGGCTGTTCGAGGAGATCCTGGTCCGGCATCCCGGTCTGACACTGGTGCTCGCGCACGCCGGCATGCCGGAGATCGACTTCGCGTTCGAGCTGGCCAGGAGATATCCGCGCGTGTACCTCGACACCACGATGGTCGGGGTGGAGTTCACCTCGCGCGGCAACCCGCTCCCGCCGGACTGGACGGACCTGCTGGCCGAATTCCCCGACCGCGTCGTGCTCGGCACCGACTTCCCCAACATCCCGTACTCGTACGCCACACAGCTGCAGGCGATCGCCGGCTGGGCCGCCGACGATCGCCTGGGTGAGCCGTTCCTGCGGGCGGTGCTGCACGACACCCCCGCGAAACTGCTCAGCGTTTGAGCTGGGCCACCTCGGTGACCGAAACGGCGCGGCCGAGCAACCGCGTCCCCAGCTCCGAAACCTGGATCTGCTTGCCCGCCAGGAGGAATCCGCCCGTCGCCAGCGCCACCCACGGCGCCGGACCCTGGGCGAGACCGTCGCTCAGCGGGGCGAAACCGTGCGCGGCGAGGCCGAGCAGGCCGCCCGCGATCGCCAGTCCGGCCACCACGAGCTGAGGCGTGTGGGCGGTCGACGCGGGGCCGGAACCCTGCGTTTCGAAGCGGGCGAACATCCGCAGCAGACCGAGGAGCACCAGCCCGCAGGCGCCGAGCCACGCGGGGAGCATCGTCAGCCACAGGACGGAACCCGGTTCGGGGGTTTCGTAACCGAGACCGTAGACCGCGACACCGGAGACGACGATCAGCGCCGGCATGTGCCACAGGTAGACGCTCATGAACCGCGGGCCGATCCACTTCAGCGCGGCGTCGAGACCCGGCCGGGTGGCCATGGCGTTCAGCTGCGGTTTGAAGGCCAGCAGGAGCCCGATCTGGCCGATCGCGAGGAAGGCCAGCAGCACGGTCGGCGGGCTCATGTTCGACACCGGGGCGCCCGGCATGCCGATCATGCTCGCGGGATACGGGCCGAAGGCGACCATCAGCGCGGTGATACCGAAGCCGGTGCCCGCCATGCCCAGCGCGGTGTTGCGGCTCAGCGAACCGAGACGGCCTTGCGTGTAGTGGAAACCGAGCTGGTGCACGGCCATCCAGACGAAGATCGCGTTCGCGAAACCGATCAGGCCGAGGTCGTTGAAGCGGGCGACGTCGACGAGGACGGCGGCGGCGAGCATCACGAGCGGGACCTTGAGGCCCCAGCGCCGGTGCGCGGCGGTCATCAGCGGGGTGAGCAGCACGGTGAGCACGTACACGGCCAGGAACCACAGCAGCTGCGCGGCGATCGCTCCGCCGACCTGCAGCGGCTGCTCCGGTATGCCCATCCCGCGCAGAATGTCCGGGACGAACAGCCAGACGGCCACCAGCGGCAGTACCGGGATCATCAGGCGCTTGAGGCGGGCCGCGAGCCAGGAACGGGAACTTTCCGCGCGGTTCAACGAGATCAGGTTCGCCGCGCCGCCGGCGAAGAAGACGAGCGGCATGACCTGGGACGTACCTTCTTAGTGGTACTTTACGGCCATGACCTCTCTACCTGCAACAACGCCGATCATCGCGCGTGATCTGCTGCGCGTCTCGCAGGATCAGTACGGCAACCAGAAGAGTCCGAACGACCAGCACTCTGACCACAAGATCAGCGCGAAGCGGCAAACCTGGGTGCTCAAGGGGCCGTCGTATCGCGACGTCGGCTCGGCGTCGCGGTTCGCGACGAAAGCCCGCGTCAACTTCGAACGCCTCATCTCCGATCTTGAGCATGACCGCTTCGGCGCGCAGGTGCTCATGATGTGGGAGAACTCCCGCGGCTCCCGCCGCGAGGACGAGTGGATCAAGCTCATCGATCTGGCTGCCCTGCGCGGCGTAAAGTTCTGGATCGACTTCCGTCAGCGTCTCTTGGACCCGCGCGACCCGCACGACCGGCGGGAGTTGGTCAACGCCGCGGCTGACGCCGCCTACGAAACCGGGATGCTGTCCTTGCGTGTCCGGCGCGGAACGGGTAAAGCCGCCGTGGCTGGCCTGCCACACGGCAAGGTGCCCTACGGGTACAAGCGGATCTACTCGCCGACGACCGGGGCTTTCGTGCGGCAGGTGAAGCACCCGAAAGAGGCCAAGGTGGTCAAGGAGCTGTTCGAGCGCGTCGCGAGCCGGGAAAAGCTGTACGTCATAGAGCAAGATTTCGCCGCCCGCGGGATCGAGAAGCGGTCGGGCGGCCCGTTCGTCGCTGCGCACTTGCGGACCATGCTCCTGAACCCCACTTATATGGGCGTCCGGGTGCACGATCCAGAACGCGAAGCCACCTACCGGACGGGGGTTAACGCGAAGAAGTACAAGGCCGTTTGGCCGAAGATCGTGGAGCCGCCGACGTTCCGGAAGGTTCAGCGGATTCTTAGCGAGCCGGGGCGCCGGACGAGCCCGGAGTGGTCGGAGGCCAAGGGCGGGGCCCGGCATCTGCTGTCGATGATCGTGCGGTGTGGTGTGTGCGGTGACGTGGTGCGGTCCGCCAAAGTGCGGACGTCCAGTGAGCTGCGTTACGCGTGCCGGAGCAAGCGGGGGTGTTCCCGGATCGAGCAAGACTTGCTCGACGAGTGGGTGACCGACCTCCTGTTGGCGTGGCTGTCGGACCCGACGATGTACGGCAAGCTGCGGCAGGCCGGGGACGACAGCAGCGGGCGACTCGACGAGATCGACGCCAAGATCGCCGAAATCAAGGAGAAGCGGGAACACCTTGCCGAACGCGTAGTGACCGAAGAAATCGATCTCGACTTCGCGGTGCCGATTCAGGCCAAGTACAAGCAACAGATTGCCGATCTTGAAGCGGAGGCGGAATCGCTGGCGCCGTCCGTCCTCGAAGGCGTATTGGAACCGGGGCCGGACGTCGCGCTGCGGTGGAAGGCGCTCGACCTCGACGGCAAACGGTTCGTTGCACGGCGTCTACTCGTGCGTAAGTACGTGGGTGAAGTGCGGATCAAGCCCATCGGGCGGGGCCGCTGGCGGGAAGTGCCGCCTTTCGAAGACCGGGTGTACGTACTGCAAGACGACGACTGACGGGTTACGCCGGGGCCGCGACTCCCCGAGCGTGTACCGACAGCCCACTACCCGCGGGGGTGAGGCCGGGGGAGCGGCCGAACCTCCGCGAGGGTTCTAGTTATCAATCGGCCTACCGCCTTGCGGGCTGCGGCTGAGATCGGCGAGCCCAGTAGCCAAGCCGGTGATCTGACCTTCGTCGAACGCTTCTTGCATCATCCGCTTTACGTCGTTCGGCGTGAGGATGCGCTGATCGTGCCGCGCCATCGCGTCGGTCAGCTTCTCGCGCGTCTTCCGCTGTGCGCGGAGGATTTGCCTGGTGCACCACACGATCGCCGCGAAGATGCCGACGCCGACCGTTGCCATTGCGTGCACGGTGAAGAACCCGGTTGTCTGGCCGTCCGGCAGGCTGAGCGCGTGCCAGATAAGTGCACCAAACGAGACGACGAGTACAAAACAGGCGACCGCGTGTGTACGGCGCGTTACTCGCTCCGGATTCTGCTTGTTTGCCATAACCCCTCCTTTGCCCTGGTCGGGCGAACCCCTTCCGTGGGGCCCATCGAGAGGTAAACGCGGAGCGTTAGCGGATTCGACGTCGCAAGTGGACTATTTACCCGATCGGCCTAAGTGGACTGTGTAGTCCGCGTTAAACGCTTGCGTCGCTGGATTCCGCCACTAAGGTGTCGACCGCTCGATCGCGGGCAGCCTTCGCGCGTTGCAGGAAATCGCGCCGCGCTTCGGGGCCGCGGTGCTTCTGATACTTGATCGCCAGTTCGGCGATCTGTCGGTTGGTCATCTCGGCCAACTGTTCGTCGGTCGGCTCGGCGCCGGCCGATTCGTCGTCCGCGGCCGGCACTTGTAGTAGCTGCCACGTGGTGCCGCGCTCGCGCCCAAGAAATCGATCGATGGCAACAGCCATGTCTCGGGTGATGGGGCTCTTTCCCTGGCGGATGCGTAACAGGTGCTGCGGGGTGATGTTGAACTCCCGCGCTACGACTGTCCACTTCACCAGCCGGTTTTGCCGCTCGGCGTCGATGTCTTCTATGGCCTGTTCGTGCGCGCTTGGCATGTGCGTCCTCCCCGTCGACACATAACAACACATTACAGCACATGTGCGACCGAGACAACGCGCAGTGTTACGAGATCAACTTGTAACCACATAAGCCGCTTTATGTGTCGACATGTGTTGCTTTGTGTCGTTAGTTTGTTCGACATGGCGCGTACCTCCATCAGCCTCCCCGTGGACGGGACGAAGCTCCGCACGCTGCGCGAACTGCGGGGCAACACACAGAACGAGATCGAGACTCTGACCGAGCAGGCAGGGCACCGCGTCGAGCGCAGCCGACTGAGCTTGATCGAAAACGGCGTGGTCAAGCCGACCGCGAAGCAGCTCAAAGCGCTGGTCGACCTGTACGCCGTCCCGGTTGATCAGGTCTTGGTGAGTGCGTGACCACGCCAACGCTGCAAGAGGTGCCGGGCACCCGGCGCATCGAGCACCGCCCCGGCGAGACCCGCGCCGAGTTCATCGCGCGGATTGTCGCCAGCTCCGGGCGGCCGAGCGCCGATCTGGTCGACGACTTGCGCGATGTTCTGCGGCCGGTCGCCCCGCCCGCCGTCGGCCGGGCAGCCGCCTAGCTACCGGCGGGGCGGGGTGCTTCCCCTCGACTCCCCCCGCTCCGCCGGTTCCCAGTTCCGCACACAAGAAAGCGGGCCGGTGCTGCGAACACCGACCCGCGGATCAACGAGAAAGGCCATTCCCTTGATCAGCACAGAGAATACCCCGGAAGGCGGGCGCCACCGGCCCCGCGCCGGGCGGCCGAGCCTGGCCGACATGATCGCCGCGCGCCAGCTGGCCGCGCACGACGTGCGCACCATTCAGAACATCGCCGCCGTGCCGAGCCCGCGCGTGGACGTCATCGGAAACGCCGTCGTCACGCTCGCCGCCGAGCTGTACCAGCTCGGCGCGTGGGTGATTGCGCTCGTCGGTCTCGACCGCGGCCAGTGCACGCACTGCCAACTGATCGGGCACGGCACCGTCGCGCGCTTCTACCCGAACCCGCATCCATCGCGGACGTTCGCCCGCGTCGAGGTGCCGGACGCGTGCGGACACTGCGCACCCGGCGTGCTGCGCGAACTGCTCGACGAGGCCGAGGGCCGCGACGTCCACGTGGAGATCTGGCACCCGCGGGCGGTGGCAGCGTGAGGGACTTCCACCTGCCCGTCGAAGCCGTCGCCGCGCTCGACGAGACCATGCCCCCGCTCGACGACGTCCGCCAGGACTACGGCCCGACGGGCTGCCTCCGCGACGGCGCCGCGTTCTTCGGCCTGGCCGTCGTCCTGTTCGCCGCCGTCACGGGGAAGGCGACACGCAGGTGACCGACCCGATGATCGAAGTGCAGGACATGGTCCGGCGAAGCCGACTCACCCGCGCCGTGCCGAAGTCGAGCCCTGTCGGACTGTGCGGCGCCGGAATTCCTCAACCGGGCTGGTCCGCGTGCCGGTTCCCGGGCGCGTGGCTCATCCGCGGATATCAGCACCCCTATTGCACAGGCCACACCGCCGCGCGGCTCTGGGCGGTTCAGACCGCCGACGAGATGCACCGCCAGGCCCAACGAAAGCGAGAGCAGGCCAACCGATGATCAACCCCGAGACTCCCGAGCACGTCGCGCGGGCCGAGACCTTGCGGAGCCACGCGGCGGGTCTGCTGCGGCTGGCCGAGATGGTCGAAGCGCACCCGGAGATCGGCGCGGCCTACATCGAGCCGGGCGCCGCGTTGCCGCTCCACACGTGGTTTGCGCGCACACCCGAACAGCTCGACGCGATCGCCCGCGCCGGAATCGCGCGCGGCGCGACGGTCGACCAGGACACCAGCGGCGCGAGCTACGTCCTTCGCGTCTCCTGGCCCGGCATCGAAGCCCAAGCGCTCGCCGCGCGCGACTCGGTGTGTGAGCGAGTCCAAACCGGCGTCGAGTCCGTGACCCGGACCGTGCCGGACCCGGCCGCGCCCCTGGTCCAGATCACCGACGAAGTCCCCACCTACGAATGGAAACGCTTGTCGCTGCCGACCGGCAAGTCCCGAAAGGACAGTGAGCAGTGAAGGAACTGAAAGAGCTGTGGTTGCGGCTCGCGGGTGCCGCCGAGCTGCGCAACCGCGCGTCCACCTACTACGACGCCATGAGGGAAACCGTCGAAGGCGTCATGGACCGCGGCGACACGAAAAAGGTCTACGCGCCCGGCGGGCGGGTGAAGCTCGGCGCGGTGTCGATGTCGGACCCCAAGGAGAAGGCCGAAGTGGTCGACCCCGCCGCGTTCTTGGCGTGGGTCAAGGAGTTCTACCCGGACGACGTCGAAGCGGACGTGGAGATCACCGGCCCGGAGGATGAGGTCAAGGCGGCGTTGTTCCTGCACGCCCGGCGGCTGCTGACTCCGCGCGAGCGGGTCGCGCAGAAGCTCCGGGCCGCCGTGATCGAAGCGTCCAACCGCGCCGGTATGCCGGTCGGTCCGGGTGGCGAAGCCGACGTGCCGGGCGTCCGCATGTGCGCCGCCGCGCCGTCGCGGGTGTCGTTCCTACCGGACCCCGGCGCCGTCGATGCCGTCGCCGACCTGGTTCGCTCCGGCGCCGTCGAGATCCCCGACCTGTTCGCCGAGCCCGCGACGGAGGACGGCTCCGCGTGACTCCCGAAATGCTGGCCGAGCTTCGCGCGCCGTTCCCGCCCGAGTCGATCGGCAAGAAACCGACCGTGTGGTGCCGGGCGTGCGAGCTTGGCGACTGCACCGCGCACGTGAAGAAGCTGTGCGACGTCTGCGAGGACGTCGTCACGACCGCGCACGACCACCTCGACTTCGTCGGGCACGCCTACGTCCGCGAACGTCTAAACGCTGTCGATCCTGACTGGAACTGGCGTCCACAAGCGACCGACGCGCACGGCCTGCCGCTGTTCGACGAGCACCGCGGCTTGTGGATCTGGCTCACCATCGGCGACAAGACCATGCCGGGGTACGGCGACGCGCCGACCGCCCGGCGCGGCGCCGCCGTGAAGGAGTGCATCGGGGACGCGCTGCGCAACGGCGCGATGTCCTTCGGCGTGGCGCTCGACTTGTGGAAACGCAGCACGCGCGTGCGGACGGTCGAGCAGGACTCAGCCGAGCAGGCCGACCCCGTCATGGAAGAACGCTCGGCTAAGCGGCTACGCGAAGAGATCCGGACCTTGGGGAACCGGCGGAAGAAGAAATTCCTTGCGGTGCTTCAAATGTTCGAGCAGTGGGCGAACGGCACGGCCAAGTGGGACACCGCCGACGCCGACACGCTCGCCGCATTCAAACAGCACTTGACGACCGCGTGAGCGAATCCCTGTGCCGCAAGGTCGTTCCGGTGCGCTCGGCTGGCATGTGCGAGATCTGCGGGCGCCAGCCCGGACAGTCGTTGCACCACCGCAAGCCGCGGTCGCAGGGCGGGCGGTGGCACCCGGCGAACATCGTCCACCTGTGCGGGGACGGGACGACCGGGTGCCACGGCCGGGTGACCGACACCCGCACCGAGTACTACGGCCACGGCTGGCTCGTCCACCGCGACGACGACCCCGCCGAAGTGGCCTTCGCTCACTGGCTATGGGGACCGATCTTCCTCGACGACCGCGGGGACTTCCGCCGCGAAGGCTCGGGCGACTTGCCCGGCGATCCGTTCTACAGCTGAAAGGCAACACCGTGACCAAGACCATCGACCTGAACACGATCCAGCTCATCATCGAACACGCCAAGCTGAACCGGATTCAGCCCGAGACGTTCTCCGGGCTGTCCTGCTCGGGGCTTGGCCTGTCGCTCGTGCTCCCGCATCACGAGATTTCCCTGTTCTACCAATGGGTTCGGAAACTCGACGACCTCAAGATCGTTGCGCGGCGCCACCACAACCAACCGGGCGTGCTCGAAGCGTACGGCGCCACCAAGTCGGGTCTGCACTTCTCTGTACTCGTCGAGATGGACCGGCGGCTACTCGTCGAACAGAAGATGATCGGCCGCGTCGAGCTGTCCCGCGTCGCCGAGTTCGCCGAGAGCTTCGAAGGGGTCGCGTGATGGCGCGGTTCATCGTGTCCGCGGACCCGGCCGCGATCGCCGCCGCCGCTGACAAGCTCGCCGAGCAGGGCGTCACCGTCGACCACGTCGCCGACGACAAGACCGGGCTGTCCCACCTCGACGTCGAGACGGCGGACGGCGACCGCGCCGGATTCACCGCGCTGCGCGACCTGCTCGCCGGATGGGCGGACGAAATCAACTCAGTGCCGTTCCCGACGTTCCGGGGGCTGATCGCATGAGCGTGACCCTGTCCGCGAGCCTGCCGAGCGACGACCGCCAAGGGCTCGGCGCGATCTCGGCGGCGCTCGTCGAAGACCCGGAGGCCGCGCACCTGGTCGTCGCCGTCGTCGACTGCTCGAAGATCACGACGAAGATCGATAGCGGCGACATCGTCCCCACCGCCCGAATCCTGGCTATCGAGGGGTTCGAGAGGCACACCGAGACCGCCAAGCAGCTGCGCGAGATCGTGCGCCGCCAGTACGCGCAGCGCACCGGCCGCGAAGAACTGCCGTTCGAGGACTCCGAGCCCCCCGCCGCGGACTGACCGCCCCCACCCGCCTGACACCCGGCCCGGCGCGGTCTCAATCCGCGCCGGGCCGACCTCTACCCCGAACCGAACTGGAGTGATCGCATGGGCTCGCCCGACTTCGCGACACAACGCGCGCACGACCTCAAGCACGTGCCCACGTTGCCCGGCACGCCCGGACGGCGCGCGATCAAGGCCGAGCAGGACGCCGCGGGCTTCGCGCGCGACATCCGGCACTACGACCCGCGCCAGATTTGGGGCCGTGCCAACCACCTGTTGGAGACCGACCCCGCCCGCCTGCTCGCCGCGCTCGTCCACCTGGCCGCCCGCGCTGACCCGCGCACCCCGGAATGGACCGAGGACATGGGCGGCATCGTCGCCTTGCACCCGGACTACGACCCAAGCCGGCACCGGAAGGCGCCGAAGGTGCACAAGCCCGGCCCGCACGACGACGCCGTGGTGGCGTTCGCGCGCAAGGGGCATACCGATATCGAGATCGCCCGCCACCTTGGCCTCCGGCGCCAGACCGTGAACGTGATCCGCCGCTTCTACAACCTGCCGGACCGGAACGAGGAACGCCGCGCCGAGCGCAACCGGCTGATCGCCGAGCTTGCCGCGCGCGGAACCAACATCCGCGACATCGCCGCCGCCGTCGGCGCCTCGCCCCAAACCGTCGAGCGCGTCTTGGACCAGATCGACGAAGCGGCCGAGAAAGCCCGCACCGAGGGGACCGAACCCACCGCATGACCATCTCAACGAACGGCGGTGCCTGATGCCGTGGGCACGCCTCGACGACCGCCTAGCGATGTCGGTCAAGGTGCGCGGGCTCGCCGACAAGGGCGCGACCGGCGACAAGGCCAAGGACCAGCGAAACGCTGCGCTCGGCCACTTCATGCAGCTGCTCACATGGGTGAGCGGCGAGCGGAGCGACGGGTTCGTGACCGTCGACATCGTCGACCTGTTCGGCACCGCGGCGTCGACCAAGCGCCTGCTACGCGCCCGCTACGGCCGGGCGCCCCTGCTGCACCAGCTCGACGAGAACGGCAACCCGCCCGAGTGCCCGTGTCTCGACGGCCGCGAGTGGAAAGCGGACTTTGAGTACCTGATCCACGACTACCTCGACCGCAACCCGAGCCGCGCCGAGAACGACGTGCATAAGGCCAAATCGCGCGAGCTGCGAGATCCCAAGCTGAAAGAGGCCGTGCGCGTCCGAGACGCCGACACGTGCCGCTACTGCGGCAAGTTCTGCAAGTTCTCCGACCGCGTGTCCGACGACGGTCTGACCTACGACCACGTCGACCCGGAGATCGCCAGCGGCATGGCCAACCTGGTCATCGCGTGCCGCGGATGCAACCGGCGCAAGGGAAAGCGCACACCGACACAGGCCGACATGATCTTGCGCGACCTACCTACGACGGGACCTGTAACCGACTCAAGTCCTGTCGCAAGTCCGGACGCAGCTCCGGACGCAACTCCCGACACGGCGGCCGCCCCGGCGCTCGACGACGCCGACGTGCACGAACACCCGCCCGAGCACGGCACCACCACGCCCGCGAACCAGCGACGAGACGGCATCACGTCGCAGAACCAGGGATCTCCGGGACGGGACGGGGCGGGGAACGACGTAGGTACCGGCTCCCCGTCCTTTGTGGAACCCCCCTCGATCCCGCTGGGACCACCACCCCCGCGCTTCACCGGCCGTGAGCCTTCCCCGTACCTCCGGGAGTCCCGGCCCTACCCCGAATTTCACGCAGGACGGCCACCACAACCAGATGACAACCCCTTACACGGCAAGGAGAGCACCCCATGACGTTCGACCCCGCGAAGCGCATTGCCGCCTATCTCGCCGAGCGCGACCGACGCGTTGCCAGCGGCGGCGACCTGCCCTCTGAAACCATCCACTCTTTCGGGCTCTACAACGGCGCAGCCCAACTAATCGCGTCCGACCTCCGGGCACTGCTCGCCGAGCACACCGCGCTCGAACACCTCACGGGTGCCGTGCCGAGCGGCGACCGGTGTCAGCTGTCGTGCGGCCGTCGACCGGCGTTCATCGCCTCGCGCGTCGGGCCGGAACCGGTCGACATCGCAGCGTGCGGAAACCATCTCGCCGCCGCCTACCGGGCCGCTACGGACGGCGCGGGCGCCGGGCTCGTCGTTGTGACCGCGGTCGAGGGGCGCGGCCGGTGACGGCCCGCCCGGCCGCCCCGCGCGTGTGGCGCACTGGCGACGCCGAGCCAGTCGAGCGCGGTCTACGCCTGGTCGACTCCGGCGGCTACCCGTGGGCTCGACGCGGTCGACGTTGGGCGTGCGCCGGTGACGACGCGCTCACCACCGATTGGCCCGGCGTTCTGGCGCACGGCCCGGTGTCGGAAGAAACCACCCCCGCCATCACGACGGTCACGGAGAGGACCGAGAACCCATGAGCACCAACCCGAAACCGGTCGTCGTCCTCATGGCGGACGCCGAGCCGATCGACAGCAGCCGGCACCCGGTGTGGGCCGCGGTCGCCGACGTCGCCGACCTCCCGAGCATCGTCACGGCCGTGCGCTCGTCGCAACCCGAGTGGGAGGTTTCGAGCGTGATCGAGCGCGCCGTGCTGGCAGGGCTCGGCGCCGTCGGCTACCCGCTGACCCGGCCGCGGGTGTTCGAACTCGGCGACCCTGAGCCCGAGGACGTCACCGAGGTACGCGACCCCGCCGGGCGCCGGTGGATTCGTGACCCGCGCCGAGAGTGGTACATGCCGGGACGCACGGGCCCGATGCTGCCGTGGCCGGAACTGCTCGGCCGTACCGGCGAACTCGTCGAAGTCCTGCCCGCCCCGGCGACCCCGACCCGCGCCGAGGTGATCGAGCGCGCCGCCGAAGTGTTCTGCGACAGCTCGCAGCACGTCATCCCGTGGGCCGATCTCGCCGAGCCGGTGCGGGACCTGTACCGCGAGCGCATGACGGCGCTGGCGGATGCCGGGCTGCTCGCTGATCCGGCGTGGCTGGCCGAGATCGTGCGCGTGCGCGCCGAACGCGACAAGCTCGCCGCCCGGCTCGCCGAGTCCAAGCCGTCATGAAATGGGCCGTCGGCGATGCGGAACCGTCCAATAGGGACATCCGTGAAGTCACCGGCGCGAGCGGCCGGGTATGGGTGCGCAGCAAGCCCAACGGCTTGTGGTGGTACCCGCGGGATGGCGGGCTGATTCACCACTGGCCCGAGCTGCTACGCGCCGACGGCCCCGTGGCGGGCGAGCCTCCGCAATTCAGCCTCTTCAATATTTGACAGGTGTACCCACACCCATTTAGGGTGTGGGTACACCAAGAAATACACCAAGGAGACGTTGCGATGACCGAGCCCCGCACCATCACCGACGCGCAGGCCGAAGCAAACGAGGCACTGCGCACCATGCGCACCGGCTACTTGCACAGCGAGCGCGCCCGCGGCATCCACTACATCGGGCTTGCCAGTGTCTCGATCACCGAGGAATTGCGGCGCCGTCAGGCCGATTTCATGGCTAAGCGCACCGTCGCCGAGATGATCCACGACACCGACGTTTGGGCCGGTTTCGCCGAGTGCGCGTCGGACGACAACGGGTTGGCGATGGCGCGCGACGCGCTCGCCGCGCTCGCCGCCGAACAGGACCGGCGCTGCATTGCTGACGTCGCCGCCGCCGACGACGCAGCCTATGCCGAGTACCGGTACCGCGATGCGGTGGAGCAGGCCGCGTCCGGCGTGCCCGACTTCCTCGAAATCGACCATCTCGCCGACTGACTTGCCGCCCCCGCCGCGTGTAGGCGCCGCCGGTTCACGGCCGAGCGGGGGCACTCACTCCGATCACCGCCCCTCGAACGAAGAGACGAACAATGCCCGAATTCCCCACCAGTACCTACGGCGTGAAGCCGGACGTCACGGTCTCCTGGATCGTCAACGCCGACGACGACACCTTGGCGCGCTGCGCCCGCGCGCTCGTGACCGCGCTCCTGGAAGGCCCGGACCTGGACGACGACCCCGAGACCGCCGAACTGACCATGCGTCTGTACCGCCGCGGCTTGGCCACCGTCGTGACCGCGATCCACGGTCGCGCGTTGCTCGATGTCGAAGGGGTTGACCAGTGAGCGCCGGATTCCGGGTCACGGCATGGGCGTGCATCCTGCTGTCGGCCTTGTCGTCGATGATCATCAGCTACGCCGGTCTTGCCGGGCTCGCCCGCCTGGTCGGCTACGGCACCGTCGAAATCCCCATCGTCGGCCTGGTGCTCGACGCCGCCGCGCTGCTGCCCGTCGGGATCGACGTCGCGATCGTCGCCAGCACGCTGGTATGGCTCGGGCAAGGCGCCCCGACCAACACGACCTCCTACGCCCGCCGCTTGGCGCTGGTCACCATCGCGACCAGCGTCCTGGCGAACGCCACGTACCACGGGCTGATCGGCGGCCGGTACTGGTGGCTCGCGTCCATAGTCGCCAGCATCCCGCCCGCCTTCCTGGCCGCTCTCGTCCACCTTGGCGCGCTGCTCGTCCGTGCCACGCCAGCGACGACCCCAGCACCGGCCGAGCCGGACGACGTCCGCCAGGACCAGGAGCAAGACGACCAGGAGCAGGAGACCGCTCACCAGGACGCGCCCGAACCCGCGCCAGCGACGCCAGAGCCGCACCAGGACCCTGGCGGCGCACCTGGTGAAGACCTGGTGACCAGCGGGAACCTGTTCGACGAAGTCGCCCGACGCGTGCGCGAAGCCGAAGCCAAGGGCTTGCGCCCGCCCGGCCGCGGCACGCTCGCCCGCCAGCTCGACGTCAGCGAGCACGACGTGCGCCAAGCGCTGGAACTGCTGCGCCAGGAACGCGCCGGACAGCTGGCGACCACATCGACGCCCGGCCAGTGATCACACCAACGACAGGAGAAGCGCCATGATGACGACGCCAGCACTGCCAGCGCCGGGGGAGTGCCACCCGGACTTCCGGGACCGGCGATGGCTGCACGACTGGATCGCAGGGAAGGGCGACGCCGCGATCGACCGAGTGCAGCTCCCCGAATGGGTAGGCGCACCACCGCACGGGCTCGGCGGGTTCGGCGACGGACGGTTGACCGTCCGCGTGCTGGTGAAGCGCAGAGCGTTCGGAATGGCGCCGTATGTCGGCCGCCCGTTCGTCTACGTCTGGCACGTCGCGACCGACGAACTCGGCCGCACGATCGCCAGCGACGCGGAGATCGCCTACACCGACCGCGCCCACCCCGGCGCCACGCCGATGCACGACGTGTTCGCCGACGTGCGCCCGCCGGCCGCCGACGTCGCCGAGCGGGAAGTGCCCGGCCCGACGCTCGTGTGCTTCGGTGTGCGGGATGCGCCCGGCCCGTCGCTCGTGTGCATCGGCGAAGTCGGGCCGGACGAGTACCACGACGCCGGGTGTCGAGAGGCCGTCGAGCGCAGGGCGCGTCATCGGCTCGGGGCGCCCGTCGAGCGCGAAGAGTGGCAAAGCAACGTGGGGGGCGAGTGGCTGACTGGCGCCCACGCTGGCGCACTCCGCTACCGGTTCGTCGTGGGGACGAGGCGTACTCGGGCCTCGGGCGGCGCGTAACCGTCTATGACGAATTGCCGGTTACGCTGATCGAGTGAGCGCGGGGTGGACGAATGGGAGCACCCGCCGGTGGCGCGGCATCCGGGCGTACGTGCTCGACCGCGACCGGTGGGTGTGCCAGCTGTGCCATGAGCGCATCGAGCGCCGATACCGGCACCCGCACCCGCGTAGCGCGCAAGTGCACCACCTCGACGGAAAGAAGCTCGGCGACAACCCCGAGCGCTGCGTGGCCGCCCACCGCTCGTGCAACCTCGCCGCGGGCGACCCGACGCAAGCACCCGACCCCGAACCCCGACCCCTGACGGACTGGTGAACCCGATGACCAAGCAAGTGCGAGTCGTGCAGACCGGCGGTACCTCGCGGGTGGAGGTCGACGGGGTGGACGTGACGCGGTCCCTGACCAGCTGGCAGGTAACCGTGAGGGAAGGCGTCGAGTCGCACGTGGAGTTGAGCGGGCCGGACTACTCGTACGTCGGACCGGCCGAAGTGACCATGACCTTCGAACAGCCAGCGAAGCCACCGAAGCCGACAGCCCCCGAGCTGATCGAGAGCGTGCCCACGATGGGCAAGGCCATCACCGTGCCGCGATCGATGGTCGAGCCGAGCCCGAATGACCCGCTGGCCATCGCGTCGCCCAATGCGATCATGACCGGCTGGCCGCCCCCGCGTTTTCTGAGTGACCTCGATGGCTCGGACACCCACGTCCCTGTGTCCTCTCTCTCCCCGGACTCCAAGGACCCGCGATGACGGCCCCGGACGGGTTCGACGAGGACGCCGACGCGGTCGAGCGGTCCGTGCTGACGGCCGTCGGGCAGACGCTCGACGCGCTCGACCTGGAGGACGAGGACGTCGGCGCGGCCACGCTCGCCCGGCGCCTGGCGGTCGCGCTCGACGCCGAGACCAGCGGCCGGACCGTGGCCGAGCTGTCGGGCCGGTTGCTGTCGGTGCTCGAAAGTCTCGGCGCGACCCCGGCGGCTCGAAAGTCGATCCTGCCGAAGGGAGGTAACGGTGACGGCGCCGACGAAAGCCCCAAGCGAGCCAAGCTCCGAGCACTCCGGGAACAGCACGACGCCCGAGATACTGGGACGGACTGAGCCGCGGCTGTTCACTCCGCCGCTTGTCGTCGGCGCTCCCGGCCCGTGCGGGTGCGGGTGTGCGCTGACACCGGAGACGTCCTACGGGTTCGCGGTCGACGACTTCGCGCGCGACATCCTCGAAAAGCCGTTGGACCCGTGGGAGCGCTGGCTAGTTATCCACGCCGGCGAATTGCTGCCGGACGGCACGCCGCGGTTCCGCAAGGTGCTGGTCATCGTCGCGCGCCAGAACGGCAAGACCCACGTTCTCGTCGTGTTGAGCCTGTATTGGCTGTTCGTCGCCCGCGTGCGGCTTGTGCTCGGCACCAGCACGAACCTGGACTACGCCAAGGAGTCGTGGGAAAAGGCCGTCGACCTGGTCGAGGAAATCGAAGAACTCGCCGAAGACGTCCCGGCCCGGACCGGCATCCGCCGCGCCAACGGAGAACAGACCCTCAAGACCCGGCACAAGTCGCGGTACAAGATCGCCGCCAGCAACCGCAAGGGCGGCCGGTCGCTGACCGTCCACAAGCTCATCCTTGACGAGCTGCGCGAGCACCAGTCGTGGGACGCGTGGAACGCCGCCTATAACGCCATGAATGCGGTCCCGGCGGGGCAGGCATGGGGGATCACCAACCAGGGCGACAAGAACTCGGTAGTGCTGATCTCGCTGCGCGGTGAGGCCGTCGAGACGGTCGACGGCGTCGAGGTGATCCGCGCGGACGGCGACCCGCAAATGGGGCTGTTCGAGTGGAGCGCCCCGCCCGGCTCGGCGGCCGACGACCCGCACGCGCTCGCGTGCGCGAACCCGAACCTTGGCCGCCGGATCGACCTCCGGTCTCTGCTGTCGGATGCCCGGCGCGCGAAGCGCAACGGCGGTGAGGAACTGGCGACCTTTGAGACCGAGATCCTGTGTATGCAGGTCGACAACCTTGACCCGGCATTGAACTACGCGAAGTGGTCCGCACCCGCGGCTGACGGCGGTTGCTTGGACCCCGGGGACATGTCCCGGCTCCGTGCGCGAACGGTGATGGTTCTCGACGTCTCGAAGGACAACCAGCACGCCACGCTCGTGGCCGCCGCGCAGCTCGACGACGGGCGCGTGCGCGTCGAGCCGGTCGACGCGTGGACGGACATGCGCAAGATGCGCCGCGAACTGCCGGCCAAAGTGGCGAAGGCCCGGAAGTTCGGATGGTTCCCCGACGGCCCGGCCGCCGCGTTCGCCGCGGATCTCGCCGACCGGAATCAGGCCAATTGGCCGCCCAAGGGCGTCGAGGTCGAGGCGATCACGTCCGACGTGCCCGCGGTCTGCATGGGGTTCGCCCAACAGGTCGAGGATGGCGAGATCGCCCAAAGCGATGACCCGCTGTTGAACACGCAGAACAAAGGCGCGGAGAAGCTGAAAAGCGGCGACCGATGGCGGTTCACCCGGCGCGGCGCCGGGCACTGCGATGCCACCTACGCCACCGCTGGCGCCGTGCATCTGGCCCGCACGTTGCCGGTCGAGGCGCCGCCGCCCCGCTCGGCCGTCTACTGAGCGGCCTGCCTGGTACGGCCGGAAAACCGTGCGACAATCGGCACTGAATCGAACACGTGTGCGTACACGAATGCAGTAGCCGAATCGAACGGAGGACGACCGTGCACCCCAGCATTGGCCGCATCGTGCACTACATGGCCCGCGGCTCGGCTGACGGCGAATTCCCGCCGGTGTGCCGCGCGGCCGTCATCACCGAAGTGGACGCCGTCGACCCCGAGCGAGTCGGCCTGTGCGTGCTTAACCCCGCCGGGCAGTTCTTCCGGCCGCTCGACGCTGGCGGGTGCGACCACGACGAGATCGACAAGCTCGGCGGCACGTGGCATTGGCCCGAGCGGGTCGAGGCGAACGCGTGAAGCGGGTCCGGGCGGCGCTCGGCAAAGTTCTCGAGTATTTCCGCCGCGCGGCCGCCCGCGGCCGGACTCGCGCGGCCGTCGCCGCGCAGCTCGCCGGGACCGGTGCGGCGCTCGGCGGACTCTCGATGCTCGTCGGTCTCGCGTGGACCCTGCTCGTGGGCGGGGTGGCGCTGCTCGCCGTCGGCACGCTCGCCGAGTGGAAGGGCGCTCGCTAATGGGACTCGGCAAGATGTTGCGTCCGCGCGGGTCGCAGGCGCAGCACAACCGGTACGCCGGTTCAGGGTTCGACCTCATCATCGACGGCACGCCGGGCGGTGTGTCCGGGCTGTCGCAAATTCAGGTCTACCGCGGGGCGATGTCGATACCCGGCGCGTGGCGCGCGGCCATCCTGATTTCCGATCTGCTCGGCGGCGTCCCGTGGGACGCGTTCGACGAGGATGCCGACGGCGAGATGGAGAAGGTGCGGCCGACGCCGCCGTTGCTGCGCAAACCGGCGCCGCCGGATAACCGCATGACGACGTTTTCCAGCTGGGCGCTGGATCTGGTGTGGCACGGAAACGCCGTCGGCGTCATCGCCGCGCGCGACGATCTCGGCTACCCGACGGCCGTCCTGCCCGTCCCGGCGCCGTGGGTGGGTGTGCGCCGGGTGTCCGGCATGGACTACTCGCCGCTTCCCGTCGGAGCGGTTGAGTACTGGATCGGCGGGCTTTCCTACAGCGAACACCAGATCATTCACATCAAAGGCCCGTGCGCGCCGGGTGCGCTGCGCGGGTTCGGGGTGCTCGAAGCGCACTTGAGCAAGACCCTGGGACTGGTCGCCGAGCAACAGAACCAGGCACAGGCGATCTCCCGGCACGGTGTGCCGACGGCCGTACTCAAGAGTGATAACCCCGACCTCACCGAACCCGAAGCCCAACAGCTCAAGGCCGGGTGGCTGCGCTCGCAGCGCGAGCGGACCGTGGCCGTGCTCAACTCGACGACGTCGTTTGAGGCGCTGGGCTGGGACCCGGAAAAGCTCCAATTGGTCGAGGCACGCAAATTCAGCCTGACCGAACTGGCCTTGATTTTCGGTCTGCCGCCGCGGTTCCTCGGCGCGTCGTCCGGCGACTCGAACACTTACGCCACAAGCGAAACCGAATCGATCGACCTACTCAAGTTCTCCTTAGGCGGGCATCTCGGCCGGTTCGAACAGACGTTGTCGGACTTCATGCCACCCGAGCGGAACGCGCGGGCCGATCTCGGCTCGCTGCTGAGGTCCGACACTCTCGCCCGCTACCAGGCGCACCAGATCGGCATTCACTCCGGATTCCTGCTCCCGTCCGAAGCGCGCACGATCGAGAAGCTTCCGCGCGTCGAGGGGATCGACGAGCGCCCCCGGCCTGCCGAAGCGCCGGCCGCGGCCCCCTTGCCCGGACAGGCAACACCCCGAGACAGGAGATAGAACGACATGAGCGCAACCCGCCGCAGTCCCCGCCAGCGTTCCGCACAGCCCGAGCAGCCGACCACCCCGGCCGCGCCCGAGGTCGTCGAGCAGCCGACCGCCCCGGCAGACGAGCAGACGGCCACGCCCGAAACGGCCGTGCCCGAGAACGCGCCGGGCGACGCCGAGCAGCCGCCCGCGGACCCGGCCGACCCCGAGCAGCCGCCCGCGACTTCGGCCGACCCCGAGCCCGCCGTGGACCAGGCGCCCGCGCCCGACCGTTCGCGGACCGCCGACGGCCGCCCGGCCTGCCGTGTCGGCCGGGACGTCGCCCCGGAACTCCCCGCCTGCTGGCGCCCGGAAGTCGCCGACGACCTCGGCATATGCGGCGCTCACTACTCGCTCCGTCCGGATCTTCGCAGGGAGGCACACCGTGGCCGGTGAAGTCGTGTTCCGGTCGTTCGCGCCGGATCTTGAGGTGCGCTCAGCCGCGCAAGGGGGCGACGGCCGCACCATCGTGGGCATCGCCGTTCCGTACGAGCGTCCACAAAGGATCGACCGGACGTTGGTCGAGGCGTTCGCCCGTGGCGCGTTCAATCACCAGTTGCGCGCCGGGCACCGTGTGCCGTTCACCCGTGAGCACATGCAGCTCGGCGGAACGCTCATCGGCCGCACGGTCGAGCTGCGCGACGACGCCGCGGGGCTGTACGGGGAATGGCGGGTGTCGAAGACTCCCGCCGGTGACGAGACGCTGGAACTTGTGCGGGACGGAGTCCTGCCGCACCTGTCGATCGGTTTCCGCGAGGACAAGAACAAGCGCGGTTCCGACGGCACGGTGATCCGGACTCGCGCGCACCTGACCGAGGTCGCCGTCACTCTCGAAGGCGCCTACGGCGACCACGCCGCGATCAGCGGTGTGCGCTCGGCCGACGAGGACCAGGACGAGGACGACGACACGCGGCCGCGGCTGCTGCATGTCCGGCGGATGCTGGCCACGTCGACCTCGCCGTATCTTCGGGCCGTCCTGGCGCGGAGTGCCGAGTAACCACCGTAGCTGTTTCATCGGGTACGCTACGCGGCAAGAGAACCGGCACCCCGCGCCCCGACTCGGTCGGGCAGGCGACACCCCGGATGGTTTCGACAACATCCGGGAGAGGCAGTGCCCCCGAAGAACCCTTACCTTGCTGCGCAGCAGAAGAAGCTTGCTGCGCTGGAAGAGTCCATTGTGGCCACGCAGACACGCGCGGCCAACGAGAACCGCGACCTCACCGACGACGAGGTGCGGTCGATCACCGACGAGGCTAAGCAGCTCGAAACCATCGGCGCGCAGGTCGAAACGCTTGTCGCGGTCGAGAAGCGCGCGGCCGCGATCCGCTCGGCCGCCGCATCGGTCGAAGCCGCGGCCGAAGGCGCGGGCGACAAGACGCCGGGCGGCGACCGGCTCGGCGACGACGTCGAGCAGCCCGCGGGTACGGGCAGCGATGCGGGCGAGAAGACCCGTTCGCGCGTCACCACCCGGGACCGCGACCCCGGCCACTACCGCCGCAAGGGCGGCGCGTTCTCGTTCTTCGGCGACCTGTACCGGTCGCAGCACGCCGACGACGACGCCGCGCGCGACCGGCTCACCGAGCACTCCCGTGCTCTGTCGACCGGGGCGAACGGGCCCGGTGTGGTCCCCCCGAACTGGATGACCGAGGAATTCGAGACCCTGGCCCGCCAGGGGCGCGCGCTGGCCAACGCCGTGCGGAACATCCCGCTCGGCGACGACCCGCGCCCGATCACCCTGCCGAAGCAGGTAGCTGGCACTGACGGCGTCGTGTCCGAGCAGGCGAACGAGAACGACCCGGTGAACGGCACGGACGCGTGGGACTCCGACGTCGACATGGCGACGCCGAAGCCGACTACGGGTAAGCAGATCGTGTCCCGGCAGATGCTCGACATGTCCAACCCCGCCATTGACCTGCTGATCTATGGCGACCTGATGGAGGTCTACAACACCAAGGTAGAAAACAAGGTCGGCGCGGTGTGCGTCGCCGCGGCCGGTGCCCCGATCACCGCGGCGACGTTCGCGACCGAAGCCGCGTGGACCGGCGTCGCCCCGGCGACCCCGGCACTCGACGCGACGATCGACCTTGCGATCGCCGTGCGAAACGCGCGCAAGAAGCCCGCCAGCATCCTGGTGTCGACCGTCACCAGGTACGGGAAGTTCCTCAAGTTGAAGGACACCACGGGCCGCCCGCTGATCCCGCAGGAAACCGCGGGAATCATGAACGTGGCCGGTGTCGGCGAAGTCGCGGTGGACGGCCGGATCGAGGGTTTGGGTGTGGTCGCCACCGACGGCATCGGCGACGGCGCGACCTACCCCGAGAAGTTCTTGGTCATGCGCCCGGCCGATGTGCTGCTGTTCGAAGGCAACATCGCCCGATTCCGGTTCGAGGAACAGGCCGGACCCGAGTCCATCGTGCTCGGCATCTGGGCCTACACCGCGGTCGTGGCGCGGCAGAAGGGCGCGGGCACGCAGTCGAAGTCCATCCGCGCCGGACAGGTCACGGCGGCGAGCTGACCCATGCTGTGGCCGATCACGCTGGACAAGCTCAAGGGGGACCTGAAAATCCCTCTCGACGACGAACGCGACGACGCCGAGTTGCAAGACCAGCTCGACGCCGCCGTGTACTTCATCCGGCGTGTACGGGCGGGCTCGTTCAACTTCGACGCCGATCCGATGTCGCCGTTGGACGAGCCCACCCCCGACCTGTGCTTGGGCGTGGTCCGGCTGGCCGGTCGGTGGTTCACCCGCCGCCGGTCACCGGATGCGCTCATCTCGATGGCGGACGCCGGGTCGGCCCGCGTCCCGTCGTTCGACCCGGACATCGACCGCCTGTTGGGCATCGGGAAATACCGAGGACCGGTGTACGCATGAGCATCGTCAACGACGCCGCGCAGCGTCTCGCCGCGGCGCTGCGAACCGTCGAGGGTGTGCGGCTGTACGACCTCGGCGGGAACATCGACCCGCCCGCGCTCGTGCTCGGAATGCCGCGGCTCGTCTTCGATGCCTACTGTCCCGGCCAAATCACCGGTGCCACGTTCCCGGTGTTCTTGGTCGTGGCTATGGACGAACGCGCGCAACTCCGGTTGTGGGAGCTGGCCGAGCCGGTCGCCGACGCGATCGAGTCCATTGTGGACGGGACCATCGGCGGCTGTGACCCGGGGCTGTATCAGGCCGGGCAAACCGAGTTGCCGTCGTACACCTTCACCGTAGAAATGAGCCTTTCATGAGCGTGCACAAGAAGCGCCTAAAGCTGATCACGCTGTCCATCGGCAGCAACTCGCTGGAGTGTCAGGTGAACAGCTGGAAACTGGACCCCGGCGTCAAGGACGGGGACCGGAAGTACACCTTCTGCCCTGACGGGGAATTCGTGGAGGAGACCGACGCCGAAGCGAGCTTGGAACTCAAGCTTTTCAGCGACTGGCGCTCGGCCGGGTTCTCGACGTTTCTGTGGAACAACCCCAACACCGAAGCCACCTTCACTCTCGACCACCACCCGGACGACCCGGACAGCCATGTCCGGTTCTCCGGGAAGGTGCTCATTCAGCCCGCGCCCGTGGGCGGCGACGCCCGGGAAACCGAGATGACCGAGGTCACCTTGCAGGCGTTCAACGTCGAATTCGAGGAGGTCTGACGTGGCGCGTCAATCCGTTACCACGCAACCGGTTCCGCTGTCCGGGCTCGCGCTGGCGCACACCGCGCCGAACGTCGACGGCGACATCGTCGATGTGGTCCGCGGCGGGTTCCTGTCGGTGATCAACGGCGGGGCCGGTCCGATCACGGTCACCGTGCAGACCCCCGGCCTGGTCGACGGCGACTTGGCGATCGCCGATCGCACGGTCACGGTGCCCGTGGGCACCACGCCGAAAGTGATTCCGCTGACCTCGGCCAAGTACAAGCAGCCCGTAGGCGACGCCAACGCCGGGCGTGCCCTGGTCGACTACTCCGCCATCACTTCTGTCACCCGAGCCGTAGGGAGCATCGCGTAAATGATCACGTTCGAGGTCAAGCCGGACAACGGAACCGCCTACGACGTCACCGCCACGCCGCGGGACGTCCTGCTGTGGGAACGGCAGGTGAGAGGCGCGAAGTTCTCCAACTTCGCGTCACCGTCCTATGAGGACATCTACGGCCTGGCGTTCTTCGCGTCGAAGCGGCAACGGCTGTTCGACGGCAACCGCGCGCTGTTCGAAGAGACGTGCGAGGTGCAGCCGATCGAGGACGCCGACGAGTACGAGCCGGACGAGGACGCCGAGCCGGGCCCTACGAGCGAGGATCGCTGACGCGAACGGTGCTCGAACTCGCGGTGGAAACCGGCACTTCCCCTACGTACTGGGAAAACCGGGATAGCCGCACGATTCTGACCGTGTTGGACATCCTCAAGCAGCGCAACAGCAGTAACGCCACCCCCGGCGCCAGGGGGCTCGCGGCCCGAGGCCCGATCTCCGGATAGCGGGATCCCCGAGAGGAGGCGGTGACCGTGGCGAGCAAGACCAGTCTTACGGTCAACCTCTCCATCGAAGGTGTACGCGAGACGCTGCGCGCGTTCTCGCAGATGCCGAAGGACGCCAGCGACGCGCTACGCGACGCGAGTTTGGCGCTGGCGCAAGAACTTGCCGCGGCCGCACGTGCCGACGGCATGGCCAACGGCGGACCGCAAGGGCGGTTGGTCGCGCAGACCGTGAAGGCTAAGCGCGACCGGGTGCCGGTGGTCGAGGCCGGCGGAACCCGCCGACTCGGCCGCCACCGCACCCCCGCCTATGGTCTGCTGTTCGGCTCCGTCTTCGGTATGACCCGCCGCTCCGGCTGGTACGCCTCCCCGCGCTACGGCACCGCGACCGGCCGCCAGTACCGGCCGCACGGCGGGCAGTCCGCGTACTGGTTCTTCCCCGTGATCGAGCAGAACACCGCCGAGATCTCGCGCCGCTGGAACGCCGCGGCCGACGACGTCGTGCGCCGCTTCTCCGAAGGCGGTGTGTGATGGCCGAGACCGGGCAGCGCACCGTACGGATCAAGTTCGACGGCTCCACCAAGGGACTGGCCACCGCCGTGGCCGCCGCCCGCCAGGAGCTACGCGCCGCGGCGAAGGCGGCCGCGGACGAACAGCGCCGGATCACCGCGGCGCAGCGCGAGGCGGCCGCGCAGGAGAAAGCCGCCATGCAGGCCGCGCAGAAGGCCGCGGCTGACCACCAAAAGGCGCTCGCCGACGCCGCCCGCAAGGCCGACGAGCAGGCCGAGCAGTTCGCGGAGAAGCGCCGTAAGCGGTTCGCCACCTGGCGCACACAGCTGGCGTCGATGGCGCGCAACGTCACCGCGTTTGCTGCGCGCTCGATGGCGAGTGTCGCCGCGCTGAACTCCGGGCTTGGAGTGATGGCCGGTCTGGTCGCGTGGGCCGGTGCCGCATCCGGCGCGCTCGGGCTCATCCCCGGCGCGCTCGCCGCCGGTGCCGCCGCAATGATCACGCTCAAGCTCGGCGCCGACGGCATGAAAAAGGCGTTCGAGGGCACCACCCCAACTCTCGACCGGCTCAAGGCCGCGGTGTCGGCGACGTTCCAACGGGAACTCGCCCCGGCAGTGCGCGATATCAACGCGCTTCTACCGCAGACCACCACGCACTTTCAGGGCATCGCGTCCGCGATCTCGACGACCATCACCCGCTTCACCGCGATGGCCCGGCAACGGGAGAACACCGTTGCCCTGAATTCCACTTTGGACTCTTCGGCCGGGATCATCCGCAACATCGGGCGCGCGCTGGCGCCGCTCGGCCGGGCGTTCCTCGACCTCGCACAGGTCGGCTCGAAAGTCCTGGAGAAGCTGACCGGCGGGGCAGAGGGCGCCGCGCAGCGGTTCGCCGACTTCATCCGCCAGGCCAAGGAATCCGGCAAGATCGAAGGGTGGATTCAGGGCGGGCTCGGCGCGTTCAAGGATCTGTGGGGACTGCTGAACGATCTTGCCGGGATCGTCCGGTCGGTGTTCGGGTCACTGCAAGAAGGTGGCGCCGGTGTCGCGCCGATGTTGTCCCCGGCCATCGACGCGGTGAAACGGTTTGTGCAGAGCCCGGAAGGCCAAGAGACCTTCCGCACCTTGGGCGAAGTGCTGTCCAAAGTGGGCGATGCCGTGTCGCGAATCCTCGGCCCCGCGCTCGAAGCCGTGCAACCGCTGATCGAACCGCTTGGCGATCTGCTCGTCACGATCGCCGACTCTGCCGCGCAAGCGCTGGCCCCTGCGCTCGAAACTCTCGGCCGGATTCTTGGGCCGCTGGTCCGTGCGCTGTCGCCTGTGGTCGAACAGCTAGTGAAGGGACTGGCGCCCATCCTGCCGGTCTTGATCCGCTCACTGGCCCCGCTCGCTGCTGTGCTGATCATGCTCGCGCCGGTAGTCATGCTGCTGAACATTCCGCTCCTGGGCGCGGTCACGCTTTTCACCGCGCTGGCGCAGCTCATGCAAGGCGACGTCGTCGGCGCCGGACAGACGATGTCCAACGGGCTCAAGGCATCCAGCGACGCCATGCGCACGATCACGCAAACGAACTGGTCCGGCATGGCCACCGATGTGATGACCGCGATGTCGTCCGCCGGATCGGCGGTGTCGACCGGAAGTGACGGCATGTCCGGCGACTGGGGCACCGGAATGCAGATGATGGGCGACAACACGTCCTCCGCGCTCAACGGCATCATCGGCCAATTCGGCGGCTCGATGCCTCACATTTCCGAGCTGGCCGGGCAAGGCGGGCTCACCGCGGCGAGCCGGTTCGGGATCGGCATGGACCAGATGAACGCCGGGGCGCAGACAGGCATTGGCGGCGTGGTGGCCAAAGTCGTTCAGCTACCTGGAATGGTGCTGCGCGGTCTGGGCAACATCGGCTCGATGTTGCTGCACAGCGGCATGGAACTCCTGGCCGGGTTCGGGCGCGGCATCGAGCAGATGGCCGGCCGGGTCATCGACAAGGTCCGAGGTTTCGTCGGCCGGATTCGGGGGCTGTTCCCGTTCTCCCCGGCCAAAGAAGGCCCGTTCTCCGGCCGCGGCTGGGTTCTCTACTCCGGCATGTCCATCGCCGAATCGCTCGGCGAAGGTGTATTGGCACGTACCGGCGCGGCCGTCGCCGCCGTGCGCGCGATGTCCGGCCGCATGGCGGCCGCGGTCCCGCCCGAGCTGCTGTCGCCGGTGTCCTCGGCGGCCGCGTCCGGCCCGCTCGTCGCCGGTGTCCGCACCGCGCGCACCGGCGGCTCGTCGACCACGACCGGCGCCGGTGAACCGCGGGTCATCGAGCTGACTTTGGACCTGGGCAAGGGAATCACGCAGCGCGTGCAAATCGAGATCGACGAGGCGGGACGCGCTACCGCGCGCGCAGCAGGGGCGGGCACAGGGGGGATGCGATGACCACCACGACGACGTATCTCGACGACCTGTCCCGCGTGCGCGTGAGCTTCACCGCGCTGCACCCGGACGCCGACTACGCGGTGGTCGAGCGCTCCACCGACGGCATCACCTGGACCACCGTCCGGGGCGGCGACAAGGTCGGCCTGAGCGGCGGCACAGGAAAGGTCGATGACTACGAATTCGCCGCCGGTGTGCCGAACACGTACCGCGTGACCGCGGTCAACGCCGCGACACCCGCGTGGATCGGTTCCGGCGGACCGGTCTCCGCGGTGAACGCCTCACTCACCCCGTTCACCAACGGCTCCACTGTGGCCGGTGACCTTCTGCTCATGCTGGCGACCATCCGCAACAGCGGCGCCGGTGCACCCGTGCAGCCCGCCGGATGGACAACCGTCGTAGACCTCGGGAACGTCAAGGTGTTCGCCCGCTACGCCGCCGCGGGCGGCTCGACCGGCCACACCGTGACGTTCTCCGGTGGGGTTGCCGGTTCCGACTGCACGGCGCAGCTGGCGACGTTCCGCAACACGTCGACATCCCCGACCGGGTCACCCGCGACTCTGGTCAACGCCGCGCAACAGAACCTCCCGTGGCCCGCGTACACGCCCGGCGCGGCGCCGTCGGTGCTCGTCGCTCTCGGCTGGAAACAGGCCGGATGGTCCAGCGCGCCAACGACCGGTGCGTGGACGGCCGAACTTGGGCAGGTGTCCGCGACCGCTGGCGACGACGCCGGACACGTCTGGTGGGTACAAGCCCGCACCGACACCAGTCAGAAACCCGCCGGGTGGTGGACCGTCACCGGCGGCGCCGCGGCGATCAGCAAGGCCGCGCTGCTCGCGTTCGGCCGGCGCCCGGATGTCGGCGTGGAGACGTCGACCATTACGCCGGTGCTCGATTCGACGTGGATCAAGAACGTTCGCCGCCCGAGCCTGAACCGCAAGATCACGGTCACCGACGTGTCGGACATCGAGCGCCCGTCACGGTCAGAGCTTGTGGACGTGGTAGGCCGCACCTATCCAATCGAGATCAGCGACGTGCGCGGGTCAAGGCGGCTCACGCTGCAAGTGTCCACAACGGACCTCTCTGCGGCGGACGACTTCGACAACGCCTTGAGCGTCGGTCACACCGTGTTCATTCAGGCGCCGTCGGCGTTGTGCGTCGTGCCGACGCTCTACGCCTCGATCGGCGACACCACACGGGCGCGTCCCCGCGGCTCGGTCCGCTCGAAGCGCAGGTACTTCGACCTGCCACTGACCGAAGTCGCCGCACCGGCAAGCACGGTGTATAGCGACACGTTCACCTACGCGGATGTCCTGGCGACCTACGCCACCATCGGCGCTGTGGTCGCCGCCAACGCGTCGTACTCGGCCCTGGTGGACAAGGTGTCCGACGCGGTGGTGATCGTCCCGTGAGGCCGGTTACCGACACGTTCTTGGCGTCGCTGCGTGGATCGCACACGATGGCGTCGCGCTGCACGCTCGTCGCTCCCGGCCAGACCGGAACGGCGCCGACCGGGATTCCGATTTCTGAAGTGGATCTCGCCGGTCGACTGCCGGTGGTGACCGGGAACGTGACCACCGACATGACCGCCGACGTACAGTCCACATTGGACTTGACAACGCGCTACCCGTGGCCTGGCAACCCGAGCGACCCGGGAACCCCGTACGGGCAGGAAATCTACGTCGAGCGCGGCGTGGAGTACGGCATTGGCACAAGGGAACTCGTCGGGCTCGGATACTTCCGCATCGACCGGGTCGAGCAACTGCGCGTCCCGGACGGCGCTATCCGGATCACCGCGTCCGACCGTATGGCGACGGTCCGCGACGCGCGCCCGATCGCACCCGTTCAGTTCTCGGCCACGGCGTCGGTTGGCTCGGTGATCGACTTCGTTGTGGGCGAAGCGGTGGCGAACTTGGTCACCGTGTACGACTTCGACGCGTACTCGATCATGCTCGGCACCGACCACGTGTTGGATGACGACCGGCTCGCGTTCGTGCAAGATCTTCTCGCCGCGCACGGAAAGTTCGGGTACTTCGACTACGCCGGGCGCTTTCAGGTGCGATCCGTCCCGGATCTGTCCGCTACCGAATCGGTCTGGGAAATCAACTCCGGCGCGCGTGGCGTGCTGGTCGAGATGAAGCGGACCATCTCCCGCGAAGCGGTCTACAACGTCGTCGTCGCGCGTGGTGAGCCCGCGGGCGACTTTCCGCCAGTGCAGGCGATCGCCGTAGACGACGACCCCGCCTCCCCTACCTACGTTGGCGGCGACTTCGGCATGGTGCCGACGTTCTACGCCAGTGCGTTCATGACCACCGTCGAGCAATGCAGCGCCGCCGCTCGCGCGAAGCTCTCGAAGGTCATCGGCCTGCCGTACGGGGTTTCTCTCGGCACCGTGCCCAACCCTGCTTTGGAGGGCTGGGACGTGGTGACAGTTTCCTACCCCGGCGGTGGAGAGGTTCACATCATCGACCGCATCAGCTACGGCCTGGCCCCCGGCGACTCGATGGGCATCGACACCCGAAAGCAGTACCTCACAGGGAAGGCAGGCTAATGGACCCCTTGCAACTCGCCGCCCTGCTCGCCGCGGCCAACAGCAAGCCAACCGGCGGCGCCGACCTCGCGCACTACCAAGGGGAAATCCTTTCGTGGGACGAATCGACCGGCGTGAACTCGGTGCGGATCAATAACACGCCGGTCTCAAACCTCCGGGTCATTCAGTCCGGCATCGGCATCACATACAGGCCGGGCGACGTGGTGATGGTCGAAAAGAGGATGAGTCAGTGGTACATCCTCGGCAAGGTCGCCGCCGCGGGTTCGAGTGCCGCGAATCAGCTGGGGGCCGCGGTGGTCAACGCACCACAGTCGACCTCAAGCCTGAACTTCGTTGATCTCGCGACACCTGGGCCGAGTCAGACCGTCTACATTGGATCGACTCGACGGGCGTTGGTCCTCGCGAACTCTGGTGTCACCGTGCAGGCCGCGGCGTCCGCCGTGTACGGCGGGGGCTGGTTCACCCTGGCAGTCACCGGCGCGAGCAATATCGGTCCGTCGGGCTCGGCGACCCCGTTCTATGCCGGGGGGTTCCTGGACTACGAACCGGACTTCGTCGGCAGTTTCACGCAAGTGTGGGTGGTGACCGCGGCTAACGGTCTCAATACCGGTCTGAACACGTTCACCCTCAAGTATCGGGCCGCCACCAGCAACGCATCCGCCATGTTCGACGGCCGAGCTATCGCCGTCATTCCGCTATGACACAAGGAAAGGGGACCCGTTCATGGGCGCCACAAGCCGCTACGGCTGGATCTACCCGGAGATCGGCGACCCGCCGAACACCGCCGCGCACCTGCGTGCCCTCGCGGAATCCGTCGAGGCCACCTTGGGAGTGCTCGACGACAAACTGACCGTGCTGTCCGGTGTCGCGCTCCGCCGGATTGCAGGCAACATCCGTACGGCGAACGTCGGTCCCGGGACGTTCACAACGGAGACATTCATTCAGACCGTCACGTTCTCCGCTCAAGCCGGACGACGCTACCGGATCACGATGGACTATCAGAACGTCGCGAGCGACACGAGTTACTTCACTATGCGGGGCCGGTGGGCCGCCGGTCCATCGGTCACCGCATCGGGGACGCAGTTCTACTACCGCGACACAAGCGCGGGTTCCCCGGGCAACTGGGAAGGACCGTTGATCGTAGAGGCGGAAGTCACCGGCCTTCCGGCCGGCCAGATCACCGCGGGCTACAGCGTGATCCGCACAGGCGGCACCGGAACCGCGGACTACCGAGCGGGCGCGGCACAACCCGCCTACGTCTGGGTCGACGACGTCGGCGCGGCCTGAACTCGATTGCCCTACCGCAAGAGAAGAGAACTCACGATGGCAGGTATCACCATCACCAACGAACAGATCTTCGACGAACTTCGCGCGCTCACGAACAACGTCACCACGCTTGTGACCAAATTGGACACACTCGTCAACGTCGGCAACGACCATGAACAGCGTATCCGCGAACTGGAAAAGGTCTCGGTCGCCGACCATGAATCCAGAATCCGCGGCCTGGAACGAAAAATCTGGGTCGCCGCTGGCGTAGCGGCGGCCGGTGGTGGCGGCGTCGTGCAGGCATTGCACGCAGTCCTCGGCGGCTGATCGTGCGCACCGCCACCCCGGCGCCCCGGACGCCACTCCATCGACAACCCCCGAAGGGACTTTCCGACTATGGCTCTCGGCATCGACGTCTACAGCCGCTTTCAGAGCGTCACCGACTGGCAGGCCGTCAAGCGGCACGGCGTGACGTTCGTCTACGTCAAGCTCACCGACGGCGCCGGACTTCCCAACGGCGGACGCAACACCGGCGACACGCTCGTGGCCGGTGCCCGCGCGGCCGGTATCCCTGTCGGTGGCTACCACTTCGTACAGGCGAGCCCGACGCCGGAGGCGCAAGCCGATCTCTTCGTCGCCGAGCTGCGACGGCTCGGCGCAACCGGATGCGCGCCCATGCTCGACCTCGAAGACAACCCGCCCGGCTCGAAGGCGCCGAACATCCCGGACGGCCGTAAGCGGGACTTCGGCATCAGGTTCTGCAAGCGGGTGGCCGCGCACGGCTACCGGCCCGGCGTCTACATGAACAACGCGCTCGCCAAGATGTTGCGCCCGGACGGGTGGGGGATTCCGGACCTGGTGATCTGGATTGCCCGCTACGGCCGTAAGCCCGACGCCGCGGCCGGACGCTACGACCTCCACCAGTACACCGACGCCGGGCACGTCCCCGGCATCCGAGCGTCGAGCGTCGACCTGAACGAGTCCTACACCGACGCCCACCTGACTGCCGGTGCCCGCCCCGGCGGGAACGGCGCAACGACCGACCACAACAAGATCGGAGTAGAGATCATGGAACGCAAGACCCTTCCCGCCAGCCTCTCGACCACGTCCGTGCGGCTGCTGCTGTCCGGCGCCCCCGGCGCGGCGATCGTCGTCCGCCCGCGAGTCGACGGCGACGGCGTCACCGATACGCCGGTCTGGCAGGGAAACATCTACGCGTGGGGATCGGACAAGACCGGCATCGGGTACAACCCGATGGCGGACAAGGGGTTCAACCCCAAGACGGTCTCGCACCGCCGCTACCCGTTACCGGGTGCCGTCTGGGCGGACTTCGAATACAGCTCGAAAGAGCCGTTCGAAATCGACATCGTCGGCTGAACGGGAGACCTCGACATGAACCCGAAACTCACGTCGTGGGTGCGCACCGTCGTGCCCGGCCTGTGGTCCGCGTTCGTCGCGTGGCTGGTGACGCTCGGCCTGCCGGACGTCATCACCACCGCGGCGGGCGGGCTCGGCGAAGCCGTCGTGTACCCGGCCGCGCTGGCGGCCGTCTACGCGGCGATCAGGTGGGCCGAGCCGCACTTGCCCGACTGGCTGACGCGCGTCTGGCTCGGCTCGGCCGCGCCGCCGTCCTACGGCGAACCGTCCTCGGCACCGCGGCGAGCCGAGCCGGAACCGCCGGCACCGGCGCCCCGCTGGCCGGTCGATCCGTACGAGTAGCCGCCGGACGCACAGCAGCCCCCGCCCTGGTCCACGGGCGGGGGCTGTCTGCGCTGGTTGCGGCCGTCGAACGCGTGTTCTAGCGTGTCGGTGCCGGTGGGGAAGACCGTCCGGCGCCGACATGCCAGGAGTACGACCATGCCCTTCGACAAGCGCGACAGCCGCGAGACCTTCGGCTACCCGGTCCGGGCCGTCCACGTCGGACCGGACGGCCGCGGCGACCGCGAGATCCGCGCATGGCGGAACCGTTTCGGCGCTGAGCAGTGGCTCACCGAGCACGACAGGCTCGGAGACTGGGAAATCTCGCGATGCCGAAACATCGCGTGGGGTGGCCCTTCCAGCTTTCAGCCGTGGCCAGACGGCCGGTCGCTCGACTGGCCGACCTACGACACCCCCGACGGCAACCCACACGTACCCGGAAACGGCGACGGGCCGGGTACCTGATCACCAGGTACCCGGCCCGTTGCCGGTTTGGTCAGGCGGTGCGGCGCACGCCCGCCGAGATGTCCCACTCGGGGCACACGACCTTCGGCCGCCAATACCCGCCCGCTCGGGTGCTGTGCGTTCGGGAGTACGTGAACGCCGTCTTGCCGCAGTCCGAGCACGCGTAGGCGCCAGCCGGGACACCGTTCCACACCTTCGCGGTATCGAGCTTCCCCCGATAGATGTCGTCGTCCCCGGCGGGCGGTGCGTGCTCGGCGTCGTAGCGCACAATCTCCGTTTCGGCCCCGGTGTGCGGGTCGACGTAGACCAGGACCGACCACGGGGACCGTCCTTCCCGGACGGTCTTCCGGGCGATCAGCAGCGCCGCGCTGTAGTCGACGCGCGACCGCTGATCGGGCCGCGTGCCGCCAGCGAGCTGAAAGCGCACGCGGTAATCGTGTGTCCTGCCCTTCTGAATCCCCATTACTGCCCCTCATCCGGTCGCGTAAAGTCGCGCATCTGGTCGTCGGTTAGCCCGTGCAACGCCGGGTCGTCACAGTCGTTGTGCTCGCGGAGCCACCGCACGCGGTCTTCCTCGGGCAGGAGCGCAAGCAACAGATTCAGCGGCTCGCACATGAGCTTCGGCGCGATCTCTTCGGCGAGATAGCCGCTTCCCCACGTCTCGCCGAAAGCGGCCACCTTGGCGGCGAGATCTCCCGGCGCGCTCACTGGCCGCGACCTTCGGCCTTGTCCCAAGTGGCACGCCACGCGGCGACCATCCGCGCGTACGCCGGTGCCTTCCGGTTCATCATCTCTTCGGCCACGGCCGAGCCGTGCAGCTCGGCGAGCAAACGGAACGCTCGCCCGCCCGTCGTCGAGCACGGCCGCGGCCGACCGGTCGTGATGCCCTGCCGCATGTGATTCAGGTTGTCGACGTACTCGGCGTAGCGCTCCATCGCGCGGCCGGTCAGCATCTCCGAAAGAACCTCGCGCCCGAGCACCACCCTGCGCGCATCGCCGAACGCCGCCGGGGCGTTGTGCACCAGCTGAAGCACCGCGGCGTCGTCGGCGTCCCGCAGCACGTGCGCCATGTACAGCGCCCACGCGCGGTACTCGGTATCGCCCATCGCATCGGCCAGCAGCGCCGAAACGATCTCCTTGTCGGTCAGGATGTCGTCCGGCGCGTCCATGTCCAACATGAGGTCGTCGACCCGCTGACGCAACTCGTCGTCGTTGAGCGATTCGGGGGCGGGGTAGTGGTCGCTGTAGAGGTCGTTCACGGCTGCTCCATCTCAAAAGGTGTGGGTACACCTTGGGGTAAAAAAAGGGGGGACCGGGCGCCCCCGGCCGGTGGGCCGGGGGCGGGGGCGCTAGTAGTCGGTGATCTCGGCTTCGCGCAGTGCGGTCAGCTGCTCCCGGGTGAGAACGATCCGTCCCGAGGTGAAGTCGCTGTGCGGGCTGGTGATCACGATTTCCACTCGGTCGTCCTCGCGCTTGCGGATCTCGACCGTCTCGTGCGGTTCGAGTTCGAATCCTGCGTGCATTCCCTGCCCCGTTCTCTTGGTGTGGGTACACCCTAACATTGGTGTGGGTACACCTGTCAACACATTGGGCGGTGTGGGTACACCGTGCTATGCTCCCGGACATGCCCAATCAGCCGGCACCTGGACAGGTCTCACCCAAAGTGCGGATGCCTCGCGAACTATGGGAAGCCGCCGGTCGGGTCGCGACGGCGCAAGGCACCGACCGCGGCACCGTCGTGCGGGACTTCCTCCGCTGGTACATCGGCGAGGGCGGCGCCCTGCTGCCCGTACCCGCCGAACGTCGGCCCGCCCCCTGATCGCCAGCTGAACAGCGAAAAGCCCCGGCGTCGAGATCGCCGGGGCCTTGCGCTGTCTCCGTAGCCTATGGCCTGGTCAGCTCGCGTCGACCAACGTCCGTGAGCACGTAGTACGGCAAACGGTCAGGAGAGGACTCGTCGAACCCGTCGGCGACCCACCCGCGGTTATGCAGCTTTTCCAGCAACACGGACAGCCGTTGACCGGTGAGGTTCGCCGCACGTCGGAGGTCCCCACTGTGGAAGCGGGCTTCGGGCTCCCCCGCGAGGAACACCGCCGTCAGCCTGCGCATTTCTCGGGCACTCCGCATGACTCGATTCTAGACCTCGTCGTCGTGTTCTGGCGGGTCCGGAGGCCAGCGGAACCGGGCCGATCGATATCCGGCACCCGGACGGGTCGGCCCGGTCGGCTGTTTCGGCGGATGACTTCCCGCGCTACCGAAGGCCGTGTTTCCGATCTGGCCTCCGACAAGGCAGCTACGCCGGTCGCGCCGTCGCTTCTTGGGCACGCTTTCTCCTAGTCCGGAGGCGGGAACTTCGGCGGTTTGGGCCGGTTCGGCGGACGGTTGTCCGCGGGCTGCGTGGGACGGTCCTTGCCCGGTCCCGGTTGCGAAGGGCTCGGCCCCGCCGGGTTGCGTGGCATCGGCTTACCCCTCGTCCTCGTCGGCAGAATCGTTCTTGGCCGGGTGGGGCGGCGTCGGGTCCGGCCCGTCGTCGGGGGCGTACTCGGTTTCGTAGGCGCCGAGGTCCATCCAAACTGGCGGCATGGCGTCAGTCCCTGCCCTTTCTGATAGTGGGTTGACGCCGGGGCCGGACCGGTCGCGGTGAGCGCCCCGGCCCCGGCTCCATCAGCGGGCGCGTTGCGCCGCCGATGGTTTGGTGGCCGGGGGCGGGGGATTCGACTACCCCGCCCCCGGCGCCCGCCGCGGGTCCATTTCCCAGACACGGCGGGTAGAACCGGGAGTCACCACGCCAGCGGTCCCGGTTGCCCGCCGTCCCGTTGCACCAGGACGGCGGGGGTTTGGAACCTGGTCGGCGCGCAGGGGAGGCCCCTCACGCCGACCAGGCCAGCCCGACGCCACGCGAAGGAAGAGGGGTGCGTGGCGCCGGGCGGACTAGGGTGGCGGATCCGCTGTCGCCGCTTCGATGCTGGCCGGTTCCGGGGATTCCTCCTGGCCGTCCAGCTCGCTAGCGCGCCGAGCGAGCGCGGCGCCGATCTTCACCAGGTCCCGGCCGAGCTTTCGAAGCCCGGCCGCGTAGTGCTCGTCCGACGGTTGCAGCGTCAGCAGCTGCAACGTCACCTCGCCGATATCGGTATTGACCCGCGCCAAACCGGCGAGGAGGTCGCGGTCACGCTTGTCCACTGCGCGTCCTTTCGTCGCGTGCTACCGCGTTCGCGTCGAGCAGCAGCCCCCCGCACCGAGTGCATCGAATGGCCGCCGACGGCGCGGCGATCCGGTCTTCACCGATGGCGGTCCGCTCATGCCCGAGCGGGTCTTGGCGCACTTCCTCGCACCACGCAAGCAGCATCGGAGGCCAGAAGAGATCCGGGGCAAGCTGCGCGCGGCGGTACAAGTGCGCTTCGGTACCGGCGAAGATGCGCCACTCGTACCCGGCCGCCGCCGACACCGACGCTTGCCGCGGCTGTGGCACGCACTGCCGGTGAGTTGCGCCGGAGCGCCCGCGGTGTTGTCGACTTCGCGGGACAGCTGTCCGCATGGCGTCACTCCCGTCTTGTTCTGGCTGGTTAGAGCCATCCCGAAACCCCGTGAAGTGACGCTACGATCACTAGTGATTACGTAGAACGGACCGCGAGTACGGGTGAGACCCGGCAGAAGACGTCCAGATTTGGGGGTGACCGTGAGCGGATCACCGGCAACACTGACCGGGGGTCAGGGTTCCCGTTCAACGGGCATCGTGACCGGCTACGTGCTCAAGCTCGCGCGCCAGTCCGCGGGGCTCACGCAAGAACGGCTCGCCGAACGACTCGCGGTAGACGCCAGCACGGTGCAAGCGTGGGAATCGGGGCGGCGACCGCTGTCCGCGATGCCCGCCGGGGAATTCGTCCGGCTGTGCTCCCGGCTCTCCCGGCTCGGCGCGCCGTCGTCGACCGGCCGATACCTCCGGACGGCGGTCGAAGCCGATCTAGTCCTCTCGACCGGGATTTCGGCCGGCGCCGATTGGGTCGATCCGGAGGCGCATCCGTTGGCGGCCAGCGTGCATCGCAAGATGCTGACGAACTTGATCACGTGGCCGGTGACCGGGCAGATGCCGCCAGAGTTGGAAGTCTTCACGTCGAAAGTGCCGCGTCGCGGGCCGGTTGCGTCCGGGCCGACGATAAGCGCGAGCGACCGGACCCGCTTCTTTGATCACCTCATGACTGTGGCGGAACGTGGCGTCAGAGAAGAGGACTCGCTACTGCGGCGGCAAGCGGTGTACCTGCTCGGCTTCGACCAGCGGGACCAGGTGGCCGAGTGGCTGCGTGGCGAATGGGCAAGCGCCGGTCGCCGCCCCATCGCCGACGGCGACGTTACGAGCCTGCTCGAAGCCCGCTCGGCGTCCGTCGCGCTCGCCAGCATCGGCGACGGTACTCACTTGCACGACTTCGTCTCGCACACCGATGGGACGCGCGCCGACCTGGCGAACCTCAACTACTGGGCGCACTGGATCGGCGAAACTCACGACGACCAGACCGACGACGCTTTTATGGCCGAGGACGACACCCGCGCGTGGTCCGGGGTTCGCCTGTTCCGCCACCTGGTGAGCCGTCTTGACCCGGCATCGCCGCATCTGCCGCTCAACCTGCACACCGTGCACGCGCTCGTCGCCAGCCGCCCCGCCCTGCTGACCGACCACTCAACGTCTCGTGACGTCCTGGCGGGAGCGCTCGACGTGGTCGCTTCCTCCGACGTGCTGACTCGTGACGGCCGTGACCAGGTGGCCGGGCTTCACTACGCTCTGCGTCTCGCCGACCGATAGGAGAACAACCCCATGCCAGAAGACGAGTCCACCTCACTTGCCGCGTTCACCTACGAACTCGGCTTGCTCAAGCGGATGAGCCGCACGGGGTGGTGGCACGTCGGTGTCCGCGTGCCCGAGTCGGTCGCGGAACACAGCTTCCGGACGGCGCAGATTGCGGCGCTGCTCGCCGCGGAGGAAGGCGCGAACCCCGAGCGTGCCGCGTTCCTCGCGCTCTGGCACGACACACAGGAGACGCGGACCGGGGACATCCCGCACACCGCGGCCAAGTACATGACCAAGCCCGAGCCACGCGAGATCACCGCCGACCAGACGGACGCCCTTCCGACCACGTCCCGGGACATGGTGCGGTCCGCGGTCGACGAGTACGAGACCCGGCAGACCATCGAAGCGAAATGCGCGAAGGACGCCGACAAGCTCGAAATGCTGTTTCAGGCCGTCGAGTACCGCGAAACCGGCGTCGAGCGCGTCGCCGGATGGATCGAGTCCGGCCGCAAGGGGCTTGCGACCGAGACCGCTCGACGTATCGCAGAGGCCGCCGTCACCTTGTCCCCGTTGGCGTGGCGAGACCGATAGGAATCAGTACGCCCATTCCCAGCCAGACCCGTTCGAGAAGCCGCGGGCGAGCAGCAACGCGCCCGTCTTGTCCTCGACCTCGATTTCGATCTGTCCCGTGTAGCGGCTGTTCGGCGCGTACGTCATGGGCAGATGCTTCGGCGAGCCGACGCACATGCCGATGGAACCCGAGTGCGTCGTGCCCGCGGCGTCGCGGGTCTGGAACTTGAGAGGGTTGATCGTGGCCGCGATGTCGAGACTCGCCGAGTCGTCCGGGAAGGCGAGCGTTTCCACCGTGACGTCGACGAGCAGCGTGTGCTTTCCGGCGTTCCGCTTCATGTACTGCGAGCACTTCGGATCAACGGCGATCTTGGTCAGGGCGAACTTGACGAACGGGTCTCGGCCGCCGTTCGGTCCCCACGACGCGTGCTCGCCGAGCTTGAGCGGCCGGAAACCCGCGTCGGTGCGTTGTTCATCGACCGCGCCCGAGGTTTCAGCCGGTGCCGCCGCGTTGGCGTTGTCCGTGTTCGAGACGCCGGACCGCGGCGCGGGGCTGACGGCGACGGCGAGCACCAGAATCGCCACGACCCCGAGGAACAACACGCCACCGCCGACGAGAAACCACGGCCAGATCGGGCGCTTCGGTTTCGGCGGCATGGGCTGCTGGGGATACGGGGTGCCGTAGGGGTTCGTCATCGTGGTGCCTCTCGCGACAAGATCGGGTGCATTCCTCAACCGTGTTGATCAAGGTTGGCGTTACACCCGGCCGTCGGCTCACCGTGCCCACGAGCGCAGCGCGTGAGCCGCGGCCATTTCCGCGGCCGTGCACCCCTTGGCGCCGCTGCGTTTCTCTCGCTCGGTCAGGTATGGCCGGTAGTCGTCCCATCCGGTCGACAGCGCGACACAGTCGGCGATGATCTCGGCGTGGCCGTGGACGAACACGGAGTACAGCTCGCCGCCCCGCGCGCTGGTGGCGCGGTACTGCCAGATGTGCGCCGTCTCGTGGGCGACGGTCGCCGCGATGAAGCGGCATTGCGCCGCGGTGTTGATCGTCAGTCGCTCGGGCTCGGCGAACGCGTAGATACTGCTGTCGCCGACCTCGACCGCCATCTGTTCCGGCGAGATCAGACGGAACCGGGCGGCGTGCTCCCCGAGGTCGTCGAGCGCCTGGCGGACGATGCTCACGGCATCGCAAGAAGGGTTCGCAAGGGCCGGTTGTGCCGGGTGCGCGCAGCCCAAAAGGCCGGCCAGCAGACCGGCTAGAACGATCGTGATCCGTGCCGCCATCATCGTGGTTTCCCCTCGTGTATCGTCCGAGAAGGCCACGTTTCAGCAGGTCACGCCAGAAGTACTACTAAGGGGGCATGACCTGGCTGAGCCAGGTGATGACCCACCAGCCGGGCGTCGCGAGGGCGTTCCCGGTGGAGAGGTGGCCGTCGGCGTACGAGAGCACCGGCATACCCCAGTGCTGGACGACGACCGCGAGGATCGCGACCGCTCGGACGATGTCCAGGAACCTGTCCCGGCCCTGCTTCTGGCTCGTGTGCATGGAAAAGAGCCTGGTGCTTCGGGGTCGCGAAAACAGCGGTGCGGGCCGCCGTATCGCTCTTCTTGTTTTCGCCCTCGGGAGGTGGAGTTTTCCCTACCCCACGCCGTCGGTCTCGGGCTCCGGGAGCGGGGCGGAGCACAGCCGGAATTCCCAGCAGTCGTCCTCGGCGAGGCCGAGTTCGTAGCGGGTCTCGATCTTCGGCCCGTCGTGCAGATGGACGTGTTTGAGGACGGTGCCCGCGACCGGCTCGGTGTCACCGAGTTCCTGGACGCGGCCGTCGAGAGGGCCGCCGAAGAAACGGGCGCTGTGGGAGGGCCTGTCGGTCATGGGTCCTCCTCGGTTCGGCGCGTCACCCACCTACAGTCTGCCCATGTTAGGTGAGTGACGGCTTCGCCACCAAGAGCTACTTCAGCGTCCTAAGTAGGTGAGCACCGCGCGGACCCGGCGGTGTTCCACCGAACTCGCTTCGAGGCCGAGCTTCGCGAAAATGTTGCCGATGTGCTTCTCGACCGCGCCGTGCGAAACGACGAGAGAGTTCGCGATCGCGGTGTTCGACAGGCCCTGCGCCATCAGCCCCAGCACCTCGGACTCGCGGGCGGTGAGCGCGTCGAGTGGGTTCTTGCGGCCCCGGGCCATCAGCTGAGCGATGACATCCGGGTCGATGGCCGTGCCGCCGCCGGCGACCCGCTTGACCGCGTCGAGGAAATCCCCGACGTCGGCGACGCGTTCCTTGAGCAGGTAGCCGACTCCGCCCGCGCCGCCGGACAGGAGCTCGACGGCGTAGCTCTCCTCGACGTACTGGGAGAGCACGAGAACGGGCAGGCCCGGGATGACCTCGCGGGCCCCCAGGGCGGCGCGCAGGCCCTCGTCGGTGAAGGTGGGCGGCATCCGCACGTCGACGATCGCGAGGTCCGGCCGGTGCTCCTTGACCGCGACCAGCAGATCGTCGCCGTTGTCCACGGCGGCGACGGTTTCGATGTCCTCGTCGGCGAGCAGGCGGATCACCCCCGCGCGCAACAGAACCGCGTCTTCGGCGATGACAACCCGCATGCTGCCCCCAGCGTCGTGAGTGAATGGCAGAGCCTATTCACTCACGAGCGGGTCACCATTGGCACGGCAGGTCCGCGCGAATCACCGTCGGGCCACCGGGCGGGCTGACGACGGTGATCACGCCGTCGATCGTGGCCGCCCGGTCGGCGAGCCCGGCGAGGCCGCCACCTGGCCGGACTTCGGCGCCACCGTGCCCGTTGTCGGTGATCTCGACGATGACCATCGACTCGGTGCGCCACACCTTCACGCCCGCTTCGGTCGCTCCCGAGTGCTTCGCGATGTTCGTCAGCGTCTCGCCGACGATGAAGTAGGCCGTCGTCTCGACCGCGGCGGGCGGCCGCGGTTCGACGTCCACTTCGACGTCGACGTGGATGGGCGATTTCGCGGCCTGCGCGGACAAGGCGGCGTCGAGACCGCGGTCGCCGAGCACGGCCGGGTAGATCCCGCGGGCGAGATCACGCAGTTCCGACACCGCGAGCTTGGCGTCGAGGTGTGCTTCGTCGATCAGTTCGCGCACCGCGTCCGGGTCCTGGTCGAACTTCGACTTCGCGCGGCCGAGGCTCATCGCGACGGCGACCAGGCGCTGCTGGGCACCGTCGTGCAGGTCCCGCTCGATGCGGCGGCGTTCGGCCTCGGCGGCGTCGACACCGCGAGCCCGCGACGCCTGCAGTCGCTCGGCCTTCTGCTCCAGCTTCGCGGCGCGGTTCGGTCCGAGCAGCGAGTACGCCAGGTTGCCGTGCAGCCACCCGACCCACGGGGTCACCCAGATCGCCATCGGCAGCAACACGATCGACGCGATCGCGATCGGCAGTTCCAGACATGCCAGCGGGAACGCCGCCATCAGGTAGGCGAGGTCGCGCCACGTCGTCGCGTCGGTCAAGCGGGTCAGCCAGCGCTTGACCAGCGAAAGCCCCTCGACCGGCAGGCGCTCGACCGGCTCCAGCGGAGTCTCGAGCATCGTGCGCGCCCAGCCCCGCTCGCGGTCGGCGGACCAGCGGATGAAGCTGGTCGTGGCCATGAGGATCGGGAAGCCGATCCACACCACCGCCGTCGCGATGCCGACCGCCAGGCCGACGACGATGAGAACGAACTGGAGGAGCCGGAACACGAAGCTGACGATCATGTAGACGATCGACCGCAACGGCCGAGGTCGCGGAATCCCCACCTGCTGAACTTGCTGGTCGATCGTCATCCGTGAACCTCGCCCCATGAATCCTCCAGACGGCGGCGCTGGGCGTGGGTCGGCCCGAGCAGCGCCGTCGCCAGCCGGGCGTGCATCCCGGCCAGCGCCTTCGTCAACGCTACCGACAGCGCGATGCAGAGCACTCCGAGCGCCGCCCAAGGCAGTGCCGAGACCGTCGAATCGACGGTGAACCACGCGTTTTCCCAGGTCGGGAAGCGGTACTCGCCGCCGGGAAGGAAGCGGTAGTGGATCGGCAGGCCTGCCAGGCCGAGGCTGGTCGACCAGAACACGGTGACCAGGACGAACTCGACGATCCCGAGCGGGAAGAGCAAGAAGAAGTAGGCGAGGTCGCGCCAGGTCGAGCCGTCCTTCAGCCGGGCCTTCCAGCGCACGGACTGACCGGCGATGGGCAGCGGGAGATACGGCAGGTCGATGTAGCAGTCGAGCAGCGCGTACACCCTGGCGCGTTCCATCCGGGCCGCGCCGCGGACCGACAGGATCACCAGCGCGAGGATAGGCAGCCCGATCCAGACGACCGCCGTGCCGATGCCCGCCGAGATGAAGGACATCAGGAGCGCGAAGGCGAGGACACCCATCGGCAGGTTCATCAGCAGGTAGACCAGCGAGCCGCCGAACGACGGATCGGACCTGCTCAGCTCCCGCTCGGCCGCTAGCGAGCTCATGGTCGTGCTCCTCTCTGGTGCGAGGAGACCAGCATCGCGCTCGCGCGCGCTCGCCGACATGGTGCTCACGGGCATCTCCCAGGTGGGGCTAGCCCCACCTGCGGGAATAACCCGGTTGCCGATCGAGTTATGATGTACAGGTTGTGTCCCACCAAGGGGGTGAACGGTTTCGACTTTGGACGTTGAATCAGGAGAAGCGTGCCGGTGCAGGCGAGAGACCACCGTAAGCGTCATCGCAAACCAATAAGCGCCGAGCCTAAGAGCCAGCGCGAGTTCGCTCTTGCTGCCTAAGCAGTAGAGCAACTCTGTCGGTCCGGGGTCGCCTCCGACCCGGTCACCGGCATCAGCTAGGAGGCTTACCGCTACACCCGGCTACGGGGTGTGGTCGGGAAACAAACAGTGGCTGGGCCCGTCACTTCAGCTTGTTCGCGTGACTGAAGGGGCCAAGTAGAGACATAGCGGACTGCGCACGGAGAAGCCCTGGTGATGCGCCAGAGGACCCGGGTTCAATTCCCGGCACCTCCACCGTTTCGCCGAAGCGGCCCTGCCCCTGAGGGGTGGGGCCGCTTCTTTGCGTGTCGGTCGGCTCGGCAGTGCGGGTCGCGTCCGCCGACGCCAAGTGATCCTCGCGGAGTGTGCCCGATGGGGCGGGCTCTACTCCTGAGAACCCCATAGGCTCGGGAAATGCGGCTTCATGTCCATCGGTGGGGATCCGGTCCGCGAGTCGTTCTCGTGCACGGCGTGTTGCTCGGGGGTCGGGAGGCGTGGCGGGCTCAGCGCCCGTTGACCGAGCGGTGGACGCTGCTCGCGCCGGACCGTCCAGGCCACGGCGAATCGCCGGACGGCGTACAGGATTTCGCAGTCGACGCCGAGTTGATCGCGGAGCAGGTGCTCGACGAGCCCGCGCATCTGGTCGGGCTGTCGTATGGCGCGGTCGTCGCGATGCTCGCCGCCGCGCGGCGGCCGGAGATGGTCCGGACCCTCACCGTGGTCGAGCCGCCCGCGGCTGGGGTCGTTCGTGGTCACGAGGTCGTCGACGCGTGGGACGCCGAACTGCGGAGATTTCTCGAAGGGCCGCTCGACGATCCTCGCGAAGTGTTCAAGGCTTTCTTTCCGCTAGCCGGTGTGCCGTTGCCGATTCCCGATCCGGTGCCGGAGACCCTGCGGCGTGGCGCCCGCGCGCTGGTCGGGATGCGGCCGCCGGGAGATGCGGAGCTGCCGCTCGACGCGCTGGCCTCCGCGGATTTCCCGATGCTCGCGATCACCGGCGACCACCGGCCGGAGTACGAGATCATCGCCGACGCGATCGCGGACGGGACCGGTGCGCGCCGCGAGATCGTGCGGGGGATGGGGCATTTGGTGCCGGACACGGGTGCGCCGTTCAATACCCGGCTCGAGTCTTTTCTGAATCACGCAGAGTAGCGAAATCTAGATCTTTTTTGTCTCAATTCACCCGCGCCGGGAACTGTCGCGGAGTGGGATGTCATGCTGAGTGTCCGACCATGGCCCTCTTTCGAAACGACCCCGTGTCGCCGGAGGGCCGGAAGAAGGTGGCAGATGACCTGGGCTAGGCATTCCAGTCGTCCCGACCCCGCTGAAGACCAGAGCCGGATGGCCGGTGTGCGAGCGGAGGAAGAAGTCCGCCTCACGCTGCAGAACGGCAGAGCCGCACGAACCGTCGCAGGGCACGCTTCGGATGCCCTCGACTGTGCTGAACTGCTGGCGATGCTCGGGCTCGAGGGAGTCCAGAAGAAGCACGCTCAGCGCATCTGACCCCCGATCCGGGTGGTCAGTTCGGCCGCGGTCAGCCGGACCTCTTCGGCGAGGTCCGGCCAAGTCTCCTCGCACCCCTCGGCTCCCGGGCAGAGGTGGCGGAGGGTCACGCTGATCGCGGCCATCGGCCGGCCGCCGTGGTCGAAGACCGGGCAGGCCACCGAGGCGAATCCTTCGGTGACGTGCCCGTCTTCGACCGCCCAGCCGAGCCTGCCCTCCGCGTTCAGCGTCCGGCGCAGTTCGGCGAGGGTGCGCGGGCCGCGACCGGTGCGCAGCACGAACGCCGCCGCGTTCGGGAAGAGCGCGCGGACGTGCGGTGACGGCAGATGCCGCAGCATCGCCCTGCCCGAAGCCGTGAGCTGGCCAGGCAGCCGGACGCCGACTTCGGTCACCAGGGTTTCCGGGCGGGTGGGGCGCTCTTTGACCAGGTAGAGCGACTCGTTGCCGTGAAGCACGCCCAGATGCGCGGTGTGGCCGACGCGGTCGGCGAGTTTGCGCAGGAGCGGGAGCGCGAGCCGCTCCAGCGGGTCGTGCCGCAGGTAGGCCGAGCCGAGCTCGAACGCGGCGATGCCGAGGCCGTACCGGCGCTCGGCCGGCAAGTGCGTCACGAAACCGGCGGCCTCCAGTTCGGCGAGCAGGTGATACGTCGTCGAACGCGGGAGGCCGAGTTCGCGCGCGATCGCGGCCGCCGACACCGGACCCGGCCGCGCGGCGAGGGCGCGAAGGATGCCGAGGCCGCGTCGCAGAGCCGGGACCTCGCTGCTCTCACCCATGCCGACCTCCTGTTTCGCTTCGGCGGGGGAGCAAGGGACCTTTGCTCCCGCTTCTCTCAATGTTGAGACAAGCGGGAGCAAAGGTCCCTTGCTCTCTTTTCGCAGGTGACCGTGTGGGTTTTGGGACATCTGACGTCCCGAAACCCACACGGTCGGTACGCATCGCTACGCGGAGTACGGGGTGTGTGGAAATAGGGACACTCAACGTCTCTATTTCCACACACCCTCCGCTGCCGCGGTAGCAAAGGTCCCTTGCTCCCACCGTGCGTGTCTTGGATACCAGACACAACCACCGGTTGGCGCCGCCCACCAGCGGGCATGGCGTTGTCCAATGGGGCTATGCCGGAAACCGTACTTCTGGGCTCCGAACCGCTTCGGCCCGAACAGGTCGTCGCGGTCGCCCGTGACCACTCGCCCGTCGCGGTCAGCGAAGCGGCCGAGAAGAACCTCGCCACGACGCGTCAGCACATCGACAACCTCGCTCACGCCGAGACGCCGACGTACGGCGTTTCGACGGGCTTCGGGGCGCTCGCCACTAGGCATATCCCGCTCGAGAGCCGCACCGCGCTCCAGCGGTCGCTGATTCGGTCGCACGCGGCGGGCGCGGGCCCGGTCGTGGAAACCGAGGTCGTGCGCGCGCTGATGCTGCTGCGCCTCCGCACTCTCGCCAGCGGGTACACCGGCATCCGGCCGCAGACTGCGCAAGCGCTTGCGGCCCTGCTCAACGCCGGGATCACCCCGCTCGTTCACGAGTACGGCTCCCTCGGCTGCTCCGGTGACCTCGCGCCTCTCGCCGCTGTCGCGCTCGCGCTGATGGGAGAGGGCGAAGTCGAGTACAACGGCGAAGTCGTTCAGGCGGGCGTAGCGCTGAAGCACGCTGGCATCGAGCCCGTCGTTCTCGCGGAGAAGGAGGGCCTCGCCCTCACGAACGGGACCGACGGCATGCTCGGCATGCTCCTGCTGGCCGCGGCCGACCTTCGCAAGCTGCTCGACACCGCCGACATCACCGCGGCGATGAGCGTCGAAGCGCTCCTCGGCACCGATCGCGCCTTCGCGGCCGACCTCCAGGCGCTGCGCCCGCATCCGGGCCAGGCGCTGAGTGCCCAGCGGATGTGGACGGCGCTTCAGGACTCGAAGATCGTCGAGAGCCACCGCGGCCCCGATTGCAACCGCGTCCAGGACGCGTACTCCCTCCGCTGCGCGCCCCAGGTGCACGGCGGAGCCCGCGACAGCCTCACGCACGCCGAACTCGTCGCCGAGCGTGAGCTTCACTCCGCGGTCGACAACCCGGTCGTGCTGTCCGACGGCCGCGTCGAGTCGAACGGCAACTTCCACGGCGCCCCGGTCGCGTACGTGCTCGACTTCCTCGCGATTCCGCTCGCGGACGTCGCCAGCATCGCCGAGCGCCGCACTGACCGCATGCTCGACAAGGCCCGCTCGCACGGCTTGCCGCCGTTCCTCGCGTTCGACCCCGGCGTCGATTCCGGCCACATGATCGCCCAGTACACGCAGGCGGCCGTGGTCAGCGAGCTCAAGCGGCTCGCGGTGCCGGCGTCGGTCGATTCGATCCCGAGCAGCGCCATGCAGGAGGACCACGTCTCCATGGGCTGGTCCGCCGCGCGCAAGCTGCGCAAGGCGGTCGAAGGCCTCAACACCGTCCTTGCCATCGAATTGCTCACCGCCGCGCGCGCACTCGACATGCGCGCGCCCCTGGTCCCGTCGCCGGTCACCGGCCGGGTCCGGGATCTCGTCCGCACCAAGGTCGAGGGCCCCGGCCCCGACCGTCATCTGGCGCCGGAGATCGCCGCCGCCGAAGAACTCGTCGCGTCGGGTGCCGTCCTCGCCGCGGCCCAACTGGAGGTCTGAGCCCATGACTCGCACGGTCCGTGCCGCCCGAGGCACCACGCTCACCGCCAAGAACTGGCAGACCGAAGCCGCGCTGCGGATGTTCCACAACAACCTCGACCCCGAGGTCGCCGAGCGCCCGGAGGACCTGGTCGTCTACGGCGGCACCGGCAAGGCCGCCCGCAACTGGGCCAGTTTCGACGCGATCACCCGCGAACTGACCGGTTTGGAGCAGGACGAGACGCTGCTCGTCCAGTCCGGCAAGCCGGTCGGCGTGTTCCGCACGCACGAATGGGCGCCGCGCGTGCTCATCGCGAACTCCAACCTCGTCGGCGACTGGGCGACGTGGCCCGAGTTCCGCCGCCTGGAGGCGCAGGGCCTGACCATGTACGGCCAGATGACCGCGGGCTCCTGGATCTACATCGGCACGCAGGGAATCCTGCAGGGCACGTACGAGACTTTCGCCGCCGTCGCGAAGAAGCGCTTCGGCGGCAGCCTCAAGGGCACGCTCACCGTCACCGCCGGTCTCGGCGGCATGGGTGGCGCGCAGCCGCTGGCCGTCACGATGAACGACGGTGTCGCGCTCGTCATCGAATGCGACCCGCAGCGCGCCCACCGCCGTGTCGAGACCCGCTACCTCGACGAGGTCGCCGACGACCTCGACGACGCGATCCGCCGGGTGGAGGCCGCGAAGAAGGAGAAGCGCGCGCTGTCCGTCGGCGTGGTCGGCAACGCCGCCGAGGTGCTGCCCGAACTGCTTCGCCGCGGCGTAGAGGTCGACATCGTCACCGACCAGACCTCCGCGCACGACCCGCTTTCCTATCTGCCCAAGGGCGTCGGCGTCGACGAGTGGCAGGACTACGCGGACAAGAAGCCCGACGAGTTCACCGAGCGCGCCCGTGAATCGATGGCAGAGCACGTCGAGGCGATGCTCGGCTTCCTCGACAAGGGCGCCGAGGTCTTCGACTACGGCAACTCCCTGCGCGGCGAGGCGAAACTCGGCGGCTGCGAACGGGCCTTCGACTTCCCGGGGTTCGTGCCCGCCTACATCCGCCCGCTCTTCTGCGAGGGCAACGGCCCGTTCCGCTGGGCGGCGCTGTCCGGTGACCCCGAGGACATCGCGGCGACCGACCGCGCGATGCTGGAACTGTTCCCGGAGAACGAATCCCTCGCGCGCTGGATCCGGCTGGCCGGTGAACGCGTCGCGTTCCAGGGCCTTCCGTCGCGGATCTGCTGGCTCGGCTACGGCGAGCGGCACCTCGCGGGCCTGCGGTTCAACGAGATGGTCGCCAGCGGTGAGCTGAAGGCGCCGGTCGTCATCGGCCGCGATCACCTCGACTCGGGCAGCGTCGCCTCGCCGTACCGCGAGACCGAGGGCATGGCCGACGGTTCCGACGCGATCGCCGACTGGCCGCTGCTGAACGCACTGGTCAACACCTCGTCGGGCGCCAGCTGGGTGTCGATCCACCACGGCGGCGGCGTCGGTATGGGCCGGTCCATCCACGCGGGCCAGGTCAGCGTGGCCGACGGAACCCAGCTGGCCGCGCGGAAACTCGAACGTGTGCTCACCAACGACCCGAGCATGGGCGTCATCCGGCACGTCGACGCCGGGTACGACCGCGCCGCCGAAGTCGCCGACGAGCGCGGCGTGCGCGTGCCGATGCGGGACGCCGAGTGACCGCGTCCTCGCTGCTGGAGGAGATTTCGGACGTCGGCCGCGACCCGAAGCGGGGCGGCTACTCCCGCCACGCCTTCGACGCGGCCGAAACCGAGCTGCGCGCGTGGTTCGTCGAGCGCGCCGGGCGGCTGGGCCTGGGTGTCGAGACCGACCGCAACGGCAACATCTGGGCCTGGTGGGGCACACCCGGCCCGGACGCGGTCGTCACCGGGAGCCATCTCGACTCGGTGCCCGGCGGCGGCGCCTTCGACGGCCCGCTCGGTGTCGCGAGTGCGCTCGACGCGGTGGAGATCTTGCAGGCCCAAGGATTTCGTCCGGCGAAGCCGTTCGCCGTCGTGGTCTTCGCCGAGGAGGAAGGCGGTCGTTTCGGCGTGCCGTGCCTCGGCTCGCGTCTGCTGACCGGGACCATCGACGCGGACAAGGCGCGGAGCCTGCGCGACCCGGACGGTGTCACGTTCGCCGAAGCGGTGGCGAAATCCGGCCTCGATCCCGAGCGGGTCGGCCGGGACCCCGAGCGGCTCGGGCTGATCGGGCGGTTCCTGGAACTGCACGTGGAGCAGGGGCGCGGGCTGATCGACCTCGGCTCGCCGGTCGCCGTCGGCAACACGGTGATCGCGCACGGGCGGTGGCGCTTCTCCTTCCAGGGGCAGGGAAATCACGCCGGCGCGACATTGATCGGCGATCGTCGCGACCCGATGATCCCGGCGGCCGAGACCGTGCTCGCCGTGCGGAAACTGGCGAAGACCACCGCCGACGCGAGGGCGACCGTCGGCAGGCTCGTGCCCACTCCCGGCGGGACCAACGTCATCGCGTCCACTGTGGACTTGTGGCTGGACGCGCGGGTGCCGGGTGCGGATACGCCCGAGCTGGTCGCCGAGATCGCGAAGCTGGCCGAAGACGCGGCAGAGCAGGAAGGCTGCCGCGTCGAGGTCAGCAGGGAGTCGTACTCGGACGACGTGATCTTCGACGACGCGTTGCGCCGTGACCTGGGCACCTGGCTGGGCGGGCCGCCGGAACTGCCGACCGGCGCCGGGCATGACGCCGCGATCCTCGCCGGGTTCGTCCCGTCCGGGATGCTCTACGTGCGCAACCCCACCGGCATCAGCCATTCGCCGGAGGAGTTCTCCGAGGCGGAGGACGTCGACCACGGGGCTCGCGCGCTCGCGGACGTCCTGGAGAAACTGTCGACATGACGACATATTGGTGTGAACGTGCCTGGCTGCCGGACGGGATCGCCGATGCCGTCCGGATCGAGATCGACGGCGGCGAGATCACTTCGGTGACGGCGAAAGCGCCTCGCGAAGGAACTGTCCTCAATGGACTCGCTTTGCCGGGGTTCGCCAACGGGCATTCGCACGCGTTCCACCGTGCGCTGCGCGGCCGGACGCACCACGATCGCGGAACCTTCTGGACGTGGCGCGAGCGGATGTACTCGCTCGCGTCACGGCTCGATCCGGATTCGTACTACCGCCTGGCGCGCGGCGTTTACGCGGAGATGGTGCTGGCCGGGTACACAAGCGTCGGCGAGTTCCACTACCTGCACCACGCGCCGGGCGGAAAGCCTTACTTAGAGCCGAACGCGATGGGTGAGGCGCTGCGGCAGGCCGCCAGGGACGCCGGAATCCGGCTGACGTTGCTCGACACGTGCTACCTCGCGGGCGGTATCGGGGTGGAACCCGACGAGGTGCAGCAGCGGTTCTCCGACGGGACGGCCTCGAAGTGGGCGCAACGAGCCGGCGAATTGCGGGAGGATGAGACGTTCCGGGTTGGAGGCGCGATCCATTCCGTGCGAGCCGTTCCCGAAGATCAACTGTCCGAAGTGGACAATGGAACACCGGCGGATCGCCCGCTGCACATCCATCTTTCGGAGCAGCGAGCCGAGAACGAGCAGTGCATGGCGGCCTATCACTGGACTCCGACGGGGCTGCTCTGGGACAACGGCGTGCTCAGCGAGCGGCTCACGGCGGTGCACGCGACGCACCTGACGCCGGGCGATATCCAGTGGCTCGGCGAGGCCGGTAGCCGTGCCTGCTTCTGCCCGACGACCGAACGGGATCTCGGTGACGGCATCGGCCCCGCGCGGACGCTGCTGGACGCGGGGGTGCGGCTGTCCCTCGGCAGCGACAGCAACGCGGTCGTCGACGCGTTCGAGGAGACCAGGGCGCTGGAACTGAACGAGCGGCTCGCCAGCGAGAAACGCGGCCGGTTCACCGCGGAGGAACTACTCGCGGCGGCGACGGATCACGGCGCGGTCGGCTGGGACGAGGTCGGCGAGCTGGCTCCGGGCGCGGGCGCGGACCTGGTGACGGTCGGCCTCGGTTCGGTGCGGACCGCGGGGATCGAGCCGTCCGGGGTGGTCTTCGCCGCCGCCGGCGCGGACGTCCGGGACGTCGTCGTCGCGGGGCGCGAGATCGTCCGCGACGGCGCGCATCAGCTGATCGACCGGCCGGAAACGGTCTTGGCCAAGGAGATCGAGGCATTGTGGCAGTCCTGATCACGGGAATCGGCGAACTCACCACGAACGACGCCGAACTGGGCAAGCTCCGCGACGCGGCCGTCGTCGTCGACGGCGAAACGATCGCCTGGGTCGGCGCGGCCGCGGACGCGCCCGACGCGGACGAGCGGGTCGACGTCGAAGGTCGCGCGGTGCTGCCCGGCTGGGTGGACAGTCACACGCACCTGGTCTTCGCCGGGGACCGGACCGCCGAGTTCGAGGCGCGGATGGCCGGGAAGGCGTACAGCGCCGGAGGGATCGCGGTCACCGTCGACGCGACGCGGTCTGCGTCCGACGAGCAGCTGGCGGCGAATCTGCGGCGACACGTCGACGAAGCGGCGAGGCAGGGCACGACCTGTCTGGAAACGAAGACCGGATACGGGCTCAACGTCGAAGACGAGGCGCGTTCCGCGCGGATCGCCGCCGAGGTGGCCGACGAGGTCACGTTCCTCGGCGTGCATCTGGTGCCGCCGGGCGTGGACGCGGAGTCCTATGTGGACTTGGTATGCGGCGACATGCTCGACGCCGTCGCGCCGCTCGTGCGGTGGGCGGACGTGTTCTGCGAGACCGGCGCGTTCGACGAGGCGCAGTCCGGGCGGGTGCTGAAGGCGGCGCGGGAACGCGGGCTCGGGCTCCGGCTGCACGGGAACCAGCTGGGGGAGGGCCCGGGCGTGCGGCTCGCCGTCGAGCTGGGGGCAGCGAGCGTCGACCACTGCACGTACCTGAGCGAAGCGGACGTCGAGGCTCTCGCTGCTTCGGACACCGTGGCGACCTTGCTGCCGGCGTGCGACCTGTCGACCCGGCAGCCGCTGGCGCCGGCGCGGCGGCTCCTGGACGCGGGGGCGACGGTCGCGCTGGCCAGCAACGCGAACCCGGGCAGCTCGTACACGACGTCGATGGCGTTCTGCGTCACGACCGCGGTGCTGCAGATGCGGATGACGATCGACGAGGCGGTGTGGTCGGCGACGGCGGGTGGCGCTCGCGCGTTGCGGCGTGACGACGTGGGTTTCGTGCGGCCGGGGGCGCGTGCCGATCTTCACGTGCTGGAGGCGCCTTCGACGACGCACCTCGCCTACCGGCCGGGAGTTCCGCTCACGTCGTCGGTGTGGCGTCGGGGGATCCGGTTGTGAGCGCATGTTCGAACTTGCGGTTCGGCCCCAGAATCCAGACCTTCTTGGGATCGAGGTAGGTGATCAGGTCGATCAGGGCATTGTGGACGGTGGTGAGCCGCGCGGCGCCTTCCTCGGGGTACTTCAGGATTTTGGTGGTTTCTTCGAGCAACGGGGTGAACCATTCGGCGAATTCGGCGTCGTCCCGGTACTTGCGCCGGAACTGGACGTAGCCGAGACACCGGGGGCGTTCCGGGCTGTCCGGGTCGATCATCAGTTCGCCGATGGCCTGTTGCTCACCGCCCAGGAGCAGGAACACGCGGGCGTCGCTCGGCTCGGTGTGCCCGGACAGTGCCGCCTTGACCGCGCCGAGATGACGCATCAGCCGCCGGTTCCTGCTCCGGCTGCCCATGTCCAGGAAATGGGCCTCCTGCTGCAGGATCTGCACCCAGCCGAGGTAGGCGGAAAGCCGGTAGAGGCTCTCGTAGCGGTTGTACTCGTCCTGGCGATCGGTCCCCGGCGCTGCTTGGTGGACCTCTCTGCCCGACAGCAGGTCGATTCCGTTCCGCAACCGCGAAGCCAGTGACGCCGCCGACTGCAGCAGCGGATCCCGGTACCGGCTGACCAGGTCCCGGCGATGTTGCTCGCGGTCGGTCCGCCGCCTGCGTGCCTCGAACATCCCGCCGAGCACGGCGGTCAGCACCGCGCCGGTCACCGAGACCACCGCGGAGATCACCGAAACGTTGTTCACTTCGCGCTACCGGATGGTCTCTTCGACGCGGACGCGCAGCTTCGGCGGGAGTTCGCCGAGCAGATGAGACCATTGCTCCACCCGCTTCTCGCTCAGATGGGTGAGCAGGTCGAGCACCGGAGCCCACAGGTCCTCGTCGGCGGCCGCGACCTGGAGGAGGCCGCGGAACCGGGCTTCGGGGAGCAGCCCGAGGACGTGATCGATCCGGCTCTTGTCGTCGAGGACGAACGCGATCCGGATCAGCGCGTCGTCGCCGATGACGGCCAGCGCCCGGCGCACCGTCGGATCGGGAAGGTGGCCGACGAACCGGCCGACGGTGATCCAGTCCTCGCGGCTCACCAGTTCGACGGCGACCGCGACGACGGTGTCGAGCGGGATCCTGGCGATGATCGCGCTCGCACGGCGCGGGTCCAGCTCGGCCGCGACGTCGGCCAGGAAGGGCGGCTTCAGCCGCTTCGCGACGTCGACGCCCCGGGAGACGTCCACCAGCCCGGCGATCCGCGCGCACAGAAGCGGGCCGAAGACCTTCTCGGCGATCTTCGCGAGGATCGGGCTCGGAACGAGTTTGCTCGCCATCGCCATCCGCTCGAGGGCGGCGAGGTTGGCGTCGAACAGCGTGTCCGTCACCTGTTCGCGGAACGCCTGGAGTTCGGCGGGGTCCACTTTCTCCAGGTACGAGAGCCGCTCCGGGGTGGTGCCCAGGACGCGGGCGAGTTTGAGGATCTCCGCCTGCGCGGCGAAGTTTTCGGTGGTCACAGGCCCACCACCTTGCGAACTGTGCCGCGCAGCAGCGCGGGTACGTACTTCAGACCCTCTTCGCCCGCTTCGGCCAATGCCTTGGCCTGGCGGTGGCGCGCGTCGCGCAGCGCGTCGGAGAGGTCCTGCTTCTCGTTGTCGGCCAGCGCTTCGATGCCTGCCGGGACAGGACCGCCTAGCTGACCGGTGAGTGTGCGCTCGGCCATGGTCGATCATCATGCCTCATCGGACGCGGGAAGCAGGGGACCTTTACTTTCGTCCATGGCGGACCGCTCGTCACGGCTTGTAGCGTCCTGATCTGTGAAGGAAGCGGAGGAGCCCGTGCGGCGGGGGCGTCGGCTGATCATGGACGTCGCGCTGTGGCTCGGGCTCTGCGGCTGGGTGGTCATCGACGCCGGATCCAGCACGAAGCACTGGGAGCTGCTCTTCGGGCTCTCCGCGACCACGGCCGCGATCGCGGTGTCGCGCCGGTACCCGCTGGTCTCCCTCGCCATCGCCATGATCGCGAGCTTCATCGTGCTGGGCAGCTTCGGTGGCCGGGTGCCGATCTGGGAAGGCTTCGTCCTCGTCGCGGTGAGTTACCTCGCCGGTTATCGGCAGCCGGTCGCGAAGCCGATGCTGCGCCTTTTCGCCGTCGTTTCGGTGCTGGCGGTGCCCGTCGCGCTGCTGTGGAGCAAGGACGGGTTCGCGTCCTGGGGTGCGCTGCTCGGCGTCCTGGTCTTCGCGGGGGTGACGCCCTGGCTGCTGGGCAGGTACGTCCGGCAGCGCGAGGACATGGCGCGTGACGGCTGGCGCCGCGCCGAGGAGATGGAGAGCCGTCAGCGGCTCATCGCGGACCGCGCGCGGCTTCGCGAACGGACGAGGATCGCCAGCGACATGCACGATTCGCTGGGCCACGAGCTGAGCCTCATCGCGGTGCGCGCGGCGGCGCTGGAGGTCGCGGGCGGCCTCGACGAGCAGCAGCGGCAGGCCGCGGGCGAACTGCGGCTGAGCGCCGCGACGGCGACCGAACGGCTGCGAGAGATCATCGGGGTCTTGCGCGAGGACGACGCGCCGACCGAGCCGGTGCACGAGAGCATCGACGAACTGCTCGACCGGACAAGGGCGTCGGGTGTCCTGATCGAGTCCTCTGTGGACGCCCGGCTCGACGGGGAACCGCAGATGGTCGACCGCGCCGCGTATCGCGTGGTCCAGGAATCGGTCACGAACGTGGTGAAACACGCGCCGGGTGCCGCGGTCACGGTCCGGGTCACGCGGTCCGAGGGCCGGACGGATGTCGTGGTCACCAACGCCGCGCCGCCCGCGGGGCCGTTGCCGGGCCGGGCGTCGGGCAGGCGCGGGCTGATCGGCCTGCGCGAGCGGGTCCGGCTGGTCGGCGGGACCCTGCGCGCGGGACCGCGCGACGGCGGATTCGAGGTCAGCGCGACCCTGCCGCACGACGCCGCACCGTCGGAGGAATCGCCCGAGAGCCAGGCGGCGATGGACGCCGAGGTCGGGCAGTCGATGTCGGCCAGGGAACTGGAACGCGCCCGCCGTGACGTCCGGCGCAGCCTGATCCAGGCGATCGTCGTGCCGATCGGGCTGTTCGGCTTGGTGGTCGGGATCAGCGGGGTGGTGTTCCTCGTCCAGTGGTACGGCTCGGTCCTCGCCGGTGGCGAGTACGACCGGATCCGGATCGGCCAGACGCGGGCGGAGATCGCGTCCGTCCTGCCCGGCAGCCAGCGGATCGCCCGGCCGCGCGTGGTGGAACCCCCGGTACCGGCGGGGGCGACCTGCGAGTATTACGGCACCGAGCGCACCGTGTTCAACTTGAACTACGAGGCCTACCGGCTGTGCTTCGCCGACGGGAAACTCGTGGCGAAGGACGTGATCAGCGAAGACGAGCAAAGGGGGAACCCGGATGATCCGGGTCGTGCTGGCCGATGACGAGGCGATGATCCGCGCCGGGGTGTCGGCGATCCTGGCCGCGGACGCCGGGATCGAGGTGGTCGCGGAAGCCGAGGACGGGCGCGCCGCCGTCGAGCAGGCCCGCGCGACCAGGCCGGACGTCGTGCTCCTCGACATCCGGATGCCGGTCATGGACGGGCTCAAGGCGGCCGAAGAGATCCGCCGGTTGCTGCCCGAGGTGGGCGTGATCATGCTGACCACGTTCGGCGAGGACGCCTACATCGAACGCGCGCTCGGTCTCGGCGCGAGCGGTTTCCTGCTGAAATCCGGCGATCCTCGTGAACTGCTCGGCGGGATCCACGCGGTCGCGGGTGGCGCGGCGTTCCTTTCGCCGAAGGTCGCGCAGCGGGTCATCGCGCGCTTCTCCGGCAACCAGGTCTCCCGCGCCGAAGAGGCGAAGGCGCTGATCGGCAAACTGACGCCGCGTGAGCAGGAAGTGCTGGCGCTGCTCGGTTCCGGACTGTCCAATGCGGACATCGCCGCGAAGCTGTTCGTGGTCGAGGGCACGGTGAAGGCCTACGTCAGCACCATCCTCAACCGGCTCGGCGCGCGGAACCGGGTGCAGGCGGCGATCACCGCGTACGAGGCGGGGCTGGTCGGCGGGGGACCGGAGGGGTCCAGCCGCTGACGCCGGCGCCGATGCGGGCGGTGAGCGCGCCGGGGAGTAGCCGGAACACGCCGTTGCGGACGGCCACGGCGAGCGGATTGCGCAGCTGCGGGCCGATTCTTCCGGCCTGGACCGAGGCTTTGACCACCGATTGGCTGCGCGGGCGGCGCTGTTCGTCGTAACTCTTCAGTGCCGCGTCGACGTCTTCGTTGCTACTGAGCGCCGCGGCGAGAACGACGGCGTCTTCGATCGCCTGGCAGCCGCCTTGGCCGAGGAACGGCGGCATCGCGTGGGCCGCGTCGCCGAGGAGCGCGACGCGGCCTTTGACGTAGGTGGGCAGGGGAGTGCCGAGCAGGTAGAGATCGTGGTGGAGCAGCGTCTCGGGCGCAGTCGCCTCGATGAGCTCGGGAATCGGTTCGTGCCAGCCGCCGAAGCGGTTTCGCAGATACGACTTCGGGTCCTCGTGACGGACGCCCGCTTCGGCGACGTAGCTCGCCCACCAGTAGACGCGGCCGTCGTGCAGCGGGATGACCCCGATCTCGGCTCCGTCGTCCCAGCTCGTGCTGAGTTCCGTCGGGTGAGGGAGGGTGGTCACCGCGCGGTAGGCCGTGCTGCCGCTGTAGACCGGTTCGGGATGCCGTGGCCAGAGTTGTTCGCGGGCCGTGCTGTGGATTCCGTCCGCGGCGATGATGACGTCGGCGTCGAGATCGTCGAGGTTCGTGACCTCGACGCCGGTGCGGACGCAGCCGTCGGGGAGGGCGTCGCGGAGCGCGCCGATGAGATCCGCGCGGTGGATGGCGGCGAGCGGGCGCCCGTGGTGACGGCGGAACGCCTCGGCGTCCCATCGGGTGATGCGGCGGCCGTCGCGGTCGTGGAGACCGCCGGAGGATTGTTCCTGTTGTCCGGCGAGGCGGACGCCCAGCGTTTCGAGTGACCGCAGGGCGTTCGGCCACAGGGAGATGCCCGCGCCGACGGCGGTGAGCTCCGGCGCCTGTTCGAGGACAGTGACCTCCCAGCCGATGCCGTGCAGTCCGATGGCGGCGCTCAGCCCGCCGATTCCTCCGCCGATCACGATCGCTTTGCGCATGTCGACCTCCTCTACAACTGTAGAGTACTACTACACTTGTAGAGTGCGAAAGGCGACGATCGGGGACGCGGCCATCGAGGTCATCGCGGCCGAGGGGATGCGGGGGCTGACGCATCGCGCCGTCGACCGGTTCGCCGGGCTGCCGCCGGGTTCGACCTCGTACTACGCGCGGACGCGGGCGGCGCTGCTGGAGCTGGCGATCTCGCGGATGATCGAACTCGACGAGGTCACCCTGGACCCGCCACCCGGACGGCTGGCCGAGTACGTGGCGGGGTTCGCCCACGCGGCGATCACGAACGGGCGGACGCGGATGCTCGCGCGGTACGAGTTCGCGCTGGAGGCGACGCGGCGACCGGAGCTGCGTGAGGCCTACGACCGGGGCGGGCTCGTCATCCGGCGGCGGTGCGCGGAGGTGCTCGCCGCGTGCGGATCGGCGGAGCCGGAGCGGCACGCGCGGGTGCTCGTGGCGTGGCTGGAAGGGACGGTCTTCGACGCGCTGGCCGGGACCGGCTCGTTGCGGCCGCCCGGGCTGGAGGAGTTGACGCGAGGGGCGCGGGAGGTGTTGACGGGGCTCGGGGTGGCGGGGTAGCAGGGGACCTTTGCTACCACTTGAGGCTCTGACCTGCGGAAAGAGAGCAGGGGACCTTTGCTGCCGCCCAGGGTGTGTGGAAATAGGGACGTTGAGTGTCTCTATTTCCACACACCCTGTACTCGGCGTAGCGATGCTGACTGTGTGGGTTTTGGGACATCTGACGTCCCAAAACCCACACGGTCACCTCGGGCGTTCCGCTGTGCAGGGAAGCAAGGGACCTTTGCTCCCGCTTCTCTCAATGTCGAGACAAGCGCGTCGACCCGTGGGCTCCGGAACGGGATGTCCCGAAAGCCACAGTGGGACATCAGATGTCCTGAAAGTGGCTTTCGCGACGTGACCGGGCGCCCAAGCGGTAGCAAAGGTCCCTTGCTCCCCCGTCAGGCGTCCCGCCGCCTGAGCACCGTGGAACCGGTGACCAGACCAGCAGCGGCCCAAGCCGCACAGAGCGCGACGCCGACCCAGGGCGCGTAGGGCGCGACGCCGCCGAAGATCGGGTTCGGCTGCCCTGACGTGACCATCGCGTTGACACCCGCGAAGCCGGGGAAGTAGTTCACGAGGTCTTCCCAGCCCAGCGAACCGGCGAACATCGGGATCATCACCAGCAGCACGAACACCGTCACGATCGTTCCCGCCGTCGAGCGCAGCGCCGTCCCGAGACCGAGGCAGAGCAGGCCCAGCAGCGCGAAGTAGCCGCCCATGCCCGCCGCGGTCGCGAGGACCTCGCCCACCGAAGAGTCGGGCGCGGGGATCAGCGGTGCCGAGACCGCCACACCGGCGAGGGTGTTCAGCACGCCGTAGCCGAACAGCACCGGCAGCAGGACGGCCGATTTCGCCGCGAGGACCCGGTTCCGCACCGGGACCCACTGCAGGGTCGAGCGGATGCTGCCACTGGCGTACTCGCTCGTGATGACCAGCGTCGCCAGCGCGACCACGGCGAACTGCGTGAGATAGAACGCCGCCCCGGCCACCACGGCGTGCGGAGCCATCGAGCGTTCGACGCCGGCGTTCGCGGCCAGCCCCACCGCGGCCGAGTAGGCGAGCATCAGGCCGAGCCCGCTGATCAGGCACCACCAGGTCGACCGGACCGACCAGAACTTGGTCCATTCGGAAGAGATCGTGTTCATCGTGCGCTCCACTGCTTGAAGAAACCGGTCAGCTCGTTACGGAAGAACTCCAGCGCCTTCCGTGAGTCGATCGAGCCGTACTGGTTTTCGATCTCGGTCGGCGGGAGCTGCGGTCGCAACCCCAGCTGGTCGATCAGGATCGCGGCGTCGGTCACCGACGAATGGCCGCTGTTCTCGACCAGGTTCTGCTTCTTCGGCCCGGTGAGCCGCGGCCAGGTCTCGTCCCAGGACGCCCGGTAGTACTTCTCGCCGGTCGGGCTGCTCAGCAGCAGGAACGGCCGGTCGAGGGCGACGGTGCCGAAGAACGGACCGTCGACGTTCACACCCGCCTTGATCCGCCGGTCGGCGACCATCGCGGCGGCGGTCGCCGAACCCCCGGCGGAGTGCCCGGCCATCCCGATCTTCGTCGCGTCGATCGACCACCGACGATCCTTCAGCAGGGTGTCGACGACGAAAGTCGTGTCCACAGCGCGGTTCGCGATCGCGGCGGGCCAGGGGTCGTCCGGTCGTCCACAAGCGACACACTGGCGCAGCCCGTCGGGGAACTCCGTCGCCCAGGCTTCGTAGGCGTGGTCGATCCCGGCGACCACGAAGCCTTGCGCGGCAAGGTGTTCGGCCACCGAGGTCAGGGTGATCCGGTTGTTGCCCGCGCCCGGCGAAAGCACCACCAGCGGACGCCGTCCTGGCAGGGAAGGCGCGTTCTCCCGCGAGTGGACCCGCACCTTGCTCAGAGCGTCCGGCGGCAGGTCGAGGTTCCGCCCGGCGACCGCCGCCGCCGACTCGGCGTTGGTCATGTACAGCGGCGCGCGTCCGATCGGGACGGCCGGGTACCAGACGTTGACCATCAGTTCGCGCCGCTTCTCCGGCACCCAAGGGTCGGCGCGCCCCTGATCGGTGAGGTGCAGTGTGCGCAGCCCGATCGGGAGCGGGCCGCCCGGCGCGGGCAGCGACAGTTCCGGTGCCGCCGACGCGGCCGCCGGCACCCCCAGCAGGCCGGCGATCAGCGCCACCAGGACCATGAGTGACTTCATGCCGCGACTCCCGTTCCGTATTCGACCGACGACGCGGTCAGTTCCATGTACGCCTGTTCCAGTGACGCGGTCCGTTCGGCCAGCCCGTGCACGCGGATCCCGAGTTCGTGCACCGCGTCGCCGACGAGGTGGACGGGCAGGTCGTGCACGAGCAGTTCGTCCTGATCGGATTCTGTGGTCGCGCCGAGTGCGCGAAGGCGCTGTTCGAGGACACGCAGGTCGGCGGGAGCGGGCACCCGCACCGCGACCGACGTCCGCGAATTGCCCGCGATGAACTCGTCGACCGGCGCGTCGGCGAGCAACTTCCCCTTGCCGATGACGACCAGCCGGTCCGCGGTCAGCTGCATCTCGCTCATCAGATGGCTAGACACGAAAACCGTGCGGCCCTCCTCCGCGAGCGACCGCATCAGCTGCCGCACCCAGCGGACGCCGTCGGGGTCGAGGCCGTTCACCGGCTCGTCGAACATCAGCACGCCAGGGTCGCCCAGCAGGGCACCGGCGATCCCGAGACGCTGCCCCATACCGAGCGAGAACGTCCCGGCGCGTTTGCCCGCGACGTCGGTGAGGCCCACCGTGGCGAGCACTTCGTCCACCCGGCTCGCCGGGATCCCGTTGCTGCGCGCCATCGCCAGGAGGTGCTTGCCCGCGCTCCGGCCGGGATGCAGCGCCTTGGCCTCCAGTAGTGCGCCGACCACACGCAGCGGGAATCGCAGGTCCTCGTACCTCTTGCCGCCGATGTGGACCTCACCCGCACTGGGCGCGTCGAGGCCGAGCGTCATCCGCATGGTCGTCGACTTGCCCGCGCCGTTGGGACCGAGGAAACCGGTCACCTTGCCCGGTTCGACGGCGAACGTCAGCCCGTCGACCACCGTCTTCTCGCCATAGCGCTTCGTGAGTCCTCGAAGCGTGATCATCCGCGTCCTCCTTCGTGTCCCTGAATCCTCCGATGCGGGGACATCCGCGGGCATCGACCCGAAGTCATCGGCCATCCCTTACTTTCGTCAGGTGCCGCTCGGCACGAGTCACCGCGGAAAGGCAGAATCGGCGCCATGACCACCCGCGAACAACGGCGCGTGAATCCGCTCGACCTGGTGATGCTCGTCCTCGCCGTGTTCTCCGTCGGGCTGCTCGCCTACGTGACGTTCTTCCCGCATTCCGAGGAGACGGCGCACCGTGTCTTCGTCATCGACACGACGGTGTGCGGGATCTTCGCGCTGGAATTTCTCTGGCGGTGGCGGCGCACCGGCTGGGAGAAGCGGTTCCCGCTGCGCAACTGGTACGAGATCCTCGGCATGATCCCCATCGCGCATCCGGCGCTGCGCGGGTTCCGGCTGCTGCGGATCGTCGTGGTGCTGGTCCGGCTCGCCCGCACCGCCGACCGCGCGTTCGGGGAGCGGTTCACGCAGCGACTGGTCGAACGGCTTTCCCGGCCGATCGTGCTCGCGATCAAGAAACCGATCACGATCGCGGTGCTCGACGAGGTCGTCAAAGTGCTGGAAACCGGCAACTATCCGCAGAACCTCGCGCGCTCACTCGGCGAGAACCAGTCGTTGCTGCGGGGGATCATCGCGGAGAAGCTCAAGAACGATCCGCAGGCCGGACGGCTTTCGAAGCTGCCGTTTCACGACGAGGTGGTGCGTTCGGTGATCGACACCGCGATGCGCGTGATCCTCGAAGTGCTGACCGATCCGCGGATCGACGAGTTCTTCGCGCATGTGGTGCGGGAGAACCGGGAGCAGATCCGCAGCGCCGTACAGCTGGGGCTGAACGAGCGTGAGGATGACGAGGAGCTGGCGGCGCAGTTGCCGACCAGACCTCAACATCAACTGATGGACTGACCTCGTGAGGTGCGCCGGGTGGGGGCGGCGTTCAGGGGGTCCTCCGGCCAGGGATGCTTCGGGTAGCGCCCGCGGAGATCGGTGCGCACGGCCGCGTAACCGTTGCGCCAGAACGATTCCAGATCCGCGGTGACCGCCGCGGGCCGCCCGGCGGGGGAGAGCAGGTGCAGCACGACGGGGACGCCAGCCAGTTCCGGCGTCGCGAGCCAGCCGAAGGTCTCCTGCAGTTTGACGGCGAGCACAGGCTGTTCGCCCGAGTAGTCGACCCTGATCCGTGAACCCGACGGTACCTCCAGCCGGTCCGGCGCCAGTTCGTCCAAACGCGACGCCTCTGGCCAGGGCAACAGTCCGCGTAGGGCCGCGCCGGCGTCCAGCGCGGCCAGATCGGACCGGCGACGGGCCGAGTCGAGATCGAGCCAGCTATCCAAAGTGGACAGAAGCTCCGTGTCGGAGACCGCGGGCCAAGGCGCTCCCCGCACGCGATGCAGAAAGGCCAGCCGCTCGCGCAGTCTCTTCCCGTCTTCCGGCCATCGCAGCAGGCCGAGCCCTTCGGTGCGCAGCCCGTCCAGCAGCGCGGTGCGGATCGCGTCCGGCGAGGGCGAGCGCAACGGTTTCTCCGACAGCGTGATCGCGCCGAGTCGCCGCACCGACCGCGACACGACGTCACCCGAAGACCACCGCACTTCGTCCACTGTGGACACCAGGTTCGGCGCGGCGCGCACGGCGAGATCTTCGTCCGCGGGCGCGGCCAGCCGGATGATCCCTTGCGTGCGGCCGGGATCGCGGGTCGCTTCGGCCACCGCCAGCCACTCGACGTCGGCCAGTCCGCTACCCCGCGGCAGTTCGGCCGCCGTTCCACCGGCCATCAGATACACCGGCGCCCCCGCGGAACGCCGTCGCGCGAGCCGCTCGGGGTGCGCCAGCGCCACGACCAGCGCCGGATCGGAGGCGTTGCCGCCGTCGGGAACCAGCTGGGAAAGCCGTCGTACGTCACGCTTCCAGCGCTCGTCGCTGCGTACTCGCCGCAGTTCGGCTTCGAGGTCGGTCAGTGTGCCGCCGCTGTCCAGCAGCGCGACGACCTCGGCCGCCGAACGCGCGTTGGTCCGCGCCGCGCCGTCCAGCAACGCCCTCGCCAGCCGTGGATGCAGCCCCAGACCGGCCATTTTCCGGCCGCGTTCGGTCACCGTGCCGTCTTCCGCTGTTGCCCCGAGCGTGGTCAGCAACGCGCGCCCGGCGGCCAGCGCACCCTCACCGGGCGGATCCCACCAGGCGAGGCCGGAACCGTCCGGAGTGGACCAGCACGCGAGCTCCAGTGCGAACCGCGCCAGCTCGGCGGTCCTGATCTCCGGTTCGGGATACGCGGGCAGGGAGCCCTGTTCATGTGCCGCCCAGCACCGGTACGCGCGACCCGGCGCCTCGCGTCCGGCACGGCCGGCGCGTTGCTCGGCGACCGCGGCCGACACGCGGACCGTCGCCAGCCCTGGCAGGCCGCGCCGGTGATCGACGCGGGGCACGCGCGAAAGTCCGCAGTCCACCACCGCGCGCACCCCCGGCACGGTCAAACTGGACTCGGCGACCGACGTCGAGAGCACCACCCGGCGGCGGGCGCGGGGGCGCAGCGCGTCATCCTGGTGCGCCGCCGACAGCCGCCCGTGCAGGGGCAGCACGTCGGCGTCCAAGCCGCTGAGCAAGCCGCTCACCCTGGCGATCTCTCCCGCGCCGGGGAGGAAGGCGAGCACATCACCGTCCCCTTCGGACAGTGCTTTGTGGATCATACGGGCGACGGTCGCCTCGATCCGTTCGCCGCGCGTGGGCGGGGAGTACGAGACGTCGACCGGATAGGTCCTCGCGTGCGCGGTGATCACCGGCGCGTCACCGAGCAGCGCGGCCAGCCGTCCGGAGGCCACGGTGGCGGACGTCGCGAGCAGGCGCAGGTCGTCCCGCAGTCCTGCGCGCACGTCCAGGAGTAGCGCGAGCAACAGGTCCGCGTCGAGATGGCGTTCGTGGCATTCGTCGAGCAGGACGGTCGACACCCCGCTCAGTTCGGGATCGCCCTGCACCCGCCGGACCAGCAAACCCGACGTCACCACTTCGATCCGCGTCGAAGAAGACACCTTCCGGTCACCGCGAACCGAATAGCCGACCGTCTCGCCGACCCGTTCGCCCAGCAGAGAAGCCATGCGCGCCGCCGCGGCCCGCGCCGCCAGCCGTCTCGGTTCGGCGACGATCACCCGGCCTTCGCCATTGTCCAGCGCGAGCGGCACCAACGTGGTCTTGCCGGTTCCCGGGGGCGCGACGAGTACGGCGGTGCCATGGGCGTCGAGTGCGGCTTCGAGTTCGGGCAGGACAGCGCGAACCGGCAGATCGGGAAGGGTCACTTCTCGGTGACCTGTGGCGGAGGCGGGATCCGGTAGCCGGACGGGCCGATGTTGCGGTTCAGCGATTCGAGCCATTCGCCGGACGAGATCATCTTCTGGATCGCCTTGGCCACCGCAGCCCGCCCCTCGGTGTCTTCCTTGCGCAGGCCGACACCGTACTTCTCCTTCGAGAACGGCTTGCCGACGACTCGCAGCAGCTCCGGGTTCTGCGCCACGTAACCGGCGAGGATGACGTCGTCGGTGGTCACCGCGTCCACCTGTCCGGCGAGGAGTGCCGTGACGCAGTCCTGGTAGCGCGGGTATTCGACGAGCTGGACGGCCTGCGCGAACTTGTCGCGCACCTGTTCGGCGGAGGTGGTGCCGCCCACGGCGCACAGCTTGCGGCCGTTGAGGTTCTCGGGGCCGGTGATGTCGGTCGACCGGAGGCGGACGAGCAGATCCTGGCCGGCGTCGAAATAGGGCCCGGCGAAGCCGACCACCTGTTTCCGTTTTTCGGTGATGGAGTAGGTCGCCACCATCAGATCCGTAATCCCCGAGGTGATGTCCGTCTCGCGGGACGACGGCCTGCTGTCGTGCCAGGTGATGTGATCCTCGTCGACACCCAGTTCGCTCGCGACGTACTTCGCCACGTCGACGTCGAAACCGACGTACCGGCCGTCCATCGTCCGTCGGGAGAGTCCCGGCTGGTCGAAGCGGATGCCGATGGTGAGCTTGTTGGACGCGACGGCGCGCGCGACGAGAGAATCCGACGGACCGGCCTCTTCGCCGCAAGCCGCCGCTGTGACCAGCATCAAGCAGGCCACCAGCAGGGCAGGTCCCCTCATCGGGTGCCTCCGTCCGCCGCCTCACGTTGTTCTCAGGGTCGGCGGTTAGCCTATGCCCGTGCGTAGACCGCCCCAAGTCGTACTCGACGCCGTGGGCACACTCGCCCGGCTCGGACTGGCCGCCGTCTGGTTGGTCTCCGGAGCGCTGAAGATCAGCGATCCGGGGCAGACCTACATCGCGGTCCAGGCTTTCGACGTCCTGCCGGACGGGCTCGTCCGCCCGGTCGCGATCGGGATGCCGCTTGTCGAACTGGCGCTCGGCCTGTTCCTGCTCGCCGGGTTCGTGACCCGGTGGGTGTCGGTGCTGTCGGTGCTGCTGCTCGCGGTGCTCATCGCCGCGATCGTCCAATCCTGGGCGCGCGGACTGAGCATCGACTGTGGCTGCTTCGGTGGTGGCGGTCAGATCGCCGCGGATCAGACGAGGTATCCGCAGGAGATCGCCAGGGACCTCGGGTTCGCGCTACTGGGTGTCTGGCTGATCGTGCGGCCGCGGACGTGGCTGTCCGTGGACGGCTGGCTCGGGAACTCTCAAGCCCCCGCGGACGACGACTATGTGGGTATCGCTGAAGGGAACGAATAATCGTGGGTGGAGCTGAGCGCAACGCTCGGAAACGCAAGCAGCAGCAGACGGCGTCGCGCTCGGTGGCACAGGCCAGGGGCGTCGCGGGCGGCGACAAGAAGAAGGTCGTCGCGATCACCGTCGCGGTGGTCGTGCTCGCCGCGCTGGTGATCGGTGGCGTGATCTGGACGACGTCCAGCAAGGACAGCACCGCGGGCAAGGTGATCGGGGCGCAGCCGACCACGTCGGCGCCCGGTGTCGTCGAGAAGCGCGAGGGGGCGGCCGTGGTCGTCGGCAAGCCCGAGGCGAAGAAGACCATCGACATCTACGCCGACTTCCTCTGCCCGGTCTGCAAGCAGTTCGAAGAGTCGTTCAAGGGGCAGATCGAGGAGCAGGTGAACAACGGGACCCTGCAGGTCCGGTACCACATGCTGCCGATGCTCAACCAGCGCTCCGACCCGCCGGGCTACTCGCTGGACTCCGCCAACGCCTCGCTCGCCGCGGCAGACGCCGGCAAGTTCGTCGCCTTCCACGACGCGCTGTTCAAGGACCAGCCGGAGGAAGGCGGGCGCGGGTTCGACAAGGCGCAGCTGATCAAGCTCGGCCAGGACGTCGGCATCACCGACCCGAGCTTCATGCTCAAGGTCAACAGCGGCGCTTACGACCAGGAGATCCAGGACGCGTACAAGAAGATCTCCACGGATCCGTCGCTGCAGCAGGACTTCGGCAACGGCCCCGGTTTCGGCACGCCGACCGTCACGGCGAACGGGCAGGTCGTGAAGCTGGAGCAGGACTGGGTGCAGAAGGTCGTCAGCTAGCTTTCCTCGTGAAGGCCCCCTTCCCCCGGCTGAGCCGAGGGAAGGGGGCCTTCACGCTGTTCGGGGCCGGTGGGGGGCGGCCGGGTGGTAGCAAAGGTCCCTTGCTCTCTTTCCGCAGGTGACCGTGTGGATTTCGGGACATCTGACGTCCCGAAATCCACACGGTCGGTCAGCATCGCTACGCCGAGTGCTGGGTGTGTGGAAACAGGGACACTCAACGTCTCTATTTCCACACACCCCCTGGCGGTAGCAAAGGTCCCTTGCTCCCTTTTCCCTGGTCAGGGGCGCGAAGCGGACGCGACAGTCGCGAAGGCGTGTACGCGGGCCGTCTCCGCTGAGCACGGCCAGACGAGGCCCCACTCGACGTCGGGAGAGCCTGCGAAGGGAACGAAGCGGATTCGCGGGTGGCTGAAGTACTCCCGAGCGTGTGCGGCGAGCGGGCAGATGCCGGCGCCGGTGGCGATCGCGGCGAGTAGTTCCTGAAAGGTCGCGAGGGGCTTGCCCCGCGTCACAGGGTGTCCGGCCGGCGTCAGCCACTGGCGTGGTTCCTCGACCCAGTACGGCTCTGGCGGATGCGCCGCGCGAAGGACGGTGTCGCGGGCGAGGTCGTCCAGCGTCACGGACTTCCGTCGCGCGAAAGGGTGTTTCGACGACACCGCGAGCACCATCGGTTCGGTGTACACGACCGGTCCGGTCGTGAGATCGGGTTCGTCGGCCGGAAGCAAGGTCACCAGCACGTCGATCTCACCCGAGCGCAGCATCGCCATCGGATCGGCGAAATCGGCTTCGCGGATGAGGAGTTCCGTGTCCGGGTAGCGCTGCCGGAAACGGTCCAGGTGATCTTCGATCAGGTCGGCGACGCCGGGCGCTTCGAAACCCAGCCGTAGCACGCCGCCGATCCCGCGTCCGGCCGCGATCGCGCGGTCGATGCCTTCGTGCAGCGCGCGGTAGGCGGGGCCGAGGTCGTCCCGCAGCCGTTCGCCGATCGGCGTGAGCCGGACCCGCCTGCTGGTGCGGGCGAAGAGCGACGCGCCGATCCGGCGCTCCACCTGCTTGATCGTCTGGCTCACCCGTGCCTGCGAGACGTGCAGGCGTTCCGCGGTGCGGCCGAAATGCAGTTCGTCGGCCAGCGCCAGGAAGATCTCGATGTCCCGCAGTTCCATAATCCCCAGGTTATCGGTCTGGGCCGGTGTCGGTCAGCGGGAACCGGCTTTTCCGCAGGTCTAGCGCTTTGTCATGAATTAATTCAAGATGTGAACTTACACACTCTCGGCATGGGTGGTGAGGTATGAGGAAATTCGCGGTCCAACTAGCTCTGCTGTTCGTTTCGTGTCTCGCACTGGCGTTGGCGCCGGTGAAGGCGCAGGCGGCACCCGCGTTCAACGTGCTGGCCTTCTACAACGGCACCTACGACGCGGCGCATATCAGCTTCGTCAAGGAAGCCAACCAGTGGTTCCCGAAAACCGCTTCACAGCACAACTTCGGCTACACCGCGACCAACGACTGGAACCGGCTGAACTCGCTACAACCTTCGCAGTACCAGGTCGTGCTGTTCCTCGACGATCTGCCGCAGACCTCGGCGCAGCGTGCGGGCTTCGAGCGTTACATGAACGCGGGTGGGGCGTTCTTCGGCTTCCACGTGGCGGCGTTCACCACGAATCCGTCCACTTGGGACTGGTACCACAACGGGTTCCTCGGCACGGGCGCGTTCAAGTCCAACACCTGGGGGCCGACGACGGCGACGCTGAAGGTGGAGAACCGGCCGCATCCGTCGACCACACGGCTGCCCGCGACCTTCACCTCGTCGGTGAGCGAGTGGTACGCCTGGAACAGGGACTTGCGCAAGAATCCGGACATCCGGATCCTCGCGTCGGTGGATCCGGTGAGCTTTCCGCTCGGGACCGACCCGAACCAGTCCTGGTACAGCGGGTACTACCCGATCCTCTGGACCAACGCCAAGTACAAGATGCTGTACGCCAACTTCGGCCACGACAAGATGAACTACGAGACGAACCAGCCGCTTTCGTCGACCTTCGGCAGTGAGGTGCAGAACCGTTTCGTCATCGACGGTCTGCTGTGGCTGGGCGGCTCGAAGACGTCGTAAGCCAGGGGCCTGGCCGGCGTGTTTTCCCTGGTCAGGCCCTCCGGTGGTAGCAAAGGTCCCTTGCTCTCCCGCGGGTGTCGTGAAGGCCTCCTTGCCCACCCTGAAGGTAGTGAAGGGGCCCTTCACGGACGGCCTTCGCGGCGCGCCCGGAGTCAGGCGGTAGCAAAGGTCCCTTGCTACTCCTCGATGGCGCCGCCGACCGCCCGCAGGTGCTGCCGGAACGTCAGCGAAGGCGACTTCGCGCGCTCCGCGAGGAAGTCGGCGAAGCGCACTTGCTCGCGAAGGGACTCTCCGGCGCGGATCCGGTCGGCCTGGAGCCGCTCGGTGTCGCGGATTCCCTCGGCGCGGTCCAGGACCTCGTCCGCCCGGTCTGCCGGGACGAACAGGACGCCGTCTTCGTCGCCGAACACGAGATCGTCCCGTGTCACCGTCCACTCGCCGACGACGGCCGATTCGAGCGCGCCGTCCGGGCGGGCGGCGACCGAGAGCGGACCGGTCGGGATCGAGCCGAGGCTGAACACCGGCAGCCCGATCTTCTTGATGTCGGCGGTGTCGCGATGCAGTCCCCAGATGACCACACCGCTCAGCCCGGCCGCCTCGGCTTCGAGCACCGCGAGGTCCCCGACGCAGCTCTCGTCGAGCCTGCCGCCGTTGTCGACGACGAGGACGTCGCCGGGGTTCGCGGTTTCGTACGCCTCCAGGAAGACGTCGACACTGCCGACGTGCCGGGCGGGGGTGACCCGCCCGGCCACGCGGCCGCCGGGCACGACCGCGTGCGTACCGGCGGGCGCGCACCGGACCGGGACGCCGGCGCGGACGCAGCCGTCGGTCAGATGCGCGGTGGTCAGCAGGGAGAACCGCTGCCGAAGCTCCTCGAGATCCATATCCCGACTTTAGCCACGGCGCCACACCACGGGCTTGACCTGATTCCAGTCGTCCCGCACGCCTCCCATGACCTCACCGTTCTCGCCCATGATGGCGCCGCAACCGTCTCCGAAGGGCGTCGGAAGCGTCTCGACCGGGCCGCCCGCGACCACACCGCGGGAATCGTGGCGGTACCCATGGTCCGCAAACAGCCCGTGAGGACGCCCGACCCGTTGAGCGCGGTCACCGTCACGGTCTCCGGCACCGGGTTGGAGGTGTCGTAGGCCGTCCAAAGCCGTTGGCCCCCTTGGACGTCGGCCAGCACCTTGCCGTCCCGGATCGCGATGGCCAGGTGCCGCCGTACTGCTTCTGCATCAGGATCGTGCCGTCGTGGTCGATGTCCACCGGACCGAGCAGTGGCGGGGAGTCCAGGAGCACCGGGTGCGCGCGGTCGCCGCCCACGTGCCGTACCGCGGATCGTTGTACACCTTGCCGACGATGTCACCGCGGTTGTTCATACCGGTGACGGCCGTCTGGGCGTATCCCGGAACCTTCTCCAAGAGCTGGAACCCGCCGTTCTCGAAGACGGAACGAGCGACCGGTCCTCGCCGAGATCGCGTAGCCGTTCGTGAGAACCGCCCCCGACGTGTTCTCGTCCACTGCTTCGATCGTGTCGTAGCCCGCCGGGAGGCCGTGGTTCTGGAAGGTTCCGCCGGCCCAGGTGAGCAAGCCGCCTTCGAAGTGCCCCGCGTAGTTTCCGGCCCGTCGGTGGCCACCACCTGAACGGTGCCGAACGGCTGTGGCAGGTAGGTCGTCGTCCACCCGTCCGGGTCCGCGGAAGAACTGCCGGCCGACAGCAGACCGGCGGCGACAGTGGCCGCCAGGACCGTACTCGTTCGTTTCATCGTTACCCCCTGTGTCGTGTTCTCCCTGGTTAGCGCGGGTGTGGCTCGTCCGTCTGCGTCACCTGACACGGAACGTGCCGTAAGTAACATCCGTGCAGACCTGTATGTAAGGGGTTGATAAATACAGTCCTGTCTGTATCTTCAGATCCAGCAGCGACCCGGCAACGACAAGGAGCGTCGTGGTGGCCAACAAGGTGTACGTCGTCGGCGTGGGCATGACGAAGTTCGAGAAGCCCGGACGTCGCGAAGACTGGGATTACCCGCAGATGGCCAAGGAGTCCGGGACCAAGGCGCTCGAAGACGCCGGGATCTCCTTCGACGAGGTGCGGCAGGCCTACGTCGGCTACGTCTACGGCGAGTCGACCTCGGGGCAGCGGGCGGTCTACGAACTGGGCATGACCGGGATCCCGGTCGTCAACGTCAACAACAACTGCTCGACCGGGTCGACCGCGCTGTACCTGGCCGCGGAGGCGATCCGGGGCGGCCGCGCGGACTGCGCGCTCGCACTGGGTTTCGAGAAGATGCAGCCTGGATCACTCGGCTCGACCTACGACGACCGCGAGCAGCCGATGGGCAGGCACATCCAGGCGCTCGCGGAGATCTCCGAGGTGCTCTTCCCGCCCGCACCGTGGATGTTCGGCGCGGCGGGCCGCGAGCATATGAAGACCTACGGCACCACCGCCGAGCACTTCGCCAAGATCGGCGAGAAGAACCACCGGCATTCGGTGAACAACCCGTACGCGCAGTTCCAGGAAAGCTATTCGCTGCAGGACATCCTGGACTCGCGGATGATCTATGACCCGCTCACCAAACTCCAGTGCTCGCCGACCTCGGATGGATCCGGCGCGGCGATCCTCGCCAGCGAGTCCTTTGTGGACTCGCACGGGCTGGCGGAGCAGGCCGTGGAGATCGTCGGGCAGGCGATGACCACCGACTTCGCCAGCACCTTCGACGGCACCGCGAAGAACATCATCGGCTACGACATGAACGTCCAGGCCGCGCGCCAGGTGTACGACCAGGCCGGGCTCGGCGCGGAGGACTTCCAGGTCATCGAACTGCACGACTGCTTCTCCGCCAACGAACTCCTGCTCTACGAGGCGCTCGGACTCTGCGCCGAAGGGGAAGCCGGGAAGCTCGTCGACTCCGGGGACACCACCTACGGCGGCAAGTGGGTCGTCAACCCGTCCGGCGGGCTGATCTCCAAGGGACACCCGCTCGGCGCCACCGGCCTCGCGCAATGCGCCGAACTCACCTGGCAGCTGCGCGGAACCGCGGACAAACGCCAGGTCGACGGCGTCCAGGCCGCGCTGCAGCACAACATCGGACTCGGCGGCGCCGCCGTCGTCACCGCCTACCAGCGCGCCGAGCGCTGATCCACCGAAAGGAACCATCATGGGCAAGATCAGTGCCTCCGTCGAACTCCCCGCCGCTCCCGAAAAGGTGTGGGCGGAGTTCTCCAACCCCAACAACTTCGAAAAGTGGCTGACCATCCACACCAAGTGGAAGGGCGAGGTCCCGGCCGAATTCTCCAAGGGGGCGCAGGCTTCCGAGGTCGTCACGATGCTCGGGATGCCGAACACGATCACCTGGACCGTGGACGAGTTCGAGGCGCCGTCGAAGCTGGCGATCTCCGGGACCGGGATGGCCGGGGTGAGGGTCAAGTTCGAGCTGTCTGTGGAGGCGTCCGGCGAAGGTTCGCTCGCCAGTATCGACGCGGAGTTCGCCGGCCAGATGATCGTCGGCGCGCTCGGCAAGGCCGTCGAGAAGGACGGTAAGAAGAACCTCGACGCCTCCCTCGAGAACTTCAAGGCGCTGGTCGCGTGACCGACGAGCGCTTCGACCCTGGTGGGCTCGGCAAGTGGACCGACGAGTCCCGGTTCGAGGTGACCCGCGAGCGGCTGATCGAGTACGCGAAGGCCACCAACGACCCGATCCCGGCGCATCTCGCGGGGGACGTCGCGAGCCCCGTGTTCGCGATCGTGCCGGTGTTCGAGTCGCTGATGGAGCCGGCGCTCGAGGTCGTCCCGGTCGGGTTGTTCGGTCGGATCGTGCACGGAGAACAGGAATTCCGGTTCCACCGGCCGATCCGCCCCGGCGACAAGCTCGTGTCACGAGCTCGGATGACCGGCTACGAAGGGCTGCCGAACGGCACGCGCGGCACCATTCATCTCGAATGCCGGACCGAGGGCGGCGACCTGGTCAACGAGCAGTACGTGACCTTGTTCGTGCGGGGGTTCGACACCGGCGAGACACGGGGCGAACTCGGGCCGGAGCACAAGTTCGACGAAGGCCTGCGTTCGCGGGCGCCGGTGGCGAAGGTCAGCCAGCACGTCGACGACGACCAGACGTACCGATACGCGCCCGCCGCCGGCGATCCCATGCCCATCCACCTCGACGAAGAGGTCGCGAAGGATTCGGGACTGCCGGGGATCATCGCGCACGGCCTGTGCACCATGGCGTTCACCTCGTGGGCGCTGCTGACCGAGGTCGCCGGGTCCGATGTGGACAGACTGAAGCGGTTCGCCGTGCGGTTCGCCAAGCCGGTGCTGCCCGGGCAGGACCTGACGACGTCCATCTGGAGCGCGGGTGCCGGGACCTACGCGTTCGAAACCACCGTTGGCGAAACCGTCGTGATCAAGGACGGCCTCGCGGAATTCGCGGAGTAGGAGCAAAAGCCATGGGAGCACTCGACGGGCGGGTCGCCGTCATCACCGGTGCCGGACGCGGGATCGGCCGCGAGCACGCACTGCTGTTCGCGCGGGAGGGCGCGAGCGTCGTCGTCAACGACCTCGGCGGCGCGAACGACGGCAGCGGCAGCGACACCGGGCCCGCACAGGAAGTCGTCGACGAGATCCGCGCGGCGGGCGGGAAGGCCGTGGCGAACACGGCCAACGTCGCCGACTGGGCGGGCGCCGAGGAACTGGTCGCGCAGGCGGTGAGCGAGTTCGGCAGGCTGGACGTCGTCGTGAACAACGCGGGCATTCTGCGCGACGCGTTCATCGCGGGACTGGAAGAGTCCCAATGGGATTCCGTGATCGCGGTGCATCTGAAGGGACACGCAGCGGTGCTGAAGCACGCTGCCGCGTACTGGAAGAGCGCGAGCAAGGCCGGCGAACCGGTGGCGGGTTCGGTGATCAACACCGCCTCGGCGTCCGGGACCACGTTGCCGAACGCGGGGCAGGCGAACTACGGCGCGGCGAAGGCGGGGATCGCCGCGCTGACGCTGGTCGCCGCCGAGGAACTGGAACGCTACGGCGTGCGGGTCAACGCGATCGCGCCGATCGCGCGCACGCGGCTCACCCTGGCGACGCCGGGCATGGGCGCGATCTTCGCCCAGGAGGTCGAGGAAGGCGAGTTCGACGCGTTCTCCCCGGCCAACATCTCGCCGCTGGTGGCCTACCTCGCGACCGAGAAATGCCCGATCACCGGCAAGGTGTTCGCGGTGCAGGGCGGCGCGATCTCCGAACTCGCGGGCTGGCACGACGTCAAGGTGATCGAAACCGAGGCCGCCTGGGAGATCGACGACATCGCCGCGAGGCTGCCGTGATCGAGTGGTCCGAGACCGAACTGCTGATCAGGGACGCCATCCGGGAGTTCGTCGACAAGGAGATCCGGCCGCACCTCGACGCGCTGGAAAGCGGGGAGCTGCCGCCGTACGACATCATCCGGAAGATGTTCGCGTCCTTCGGCATCGACGCGCTCGCGCGGGAATCGGTGTCGAAACTGCTGTCGAAGTCGCCTGGGTCCGGTTCGGGTGGCGGCGGGCTCGCGTTCGGCGGGCAGGAGGCGATGGCGCTCATCGCGGTGAGCGAACTGGCCGGGGTCAGCCTCGGCATCGTCGCCTCGCTCGGCGTGAGCATCGGGCTGACCGCGCAGACGATCCTCACCAAGGGCACGCAAGCGCAGAAGGAGCGCTGGCTGCCCGGACTGGCGACGTTCGAGAAGGTCGGCGCGTGGGCGATCACCGAACCCGACTCCGGTTCGGACGCTTTCGGCGGGATGAAGACGTCGGTGCGGCGCGACGGCGACGAGTATGTCCTCAATGGACAGAAGACGTTCATCACCAACGGTCCGTACGCCGACACGATCATCGTGTACGCGAAGCTCGACGACGGCTCGGACGTCCGCGACCGCAAGGTGCTGACATTCGTGCTGGACAAGGGCATGCCCGGGCTCACGCAGGGCAAACCGTTCAAGAAGATGGGCATGATGTCCTCGCCGACCGGTGAGCTGTTCTTCAGCGACGTCCGGCTCGGGCGGGACAGGCTGCTCGGCGAATCCGAGACCGGTCGCGACGGCGACAGCAAGGCCGAGGTGAAGTCCGGATTCGCAGTCGAGCGGATCGGCGTCGCGGCGCTGGCGCTCGGGATCATCAACGAATGCCACCGGCTCTGCGTGGACTACGCGAAGAACCGGAAGCTGTGGGGGCAGGAGATCGGGCGGTTCCAGTTGATCCAGCTCAAGCTGGCGAAGATGGAGGTCGCGCGGATCAACGTGCAGAACATGGTGTTCCAGCTGATCGAGACCCTGCGCGCGGGCAAGATGCCGACGCTGGCCGAGGCTTCGGCGATGAAGCTGTACTCGTCTGAGGCGGCCACCGAGGTGGCGATGGAGGCCGTGCAGTTGTTCGGCGGGAACGGGTACATGGCGGAGTACCGGGTGGAGCAGCTCGCGCGGGACGCGAAGTCGCTGATGATCTACGCGGGCAGCAACGAAATCCAGGTGACACACATCGCGAAGGGCCTGCTGGGCCGCTGAGAGACCGCCCGCGAGGGAGCAAGGGACCTTTGCTACCACGCGGGAGGCGGTTGCCCCGCGGACGACACACGTGACCGACCGGACGGCACGCGTGCTTGGAGCCGGATCACGTGTGCGTGGGGCCGGAACTCGCGTGACTGAAGGCGGAACTCGCGTGCGTGGGGCCGGAACTCGCGGCGGTTACGGCCGCGGGTGTGTTCCGGCTCCACGCACGCGAGTCTCGTGTTCCAGCACGCGTGATCCGGGTTGGAGCACGTATCGAGCGGGTCAGTCGCGTTCGATCAGGTGGCCGACGACCTCGGGGCCAGGGTGTGCGTGGCCGGAGCCATCGCGCCGGACGTCGACCTCCGGCAACTCCACCGGGTCACCGGTGCGCGAGGCGCCGGCGGGACGCGGGCCGATCCAGCCGACGACCAGCCGCGTCTCGCCCTTGAGGAACCGCTGCGCCCGGACACCGCCGGTCGCCCGGCCCTTGGCCGGGTACTCGCTGAACGGGGTCACCTTCACGCTCGCGCCGGTCGCGGTGACGACCATCGGCTCGCCGTGTTCGGCGTCGTCGGTGCGGATCGCGCCGAAGAAGACCACTCCCGCTTCACCGCGCACGGTGATCCCGGCCATGCCGCCGCCCTTGAGACCCTGCGGCCGCACCAGCGAAGCCGGGTAGCGGAGCAGTGACGCTTCGGACGACAGGAACGCCAGCGTCTCGTTGCCGTCGGTGAGCCAGCTGGCGCCGACGACCTCGTCGCCGTCCTTCAGGCTGATCACGTCGAACTCGTCAGAGCGGACCGGCCACTCCGGCGCGCACACCTTCACGACACCGTGCTTCGTGCCGAGCGCGAGCCCTGGGGAGCCGGCCGCCTGCTCGCCGAGCGGGGCCAGCCCGATGACGCGCTCGCCCTTCTCCAGCGGCACCAGTTCCTTCGCGGCCATCCCGCCGCGCAGGGAGACGGTGCCCGCCTGCTCGGGCAGCACCGGCAGCGGCAGCACGTCGGTCTTGAACGCGCGGCCGCGGTTGGTCACCAGCAGTACCTGACCGCGTGCGGTCGAATGGACCACCGCGGACACCGAGTCGTGTTTGACGCGGCCGTTGCGGCGCCGCACTTCCGACGCCTCCTCCGATTCCGCGGCCGTCCGCGCGACCAGTCCGGTGGCCGACAGGATCACCTGGCACGGATCGTCGGCGACCTCCAGCGGCCCCGACGGCTTCGACGCGGCGAGGACCTCCTTGAGGTCGCCGTCGATCAGCGCGGTGCGGCGTTCGGCGGGGTGGTCCTTGGCGATCTTGGCCAGCTCGGCCGAGACGACCTTCTTCAGCACCGACTCGTCGTCGAGGATCTTCGACAGCTCGGCGATCTCCGCGCGCAGTTTGTCCTGCTCGGCTTCGAGCTCGATCCGGTCGTACTTCGTGAGCCGCCGCAGCGGGGTGTCCAGGATGTAGGTCGCCTGGATCTCCGAGAGCTTGAACCGCTTCATCAGGCCGTCCTTCGCGGCCGCGGCGTTCTCGCTCTCGCGGATCAGCTTGATCACCTTGTCGATGTTGAGCAGGGCGATCAGCAGACCGTCGACCAGGTGCAGCCGCTCTTCGCGCTTGCGGCGCCGGTACCGCGTGCGGCGGGTGACGACCTCGTAGCGGTGGCTGAGGAAGACCTCCAGCAGCGCCTTGAGCCCCAGCGTCTGCGGCTGCCCGTCCACCAGCACGAGGTTGTTGATACCGAACGACTGCTCCAGCGGCGTGAGCCGGTACAGGTCCGCGAGCAACGCCTGCGGGTTCACGCCGACCTTGCATTCGATGACCAGCCGCGTGCCGTTCTCGCGGTCGGTGAGGTCCTTGACGTCGGCGATGCCGGTGAGCCGCTTGGACTTGTTGACCTCGTCGGTGATCTTCTCGATCACCTTCTCCGGGCCGACGCCGTACGGCAGCTCGGTGACGGTGATCGCCTGGCGGCCGCGGCTGCCCTCCAGCGGCCCGGTCTCGGCGCTGGCGCGCATCCGCACGACGCCTCGGCCGGTCTCGTACGCGCGGCGCACTTCGTCGAGGCCCAGCAGCGAACCGCCGGTCGGCAGGTCGGGGCCCGGGACGAACTCCATGAGCTTGTCGAGGGTGGCGTTCGGGTGGTTGATCAGCCATCGCGCCGCGCCGATGACCTCGGTCAGGTTGTGCGGGATCATGTTGGTCGCCATCCCGACCGCGATCCCGGACGTGCCGTTGACCAGCAGGTTCGGGAACGCCGCGGGCAGCACGGACGGCTCTTCGAGCGAGCCGTCGTAGTTCGGCCGGAAGTCGACGGTGTCCTCGCCGAGTTCGCCGACCAGCAGCATGGCCTCCGGGGAGAGCCGCGCTTCGGTGTACCGCGAGGCGGCCGGGCCGTCGTCGGGGGAGCCGAAGTTGCCGTGCCCGTCGACCAGCGGGACGTTGAGCGAGAAGTCCTGTGCGAGCCGGACCATGGCGTCGTAGATCGCGCTGTCGCCGTGCGGGTGGTACCGGCCCATCACGTCACCGATCACGCGAGCCGACTTCACGTACGCGTGTGTCGGCCGGTAACCGTTCTCGTTCATCGAGTACATGATCCGGCGGTGCACCGGCTTCAGCCCGTCCCGCGCGTCCGGGAGCGCTCGCGAGTGGATGACCGAGTAGGCGTACTCCAGGTACGAATCCTCGATCTCCGTCTTCAGCGAGTTGTCGAAGACGTTCGCGCCGGGGCGGTCGAACGCGGTGGGGTCGACCTTGGTGGTGGGGCCCTTACGGCGTGCCATTGCTCAAAGCTCCTTGAATAGCAGCGAAATCAGGCGTCGATGGCTTCGCGGTCGACCCGGTCGGAGGAGGCGACGAGCCAGTTGCGGCGCGGTTCGACCTTCTCGCCCATCAACAATTCGAGCGCGTCTTCCGCGGCTTCGGCGTCGTCGATGGTGATGCGGCGGACCGCGCGGGTGGCCGGGTTCATCGTGGTCTCCCACAGTTCCTCGGCGTCCATCTCGCCGAGACCCTTGAACCGCTGCACCGGAGTGACGATCTGCTTGCCGGCCCGCTCCAGCGCCGCGTACTTGGTCTCCATCTCCTTCTGGGTGAAGGTGAAGTGGGACTCCGGGTTGCGGCCCTTGGTGACCAGTTTGTGCAGCGGCGGCATCGCGGCGTAAAGCCTGCCGTCCTCGATGACCGGCCGCATGTACTTGGCGAACAGCGTGATCAGCAGCGTCCGGATATGCGAACCGTCGACGTCCGCGTCGGCCATCAGGATCACCCGGCCGTAGCGCATGGTCGACAGGTCGAACGTGCGCCCGCTGCCCGCGCCGAGCACCTGCACGATCGAGGCGATCTCGGCGTTTTTCAAGGTGTCGCCGAGCGACGCCTTCTGGACGTTGAGGATCTTGCCGCGCAGGGGAAGCAGCGCCTGATACTCGGAGACGCGCGCCATCCGCGCCGAACCGAGGGCGCTGTCACCCTCGACGAGGAACAGCTCGCTGCGGGAGACGCCGGTGGTGCGGCAGTCGACCAGCTTCGGCGGCATGGCCGCGCCTTCGAGCGCGGTCTTGCGCCGGGCGGCGTCCTTCTGCTGCTTCTGGGTGAGCCGGACGCGTGCCGCGTCGACCACCTTCTGCAGCACGATCTTCGCCTCGGACTTGGTCTTGCGCTCCTCGGTCCAGGACCGGATGTGCTTGTCGACGATGCCCTGGATGACGCGGGTGATGCCGGCGGTGGACAGCTCGTCCTTGGTCTGCGAGGTGAACTGCGGCTCGGGCAGCCGGACGTGGACGACCGCCGTCATCCCTTCGAGCACGTCTTCGACGGTCGGCATGTCCTCCTTGGGCTTGAGCAGCCCGCGGGTTTTGGAAATGGCGTCCTGCAAGGCTTTCAGTACCGCGCGGTCGAAACCACGGCGGTGCGTGCCGCCGTGCACATTGCGGATGGTGTTGGTGAAGCACTCCACCGTGCGCTCGTAGCCGGTGCCCCAGCGCAGCGCGACCTCGATCTCCGCGTGACGCACCACATTGGACTGCATGACACCGCTGGCGTCGGCCGCGTTCTCCTTGTACGTGCCCTCGCCGTTGATGATCAGCGTGCCGCAGACGGGTTTTTCGTCGGACGGGGCGAGGAAGTCGACCATGTCGGCGAGGCCGTTGGGGTAGTGGAAGGTCTCTTCGCTGATCGAGTCGTCGACGGCGGTGCGCAGCACATACGTGACGCCGGGGACGAGGAACGCGGTGTTGCGCATCTTCGCGCGGACACCCTCGACGTCGAGCGCGGCGCCACTCTCGAAGTAACGCGAGTCGTACCAGTACCGGATCGACGTGCCGGAACGTTCGCCGCGCTTCATCTTGCCGGTGATGTTCAGCCCGGACTTGCGGGTGAACTTCGCCTTCGGGCCGGGCCCGTCGAACACGCCGGGGACGCCGTGCGCGAACGACATCTGGTGGACCTTGCCGCTCTGTTTCACCGTGACGTCGAAGCGGTGCGACAGCGCGTTCACCGCCGAGGCGCCGACACCGTGGAGGCCACCGGAGGTCTTGTAGCCGGAGCCGCCGAACTTGCCGCCCGCGTGCAGCCTCGTCAGCACCAGCTCGACGCCCGACAAACCGGATTTGGCGTGCGTGCCGGTGGGGATGCCGCGGCCGTCGTCGTCGACCTGGACGCTGCCGTCGGCGTGCAGGGTGACCACGATCTTCGTGGCGTGACCCGCCACGCCCTCGTCGGTCGAGTTGTCCACGACCTCGGAGAACAGGTGGTTGATGCCGCGGCTGTCGGTGGAGCCGATGTACATGCCGGGGCGCTTGCGGACCGCTTCCAGACCCTCGAGATGCGTCAGGTCGTCGGCCCCGTACAGGGTCTCAGCAGTCACTGGGTACTTCTCCTGGAGTCATGGCTCGCGAACTAGCTCGTGGAGGTGGTGTTCAACGCGACACCGTACTGGAGGATATCCGTCCCCTCCGACAGCTTCGTCTTCCCGAGCCCCGGGTGTGGCGGATCACGCCGTCCCGATGGCCGGGTCCCGGCTGGGAAAGTGGCTTCCTCCGGGCTTGGATGAGGCGTTATCGTTCCCGGTGTCACAGGGTGACGGGGGGAAGAAGGTGGCCGTCGGGTCGTTCGGCATGCTCGCGCTGTTACCGGTCGCGCACGCCGCGATCCGCCTGCGGCGGAAGGCGAGTCGGAGGCGATGCTCTCGTTCGCCTGGCTCTTCGGCACGATCCTCTTGGTCACCGTGGCCTGTGTCCACCTCGCGCTGTTGCGGAAGAAGATCCTTCACCCGCCGCCGACGGCGTGGGTCGAGTCCGGCATGCACTGCGGGCTGTTCTCGATCGACATCGCCGGATTCGGCCAGGTCGGGCGCAGCAGCGAGATCTTCGTCCAGGTCCGGCGGATGCTCTTCGGCCTGCTCGCCGACGCCTTCGAGGCCAGCGGGATCGCCTGGGACGCCTGCCTGAAACGCGACACCGGCGACGGCATGATCGTCGTGGTCCCGCCGCATTTCCCGAAGTTCCGCCTGGTGTATCCGCTGGTTTCCCGGCTGACCGCGGAACTCGCCAGGTACAACGTCGTCACCGAGCCCGGCCTGCGGATCCGCGTGCGGGTGGCGATCCACGCCGGCGAGATCGCGCTCGCCGAAGCGCCGGACGAGTCGCCCGTGGTGGTGCTCGTCTCCGACCGGTTCCACCAGGACCAGGGCGGCCCCGGTCTCGACACGATGAGCTACCGGCAGGTGCTCGTGCACGAGAAGGAGACCGAGGTCCGCGCCTGGCTGCACGTCCCGGATCCGGTGCTCAAAGAGCTGCCGTGAGGACCTCCAGCGCGCTGTGCTGACGGGCGGCGTCGATCTTGTCGACCGGCCCGGCCCAGCGCAGGCCGTGCTGATCGAGCGAGGTGCGGTTGTTCGCGATGGTCGAGTTCGCCTGTCGCGTCAGGTAAGCACGGTACGGCCTGCCGGCCAGCGCCCGGTCCAGCTCGCCGAGCCCTCTGGCGTACGCGCCCTTGAACGAGGGTCCGTCAGCGCCGCAGTCACCGGACTCGCACGGGTCTCGCAGGATCCCGTTCGAGTGAAGCAGCGCCGTCGTGGTGGAGGCGTCCGCGAGTCGCCGGGCCGTGGTGAGCAGGGCGGCGTCACCGGTCGCGCGGTTCAGTTCGACGAGCGCGCCGAGGACGATGCCCTGGTTGTAACTCCAGACGGCCTGCCCGTTGTTGGCGCAGGAGGAGTTCAGGCCGTCGTTGACCAGACCGCTCCCGTTGATCATGCCGCTCGCGCGGAACCAGTCCCAGACCTCGCGTGCCCGCGCGAGCTGGAGCGTGTCGCCGGGGAGCCGGTTGTGCAGTGACGCGGCCACCTTGACGTACAGCTCGTTGGTGACGGCGTTCTTGTACGTCTTCGCCGTCGACCACCAGAGTCCGCCGCCGCAGGTCCCGTCGCGGTAGGAGTACATGTAGTCCGCCGCGATGACGGCGGTGTCGAGGTAGCGGCGGTCCTTGGTCAGGTCGTAGGCGCGGATCCAGGCGAGCGCCCACCAGCCGGTGTCGTCGATGTATTCGTTCGTGAAGTTGTCGCCACGGTTGCGGTCGAAGGTGTTGGCGATGGCGTAGCGGTAGTTCTGCGAGCCGCTTCTGATGCTGTAGTCGAGGATCGCGGTGAGCGCGTTCGCCGAGTTCCACCAGCCCGTGGTCTGCCAGAGCCCGGTGCCGTTGTCGTAGAACTGCATGAGGGCGGTGGCGGCGGCTTCGGTGCGGTCGTTCGCGGCGACCGTGGTGCGGAACCACGGCGTGCAGGCGATTTCCGGTCGGTTGCTCGCCTTCCCGCAGGCGCGCAGGGCGCCGAAACGGTGGGTGGCGGGGTCGTCGACGTTGAACATCAGGGTCCGCCAGCCGCGTTGACCTGACGGGATCTTCGTGTCGCCGATCCGGCTGCCGCCCGCCCAGGTGCGGCCGCCGTCGAAGGAACGGTCGAGCCAGACCTCGTCGCCGGGGTCGCCGTTGGCGATGCTGCCCCAGCCCATGTCGTCGCCGTCGGAGAGATGCAGCGTGATGCCGCGGCCCCAGACGGTCGCCGTGCCGGGTCTTCTTTCGCCGGCGGCCAGCGCGGGGTCGCGGCTGTCGCAGTACTTGGCGCAGATCGCCGCCGCGACAGTGGGTTCGGGAGTGGTGGTGGCCGGCGTGAGGGTGAATGTCAACGTTGTCACAAGCAGGGAGGTGAGCCACATGGTTTCGAGTGTGGGGGCGGTCACTTTCCCGGCCGATCAAGTCACCCTTTCAGCTCGCGCCGATGGTCTGGAATACTTCTTGCGCGCGTGAGGTTGAACGCTCAAGCAACGTAACCCCGGCCCAGGGAGCAGGTCATGCAGTTCGGAATCTTCACGGTGGGCGATGTGACGACCGACCCGACCACCGGGGAGGCGCCCAGCGAGTACGAGCGGATCAAGGCGATGGTGCGGATCGCGCTCAAGGCCGAAGAAGTCGGCCTCGACGTCTTCGCGACCGGCGAGCACCACAACCCGCCCTTCGTGCCTTCTTCGCCTACGACGATGCTCGGCTACATCGCCGCGCAGACGTCGAAGATCATCCTCTCCACCTCGACCACGCTGATCACCACGAACGACCCGGTGAAGATCGCCGAGGACTTCGCGATGCTGCAGCATCTCGCCGACGGCCGCGTCGACCTGATGATGGGGCGCGGCAACACCGGCCCGGTGTACCCGTGGTTCGGACAGGACATCCGCCAGGGCATTCCGCTGGCCATTGAGAACTACCATCTGCTGCACCGGTTGTGGCGCGAGGACGTGGTCAGCTGGTCCGGCAAGTTCCGGACGCCGCTGCAGGAGTTCACCTCGACCCCGCGGCCGCTCGACGGTGTCCCGCCGTTCGTGTGGCACGGTTCGATCCGCAGCCCGGAGATCGCGGAACAGGCCGCTTACTACGGCGACGGGTTCTTCGCGAACCACATCTTCTGGCCGAAGGAGCACTTCCAGGCGCTGATCAACCTCTACCGCGAGCGGTACGAGCACTACGGGCACGGCAAGGCGGACCAGGCCATCGTCGGACTCGGCGGCCAGGTGTTCCTGCGGCCGAAGTCGCAGGACGCGGTGCGGGAGTTCCGGCCGTACTTCGACAACGCGCCGGTGTACGGGCACGGCCCGTCGCTGGAGGAGTTCACCGAGCAGACGCCGCTGACCGTCGGGAGCCCGCAAGAGGTGATCGACAAGACGCTGACCTTCCGCGAGCACTTCGGCGACTACCAGCGTCAGCTGTTCCTGATGGACCACGCCGGACTGCCGCTGAAGACCGTGCTGGAACAGCTCGACCTGCTGGGCGAGCACGTGATTCCGGTGCTGCGCAAGGAACTCGACTCGCTTCGTCCGGCGCACGTGCCCGAGGCTCCTACTCACGCTTCGCTTCGTTCGGAGGTGACGGTATGACGACGATCGCTGTCGTGACCGCGGGTTTGAGCCAGCCGTCCTCGACGCGGCTGCTCGCGGACAAGCTCGCTTCGTCGACTCGGGCGGTGCTGCCGGACGTGAAGATCGAGGTGATCGAACTCTGCGACCTGGCCGTCGACGTCACGAAGAACATGCTGACCGGATTCCCTTCCCCGGCCCTGCGCGCGGCCATCGACAAGGTGACCGCCGCAGACGGTTTGATCGCCGTGACGCCCGTGTTCACCGCGTCGTACAGCGGGCTGTTCAAGTCGTTCTTCGATGTGCTGGACCAGAAGGCGCTCGACGGGAAACCGGTGCTGATCGGGGCCACCGGCGGAACCGAACGGCACTCGCTGGTGCTCGACTTCGCGCTGCGTCCGCTCTTCGCCTACCTTCGCGCCGAGCCTGTCGCGACGGCGGTGTACGCGGCTTCGTCGGACTGGGCGTCTCCGGGTGACCTCGACACGCGGGCTTCGCGGGCGGGGCGGGAGTTCGCCGCGCGGCTGTCGTCGGAGGGGACGGCCGCGGCTCCGGACAGCGGGTTCGTGCCGTTCGAGCAGCTGCTGCGCGCGGGGGAGTGAGCAAGGGACCTTTGCTACCACCTTGTGGCGAGGTCCGTGAACGTGAGAATCGCGGGCAGGTGGGGTGTCCATGAAGGATTTGGGACACTCGACGTCCCAAATCCTTCATCGACACGCCACTTACAGGCGCGTTCAGGGGGTCGGCCAGAGCGGCCGGATCTCGATGGTCGCGAACTTCGCGACCGGATGCTTCGACACGATCTCGATCGCCTCGTCGAGATCGGCGCACTCGATCAGGTCATAGCCGAGGATCTGTTCCTTCGTCTCCGCGAACGGTCCGTCCGAGACGAGCAGTTCGCCGTCGCGGTGGCGCACGGTGGTCGAGGTGGCCGCCGACCGGAGCCTGCTGCCAGACAGCCGGACCCCGCGAGCGGTCATCTCGTCGACCCACGCCTGCGTCTTTTCGTCCAGTGGGTCTTCACTGTCGTCCGCGCCGGGGTACGGGCTTCCGCAGATCAGCAACATGTAGCGCATCGGTCCTCCTGTCTGAGCCTGTTCACCATCCCCGACGAACGGGCTCGTCCGATACAGACAGGTCGCGGACGATTCGGACCAGCGCGTTCGCGGCGCGACCGGCACAATCGACGAAAGGGACGACGGCGAGGAGAAGACGGTGGGCATCGGAAAACCCGTGAAGCAGGTCTTGATCCTGATCGCGGGCGGCGTTCTCCTGCTGGTCGGCATCGCGCTCCTCGTGCTGCCCGGGCCGGGCCTGCTGCTCGTGCTCGCGGGTCTGCTCGTGCTGGCCTCGGAGTTCCCCGTGGTGGAGAAGTACGTCGATCCGATCCGCGACAGGGCGATGAAGGCGGCCGAGGACAGTGTTTCGTCGCCGCTGCGCATCGCGGGTTCGGTCCTGGCCGGGCTGGGCCTGCTGGCCGCGGGGATCGTGTGGGGGCTCGTGCCGGGGCTGCCGCTCGGGGGCTGGAGCACCGGGTCGAGCCTGATCCTGTCCGGGCTCATCCTGTTCGCGTTGCTGATCTGGAGTTACAAGCGGGTGCAGGCCAGGAGGGCCGCGAACGCCGAATAACAGCCGGGTGGTCTGGTACCGTGCGGCGCGTGGCCCCCGACTTCCAGCGCGCACGGCGGCCGGAACAGGTCGAGGCCCGGCGCGCGGCTATCCTCGGTGCGGCGCGCGACCTCCTGTCCGAGCGGCCCGTCTCCCGGATCAGCCTGCGAGAACTGAGCGACCGGGTGGGCTTGGCGAAATCGAACGTGCTGCGCTACTTCGACAGCCGCGAGGCGGTCTTCCTGGAAGTCCTCGACTCGGTCTGGGTCGCGTGGCTCGACGAACTCGAAGGCGAGCTAAGCGTCCCTGACGGCGCGAAGCCGGGGTACGAGCGTGTCGCGGCCGTCATCGCGACGTCGATCTCGCGGCAGCGCCTGCTGTGCGAGCTGATCAGCACGATGGCCGCCGTGCTCGAACGCAACATCTCCGTGGAGACCGCCCGGACGTTCAAGACCCGGGCGGGTGAACGGACCGAGCGGCTCGCCGGCCTCGTCCGCGCCCATGCCCCGCTGGACGCCGAAGCCGCCGGGCACTTCGCGAAGGCCGTCTTCATCCTCGTCGCGGGGCTGTGGCCCTACGCGAACCCAGGGGAGGCCGTGGCGACGGTCCTGGCCGAACGCGGAGAGCCCGCCGGCCACGCGATGTTCGTCGACGGGCTGACCGAAGGGCTGGCGAACCAGCTGGTGGGTCTGCTCGTTCGTGCAGGTCAGAGCCCCGAGTGGTAGCAAAGGTCCCTTGCTCCCTTCCCGCACGCGCCAGGACGGGCGGGCCTGCATAAGGTGAGCCGAACCCACTTGCACAAGGAGCGATCATGAGCCCAGGCGGCACCCTCACCCTCGGCGATCTCACCGTGAGCCGGATGGGCTACGGCGCCATGCGGCTGTCCGGCCCCGGCATCTGGGGGCCGCCGAGCGACCGCGAAACCGCGATCGCCGTCCTCCGCGAGGCTGTCGAGCTGGGGGTGACCCACATCGATACCAGCGACTTCTACGGTCCGCACACGGTCAACGAACTGATCCGCGAGGCGCTGCACCCGTACCCGGACAGCCTGCACATCGTCACGAAGGTCGGCGCGAAGCGGACTCCGGACAAGGGCTGGCCTTCGGCGCTCTCGCGCGAGGAGCTGACCTCCGCGGTCCACGACAACCTGCGCAACCTCGGCGTCGACGTGCTCGACGTCGTCAACCTGCGGCTCGCGGGGGAGCACGGCGTCTTCCCGATCCCGGTCTCGATCACGGAGCCGTTCGAGGTTCTCGCCGAACTTCAGCAGCAGGGTCTCATCCGGCACCTCGGACTGAGCCACGTCTCGGCGGAACAGGTCAAGGAAGCGCGTGCCATCGCGCCAGTCGTCTGCGTGCAGAACGAGTACAACGTCGCGAACCGCGCCAACGACGGGCTCCTCGACGCCCTCGCGGCCATCAACATCCCGTTCGTGCCGTACTTCCCGCTCGGCGGGTTCACGCCGCTCCAGTCCGGTGTCCTCGACGACTGCGCCCGCCGGGTCGACGCGACGCCGATGCAGGTCGCGCTCGCGTGGCTGCTCCAGCGGTCGCCGAACATCCTGCTGATCCCGGGCACGTCGTCGCTGCTGCACCTGCACGAGAACATCGCCGCCGCGAAACTCGAGCTGCCCGCGGACGTCGTCGCGGATCTCGACGCCCTGGCCCAGTGATCCGTGAAGGCCTCCTTCCCTACGCTCAAGGTAGGGAAGGAGGCCTTCACGGACCTTCAGAGGACATCCCGGCGCCGCAGCAGCCAGCCACCCAGACCGGCGAAGACCACCAGATAGCCTGCCACGATCAGCGTCGCCTGGGAGACATCGACGAGTTCCCCGATCCCCGGCGTCGCGCCCGAAGCTCCCAGCGACGCGGCCAGCGAACCGGCGTTGGCTCCCGGCAGCGCCAGCTGGAGCGTGCCGACCCAGTCCACCAGCGGGGCCGCGACCCCGAACAGCAGATTCTGGACCACCAGCAGCCACACCAGGCCGAGCCCGATCGGCAGCGCCACCCCGCGCATCGCGATGGCGAGAGCCGCGCCGAGTGCCGCCCAGGTCATCGCGATCAGCCAGCCGGCACCGATCCCCGTCAGCAGCGAGCCGAACGACGGCCAGTTCATCGGCTCGCCCTCCGAAGACGCGATGAGCGCGCTCGTGACCGCGCCGGTCGCGAAGCTCGTCAGCACGACGGTCAGTGACGCGACGGCCAGCGCGAACAACTTTCCACTGTAGACGGTCAGTCGCGAAGGTCCTTGTGTCAGCACGGTCTTCCACGTGCTCCAGCCGTACTCGGTGCCGACTGCCAGCACGCCGAGCACGAGCAGGATCGCCCCGAGGAACACCGGCAGCCCGCCGATCGAGTTGCCGACCAGATTCGCCGGAAGAGTCGCGACCAGCCCGCGATCCGTCCCGGGCGCCCCGCTCGACGAACCCGCCGCGCCCGCGAGCGGCAGCAGGTAGGTGAAGGTCAGGCCGAGCGCGACCGCGATCCCCAGCATGAACCAGTTCGCCGGACGCCGGACGAGTTTCGCCAGCTCGGCGGTACAGCTACCCCACATGATCCGCCACCTCTCCGGTGAGCTCGAAGAAGACCTGTTCCAGATCCCGTTCTCGGACGTGCAGTTCGCGGACCGGGATCCCTTCCGTGACGAGTTCGCGGTTCAGCCACGACGCGCGTTCCGGGGCGACCGTCAGGTCGAGACCGGTCCCGCTCGCGCGCACGTTCTCCGCACCGATCCAGTGCCGCACCAGGTCCGCGGCGCGCACGATGTCATCGGCCTCGATGTGCAGGACCGTGCCGCCGCGCAGCTCGGCCACCGTGTTCTCCGCGACCAGCCGCCCGTGCGAGACGACGCCGACCCGGTCGCAGATCTGCTGGACCTCGCCCAGCAGGTGGCTCGACAGCAGCACGGTGCAGCCCTCCGCGCCGAGCCTGCGGATCAGCACCCGCATGTCGGCCATGCCGGCCGGGTCGAGCCCGTTGGTCGGCTCGTCGAGGATCAGCAACCGCGGATCCTTCAGCAGCGCCGCGGCGACACCGAGCCGCTGCTTCATGCCGAGGGAGTAGGTCGAGTACCGGTCCTTGCCGCGATCGGCGAGGCCGACCATCGCGAGCACCTCGCCGACGCGGAGGGGATCCGTTCCGCTGTACCGGGCCAGCACCTTGAGATTGTCCGAACCGGACAGATACGGGTAGAACCCCGGTGATTCGATCAGCGCGCCGACGCCGTCGAGATCGCCGGGCGGCCTGCCGAACAGCCGGACGCTGCCGGAAGTCGGCCGGACGAGCCCCAGCAGCATCCGCAAAGTCGTCGTCTTGCCCGCGCCGTTCGGGCCGAGGAAGCCGTAGATCTCGCCGGGCAGCACGGTCAGCTTCATCCGGTCGACGGCGAGTTGCTCGCCGTACCGTTTCGTGAGTTCGTCTGTGTCCACGGGAAGGTTCATGGTGACGAATGGTGTCCGGGTGAGGCCGTCGCCACATCCGTTCACAGGCGGCACTCCGCGTACGTCGCCGGACGTAGCCCGATGGCCGGAATCCTGCGACATCTGTCGAAAACACCGGTACCGGAGGCCCGGGTGACGATCATAGGCTGGGTGGCGTGTCGAAAGTCCTTTTGATTCTCCATGTGCTCGCCGCCGTCATCGCGGTCGGTCCGGTCACCGTCGCGGCGAGCATGTTCCCCGCCGCGGCGCGCAAGGCCTTCGCCGAGCCGGGTTCCGGACTGTCCGTGCTTCGCGCGCTCAACCGGATCTGCCGCGTCTACGCGATCTTCGGTATCGCGGTGCCGTTCTTCGGACTGGCGACGGCGGGCAGCATGCGGGTCTTCGGTGACTTGTGGGTGATCGTGTCGATCGTGCTCACCGCGGCCGCCGCCGGTGTGCTGGCGTTGCTGGTCCTGCCGGGGCAGAACGCGATCCTCGCCGCGCTGGGTGCGGAGCCGCCGTCGGAACCGGTCACGGCCGGGCGGGTGGCGATGTACACGGGGATGTTCAATCTGCTCTGGGCCGTGGTGACGGTGCTGATGATCGTGCGGCCCGGATCGACCACCGGTGCCTGATCCGCCTCGTGAGTGGTAAGGACGGTTCTAACCGTCCTTACCACTCACGAGGCTTTCGCCTACGCGCTCAGCAACTGGTTGAAGAACGACCGGTAGCGGCGCAGCGCGATCCGGAGGTCTTCGGTCGCCGGTTCGCCCTGGCTCCACGCGGATTCCAGTTCCTTCTTGTGGTCCGCGAACGTCGTGGCCAGGTTCTGGATCACGACCGCGACGAGTTCGTCGGCCTCCTTGACCGCCCGCCGCGGATCGTCCACAAAGGCCGATTGGATGCCTTGCCAGCTTTCGCGGAACCTGTCGACATCGGCGTGGGCGAACAATGCCTGCGCTTCGTCTTCTTCGGTGCGCTCGGAATCGGCGGCCACCAAGTCCTCGGTGCTCAAGGCCTGTCCGTCAGCGGTCGGTTCCTCGCCGGGCCGATCCGTCGTCCCCACGACGCGTTCCGTTCCCTCGGTTTCCGGGGGCCTGCTTTCCATGGGCTTCCGCTCCTTCGCCGGCATCGGTCAACAGATCTTCGAACACTTCGCGGTAGTGCTTCATCGCTTCGCGCATGTCCTCTGTGGACATTTCAGATTCCCGATGGCGCATCAGCGTGTCGTGTCCGTCGCGGTAGTGCCGCAACGCGTTCGCGTGCCGGACGGACAGATCCGCGAGCTGCTGGTCGTATCCCTCGGTCGGGTAGCCGCGCTCGGCCATCAAGGAGACCAGCACCCGGTCCGCCTCGACGACGGCGCCGGACGGACGGTCGACGAACTGTTCCTGGATCAGCGCCCATTCCTGGGCGTACCGGTCCTTTGTGGTCTCCGGCAGCGGCCGGATGTCGAGATCCGAATGTCGTTTCACCCGCGACGAAAGCTCACGTTCGGCTTCCCTCGGGTTTTCGTGTTCCTCGACCGCCCGGTCGTATTCGGGACCGAATGTCTCTCGCAATCGCCGCCTGCGCTGCTCCGCGACGATGAACCAAGCGGCCGCGCCCACCACCAGGATCGCGGCGATGACGATGATGATGACCAACCACGTGGGCATCGTTATCTCCTCCGGATATTTCGCCGGTCAACCCCCGACAGGTCGTGAGTTCCCCGGCATCCCGGCCGGAAACCCTTGTGTCGCAAGAAGTTTTGGATATTAGGCCGGATGGCGCAGTGGAATGATCTCGATTCCCGTCTTCGCGTGGGGTGGCGCGGCCATTCGGCGGAGATCGTGAGGCTTGCTAACCAGGCGTCCCCCTTTTGGGTGCCGACGATGACTCAGTGTAGGTAATCGCTCCCGATCATTGCTCCGTTGTGGCACTATTGCCCCGTTCGCAGGAAGAGGGCCTGCGAACAGAGGGGGCCGTCGTAATCGAGGCTGCCTGGTACGACAAAGAAAGATCATCAGGGGAGGAGATCGTCAAATGTCGACGCCTACGGACGTCAAGGACCCCATCGGCGAGGAGGAGCCGGTCGACCCGGCTCAGCCCAAGCCCGGCCTGCCGCAACACGAGCACAGTCCGGACTGTGAGCACTACCGCGACAAGCTGCTGGAATGCTCGGGCGGCTGCGCTCAGACGCCCCCGCCTACCCCGTGAGCAGCTTCGACGCCTGAAGGACGTCGCCCGCTCGCCGGACTTTGCCCGGCGGCGGGCTTCCTTCGGCTACGGAGTGTGCTGTCATAGTCCAGTGGCTGTAACGACGCTTGACGAACTCGAGGGCATTCGCAAGGCCCGTGAACTGCACCTGGCGGGTGTGGAGGCGGGCTGCTCGGCGCAGCAGCGTGAAGCACTTCAGCTGCTCCGCCGGGGGATGAGCGTGCTCGAGTCCATCCACCCCGTATCGGCGAAGAACCGTGACGAATGGCTGACCGTTCGCATCAGGCTCGCCTCGACCATTGCCACGATCGGCACCGAGACCAGCGGGGCGGTCTCCGCCGGGCTCGCCGACCTCGATGACATCCGGCTGCTGCTCCCCGCCGTCTCTGATCCGCTGTTGCGAGCGGATCTTTCCGGCAGGCTTGACCACAACTTCGCCTTGCTCCTGATGGCGGCAGGCCGGAACGAGGACAGCATCGCCTATTTCGATTCCTCTCTCAGGTTTCGGCAGAAGGTTCTCGATGCCGCGGCGGATCCGGTTCCGTTGCTCGATCCTTATCTCGGAACGCTGGTCACCCGCGGCCTGGCCTACACGCGGCTGGGCGACGTCCGCCGGGCCAGGGCCGACCTTACGCAGGCCATGGAATTGGCCGAGCGGCATCGGATGCGCTCACAGGCGGCGGATGCCAGGCGACCGCTCGGGTCGCTCGAGCTGCGCGTCGGCGACGTCCCGGCCGCGCTGAAGATGTTCGAGGAAAGCGAACGGATCTACCGATCACTGGATATCGAAGTGCATCCGCTCCTGCGGCTCGCGCAAGCTCAGGCGCTGTTGACGGCGGGGCTCGCCGAAGAAGCCGGAGGACACCTCGACGAGGTACTGCCGGCGATGCGCACGCAACGAAGTATCAGCCGCGATCTCGCCGACGTGGAGCTGTATCGCGCGTCGGCGGCGCTGATGAGCGATGATCTCGAACTCGCCCGTTCGTATGCCGCGTCCGCACGCCGCAGGATGCTGCGGTGGGGCTGCCAGACCTGCGTCGCCAACGCGACCATCGTCGGCCTCCGCGCCGACGTGCAGGAAGCCTTGCGCACCAACGTGATCCCGCCGTCCTTGACATCTCGCGCGCTGCGCGCGGCGAACGCGATGCCGATGCCGCGGCTCGCCGATCAGGCGGCGCTGGCACGGATGCTGGCCGTCCGGGTCGAGCTGCGCAAGGGAAAACGCAAGCGTGCGGCCGAGTTGCTCGAACGGATTCCGCGGCCGGGGCGGCTGACCTCCGTCGATTATCGGATGTTGCGCAGGCTTTGCCGTGCGGAACTCGCGGTGGCCGAGGGCGACAAGAGCAGGGCGCTGGCCGAGATCCGGGCCGGGCTCACCGAACTCGACCGCGTCCGTGATCGGATGGGCGGCATCGAGCTGGTGTCCGGGACGGCGCTGCACGGCAGGGAGCTGGCGGATCTGGCCGTCAAGATCGTGCTGGAGCGCGCCGACGCGGCCCGGTTGTTCGGCTGGACGGAGCGGACCCGCGCGCAAAGTTACCGGTACGAACCTGTTGTCGCGGCCGATCCGGAGCTCGCCGAGCGGGTCGGTGAGGTCCGGGGGCTCGATCAGGCGATCCACCAGGCACAGCACGACGGGCATCCGACGGCGGCGTTGCGTTCCAAACACGCCGAGCGGTTGCGCGAGGCGCATCGGCTCGGGTGGCATACGGGCCGCTGGGGCAGGCCGCGGCCGGTCGCGCGGCTCGCCGAGGTGGCCGGCGAGCTGGGCGAACGCGCGCTGGTGAGTTTCGCGTCGTCGGGGGACGACCTGGTGGCGATGGTGGTCGTCGGCGGACGGTGCGAACTGGTGCGGCTCGGTTCGGCCGAGCGGGCGGCGGAGTCCGCGCGGATGCTGAACGTCGATCTCGACGCCCTCGCGCCGGATCGGTTGCCGGCGCCGCTGGTCCGGTCGGTGCTCGCTTCGGCGCGCAAACAGGCCGAACGGCTGGACAGCCAGCTGATCCGGCCGCTCGAAGCGCTGCTCGGGGACCGCGGTCTGGTCGTCGTGCCGACCGGCCCGTTGTTCGCCGTTCCTTGGGGCGTGCTGCCGGCGCTGCGGTCACGGCCGATCGTCGTGGCTCCCTCGGCGACGGCGTGGCTGGGCGCGGGGCGCTCGGCGATGCCCCGCGCGCGGAAGGTCGTCCTCGTCCGCGGGCCCGGCCTCGTCGGGACCAGGGGTGAGCTGGACAAACTCGCCACGCACTACCGGTCCGCGCATACGCTGGCCGGGGCCGACGCGACCGTGTCCTCCGTCTTGCGTGCGCTGGACGGCGCGAAGCTCGCGCACATCGCCGCGCACGGCGCGCACGAACCCGAGAACGCCTTGTTCTCCCGGCTGGAACTGGCCGACGGCGCGCTCTTCGCGCACGAGATGGCCGGGCTCGCGCAGCCTCCGGCGCAAGTCGTCTTCGCGGCCTGCGAACTGGCGCTGAACCGGATCCGGCCCGGCGACGAGGTTCTCGGTTTCGCCAGCGCGTTGCTCGCGAGTGGTTCGCGGACGGTGATCGCGCCGTTGAGCCGAGTCGGTGACGAGGCCGCGGCGGCCGCGATGGACGATTACCACCGCGGACTCGCCGAAGGGGCCGGACCGGCGACGGCCTTGGCGGACACCATCGCCGTTGATCCGTTCCGGCGACCGTTCGTCTGTTTGGGTGCGGGCTGAAGGTCCGGCTTGACACCCCCTGTTCGATCTTCACGACTCCAAGTGCCCGGTTGGTTACTCTTGACCGAGTCGTCTGAACCAATTATGGTCTAGACCACATTCGCCTGTTCGGCGCTTCGGCGGATGTGTCCCGACCTTCATTGGTATTTCGCTCGCTGTGACCCAGGAATCTCGAGTCCGCGGTGGGTGTAGAGATGGGAAAGGGGTAGGCATGAGCTTCAAACGACGGCTTTTGACCCTGGCGGCAGGTGCGGCGATGGTGCCGGCGGCTCTGGTCGCGATCCCGGCGGGCACCGCCAACGCGCACGGTTACGTTTCCTCGCCTGCGAGCAGGCAGGCGCAGTGCGCGCAGAACACCGTTTCCTGTGGCTCCATCAAATGGGAGCCGCAAAGTGTCGAGGGCCCCAAGGGTCTCATGAGCTGTAACGGCGGTGTCGGCCGTTTCGCGGACCTCAACGACGACAGCAAGGGCTGGAAGGTGCATTCCCTCGGCCGTACCACCACGTTCCGGTGGACGCTGACGGCTCGCCACCGCACCAGCACTTGGGAGTACTTCGTCGACGGCGCCAAGGTCGCCAGCTTCAACGACGGTGGCGCGCAGCCGGGTGCCACGGTCACCCACAGCGTGAACCTGCAGCAGAGCGGGCGGCACAAGATCCTCGCCCGCTGGAACGTCTACGACACGGCGAACGCCTTCTACGCCTGCATCGACGCCAACATCGGCTAGGTGCCGACTCTCGTGAGTGGTAGTGACGCCGTCACTACCACTCACGAGATTTTTTGTGCCACGCTCACCTCATGAGCGATGAGGAGCGTGACGGCGTCAAGCTGACCAACCTCGACCAGCCGTTGTTCGAGGGTGCGACCAAACGCGACCTGGTGGATTATCTGGACGCCGTCGCGGGCCGCATTCTCCCGGTTCTGGAGAACAGGCCGCTTTCGGTCATCCGCATCCTTCGCGGCCAGGACCCGTTCATGCAGAAGAACCTGCCCAAATACACGCCCGGCTGGGTCAAACGGCACGGAATGTGGGCCGAGAGGTCGAAACGGCAGGTGTCGTACGCGCTCTGCGACGACCGCCGGACGCTGCTGTGGTTCGCGAACCAGCGCGCCGTCGAATACCACCCGACCCTGATGACCGTGGACGCCGACGCGGGTCCGACCCATCTGGTGCTGGACCTCGACCCGCCCGCCGGAGACGATTTCGCCCACGTCGTGAAGGCCGCGATGCTGGTGCGGCAGGCCCTCGCCGACTCCGGGCTCGCCGGAGCGGTGAAGACCAGTGGTTCCAAGGGTGTGCACATCTTCGTCCCGCTGACGCCGGGACAAGGGTTCGAAGACGTCGCGGCCGCGACCCGCGCCCTCGCCGCCCGCGCGGAGCAGGTCGACCCGGCGGTCGCGACGACCGCGTACATCGTGGAAGACCGCGAAGGGAAGGTGTTCCTCGATTCGACCCGGGCGGGCGGGAACACGGTCGCGGCGGCGTACAGCCCCCGGTTGCGGCCGGGGCTGACGGTGTCGTTCCCGGTGGCCTGGGACGAGCTCGAAAACGTGGTCCCCGCCGATTTCACCGTCCACACGGCGCCGGGTCTCCTGGGGGACGAAGATCCGTGGGCCGAGGCGATGCCGGAGCCGCAGACACTGCCCGCCGACCTCGTCGAGCAAGGGCACACGATCCCGATCGCCCGCGTCGTGGCGATGCACGAAGGGAAACGCAGGGCGAGGGCGCGCGCCCAGGAGGACTGAACGCCCACGACGCCACGGCGTTTTGTGTACCTTGGACCGCACTGGGGGCGGGCGAAGGTACTGGGGGCTTTCGTGGGAAAGATCGATGCCGACGTGGTGATCGTGGGGGCCGGTCCGGCGGGGCTCGTGCTGGGAAACCTGTTACGCGCCGCCGGAATCGACTGCATGATCCTCGAGCGCCGTAGCCGTGACCATGTCGAAAACCGGGCCAGGGCGGGGTTTCTCGCCGCGAACAGCGTCCGTGTGCTCACCGAGAACGGGCTCGCCGAGGGGCTGCTCGAGAAAGGCCTGAGTCACGACACCTGCGCCTTTCGTCATGATCAGGCCGAATTCGAGCTCAAGTACGGCGAACTCGGGAACGGCGAGGTGCACACCGTCTATCCGCAGCAGTTCCTGGTCACCGATCTGATCGCGGAGTTCCTCGCCCGCGGCGGGGAGATCAGGTTCGACACCGAGGTCGCCTCGGTGTCGGGGATGGACGCGACGGTGATCGCCGACGATCTTCTCTTGCGTGCCAAGTACATCGCCGGTTGCGACGGCAGGCGCGGGATCTCGCTGAGATCCGTGCCCGCCCGGGTCTTCCGGCGTGACCACGACATCTCGTGGCTCGCGATCCTCGCCGAGGCGCCGCCGAGTATGTCCGCGATCGGCTACGCGATCCACGAACGCGGATTCGCCGGGCATATGGCCAGGACGTCGACGGTGACGCGCTATTACCTCGAAGTATCGCGTGGCGAGGATCCGGAGAACTGGGGAGACGACCGGATCTGGGACGAACTGCACCTGCGGATGCGGGCCGACCGCTACGGCGAGCTCAAACGCGGCGCCATCATCGAGCGCCGGATCGTGGACATGGCGTCGCGGGTGATGGACACGATCCAGCGGGGGAACCTGTTCCTCGCGGGGGACGCGGCGAGCCTGATCAGCCCCGCCGCGGCCAAGGGCGCGAATCTGGCCTTGATGGAGGCCGAGATCCTCGCGCACGCGTTGATCAAGGCCCACACCGAGAGCGACATGGCGGCACTCGAGCGCTATTCCGCCGATTGCCTGCCGCGGATCTGGCGCGCGCAGGAGTTCTCCCTCTGGATGATCAACCTTCTGCACGGCCCAGCCGGATACGACGACGAGGCCGTCTTCCAGCGAGCTTTGCGGGACGCGCGGCTGGAAAGCCTGCGGGTTTCCCGCGCGCACCAAGACTTCTTCGCCGAGAACTACGTGGGGATCTGAACCGATCGCTCGTCGCGTCCGTATCCCGGTGCAGAGGGCTTCGCGGAGTGGAAAGGACGAACGACGATGCCGGTACGCATCCGCTGGACGCCGATGAACCCGCACCCGAACCGTCCCGTGCCCGCGGACGAACCCCGAGCCGGAACCGCTAGCCGGCGCGGACGGCGGGTGCCGCGGGCCGCTCGACGCGAAGGAGCCGGATGTCGCCGAGTGGTCTCTCCCCGGCTCCTCCTCGGTGACGAAGCGCAGCGCCCCGGTGACCTCGCGGGTCACCATCCGCGCGCCGTGCCAGCCTGACGGCACCCAGCCGTCGCGTAGGGCACGGCGCACCTTCTCGGCCCTCTTGACGTGGCGGGCGAACGAGTGCCGCCGGATGACGCGCCCGCGCGCGACTTGGCCCGCGCGGGCGTCCTCCGGGGTGACGTCGAGCCACAGCAACCGGACCGGGCGGCGGCTCACCAGGCCGAGCAGGGCCAGCAGCCCGCGGGTCGTCGCGCGGGTCGAGGGCTCGTGCACGATGAGCGGTCCCCCGTCGGCCAGTGCGAACCGGACGACCCGCGCGCGATGCCACAGGTGGACCACCGGCCGGTAGAACCGGTACGGCAGCGCGGGCGGCAGCCGTTCGCGCAGCCGCGCGCGGACCTGATCGGAGTCGAGCACCGGTAGGGCGCCGGTCGCCGCCCGGGACAGCAGGGTGGTCTTGCCGGCCCCGGGAATCCCCGCGACCACCAGCAGGTCGCGGCGGCCGAGGCGGAGTGCGATGCGATCGGTCATAAGGCCTCAACGACCCGGCCGATGGCAAAGGTTCCTTTACCTTCACCGGCGCAGGTCAGGCGGTCACCCGGGTCCCCGCTGCCACCGGCTTGTCCGGCAGCAGCGTCCCGCCCTTGGTGAGCCACGCGACACCGAACGCGAGGATCGCGACCGACTCCAGCCACAGCGCCGGGTAGAGATCCTTCGTCAGGTCGTCGAAGACCAGCCCGCTCAGCACGATCAACGCCAGGCACACCAGCATGATCACGCCGGACGCGACGTACAGCTGGTTCCGTGCGGGTTTGCGGGCACCCGGGATCTCCTTGTCCGACTTGGTGAACAGCACGATGCAGAAGAACGCCAAGGTGAGGAAGAAGACCGCGGCGAAGCCGAGGTGCAGCAAACCGACGATCTCGTCCGTACGGTCGCCGTTCGCCGGTGTCGTGGGGAAGAGCGCCACCCCGACGGCGGCCACGGCCGCGATGTTGCCGGCGATGTCGTCGACCCGGCCGTAACCCCGATAGGACAACAGGAAGACGCCGATGGCGCACATGACACCGACCCAGACGTCCCGCATTCCCGAGTAGTAGTACCCGCTGATCGAGTTGAGCAGGCCGCCGCCGTCGACGACCATTGTTCCGAAGACCAGCACGAAGGGCAGCCCGATCCCGAGGAAACCTATGGCACGCCGCAAGAACAGGTAGTTGTGGACGAGGTTGTCGGTCGCCGTTCGCGGGCTCATGGTCGCCTCCGTGCTCGGTGCGTTGTCGCTACTGGGAAGTATTGACCATCCGAGCACCGGAAATGACGGTTCGTGACAACGTTGAGACCGTGTGTTATCGAATTGCTCGCTAGGCGGTCTCCAGTACGACAGCCGCGACGTAACCGCCCATCCCGATCGACGTCTTGACGGTGAGACCGCTTTCCGGGCGGGACGGCCCGTCCATCAGCTGCGAATGCCCTGCCGCCACCGGTTTCGGCGCCGGGACCAGGTCCCGCTCCGCCGCGAGGCAGATCGCCGCGATCTCGGTCAACGCGCTGCCCGACTGGCTGTGCCCGGTCAGCGGTTTGATCGAGTAGATCTCGGTCTCCTTGGGGAAGACCGCTTCGAGGATCTGGGATTCCGTGCGGTGGCAGAGTTTCGTGCCCGTCCCGTGCGCGTTCAGGTAACGGACGTCGGACGGCGCGGCGTTCGCGTTCTCCAGCGCCCCGGTCACCGCCGCGACCGCGTTCGTCGGATCGGGGTCGAGAGCCATCGCGTTGTGCGCCTCGTGGGTCATGGCGCCGCCTCGCAGCGTCGCGTACGACTCGGTCTTCCGCTGGGTCAGCACCACCGCGACCGCGGCCTCGGAGAAGGTGAAACCCCTTGTGCCCTCTTGGAAAGGACGGCACGCCTCGAGCGGGGGCACGTCGGTGATCGCCACCCCGCAGTGCACGAAGTTGCGCACCATCGGCCTGGTCGCGGACAGATCCGTGGTGACCACGACCACGTCGTCGGCCATGCCGGCGTCCAGCCACATCTTCGCGGTGAGCACCGCGGCGCTGCCGGTCGCGCACATCGCGGACGTGGCCATGGAAGGGCCGTGGAAACCGAACTCCGCCATGAGGGTGGTGATCGGGGTCGAGGGCATCATGCCGATGAATTCACGCCGGTACATGAGCTGCTCGCCCATCTCGGTGAGCCGGTCCCAGGTGCGCAGGTCCTCGCGGACGCCGCCGGAGATGACGCCGACCCGGCGCCCTGGCGTCCAGCCTCGCGCCCCGGCGTCTTCGATCGCTTCCCGCGCCGCGGCGAGCAGGGCGCGCGCGTGCAGGCTGCCGTCCCTGTCCCGTCCGCCCTGGGGGACGTGGGCGACCCAACCCGGCTGATCCGGGGTTTCCCCGAAGCCGTCGGCGAATTGGGCACAGGGGACGCCGCTCGCCAGGCCTTCCCACAGCGATTCGCGCCCCCAGCCGTAGGCGGTTACGGCGCCGATGCCGCAGATGTCTGTTTTGCTCCGCACGTGTTTCCCTTCAACTACATTCAGTCAACGCTGGGGTGGAATAGCCGCGCCGATCAGCTGTCCGGGGAGGACGGCTACGTCGATTTAGTGATCTAATCGGAAGCTACATCAGTCGAGTAGGGGGTTTGGATCAGATGGATCCTGACGATCTCGACGGTGGGACTCCCGACACCCACCGGCCCTCGGATCAGGATTCCTCGCCAGCGAACGGCACCGCGACCCGCACGGTGGGGAAACCCGACCGGCACGCGTCGCTCGTCCGTCTGCTGACCGAGTTGTCCGCCGAGAGGGATCAGCGTGGCGAACCCGCGCTCGCCTTTCTCGGTCAGGGGTACCGCCTTTTGGAGCAAAATTCCGATGGCGGCGCATTGGGAACGCAATATCTCACGATGGTGGAGGCGAGCCCTTACGGGATCTGTGTCCATCAGCGGGGCAAAGTCGTCTTCGTGAACTCGGCCACGATGCGGTTCGTGGGCGCGAAGGTGTCGACCGAGATCATCGGGATGCACATCACCGATCTGGTCGACGTCGGCTCGCAGGACGCGCTGCTGGCGCGGATCGGCTCGCTGGTCTCGCCCGGCTCGTTCAGCGAGCCGACGGAGATGACCCTGCGGACCCTGCAGGGCAGGCGTGTCACCGTCGAATCGCAGGCGGTGCTCACGACATGGGAGGGCAAGCCCGCGTACCAGGTGATCATGCGCGACCTGACCACGCAGAAGGCGGCCGAGGCCGGTCTGCGGTTTCAGGCCGCGCTGGTCGGCCACGCGAGCGATGCGATCATCGCGACCTCCCCCGACGGGCTGGTGACGAGCTGGAATCCGGCGGCCGAGGCCGTCTACGGCCATGATCTCGACCAGGTCATCGGGGTTCCGGTGGCCGAGGTCGTCGGCGCGCCGATGAGCCCGCGGCAGGTCGTCGCGTCGGGCGGTGTCGTGCAGGCCACGCATTACAGCGCCGACGGCACGGCGCTGGCGGTGCGGGTCTCCGCGGCCGAGATGTTCGACGGTTACGTGCTGCTGTGCGCCGACGAGACCGCGCAGCGCCGGGCCGAGGCCGAATTCGCCACCGTCGTCGAGACCCTCGACGAGGGAGTGCTGCTGGTCGGCCCCGGCGGCCGGATCGAACTGGCGAACTCCGCGGCGCACCGCATCGCCGGGGTGCCGCCGGGTTCCCTGGTCGGCCTGGAGAGCCGGACGTTGCGGCTGTACGACGAGCACGGCATCCCGGTACCCGTCGATGATCTGCCGTCCGCGCGGGTGCGGCGTTCCGGGAAGGTCGACACCGGGCGGGTCGTGCAGGTGCGGCGGCGGGACGGCGCGCACCGATGGCTTTCGCTGACCTCCGGTCCGCTGATGGCGCCGGGGCAGAGCGTGCCCTCCGTGCTGACGTCCTTCGCCGACATCACCGAGCGGCGGGCGATCAGCGAACGGCTGGCCTACGAGGCCACCCATGATCCGCTGACCAGGCTCGCGAACCGCACGCTCGCGCTGAACCACCTGCGCCGCACGAACGCCGATCCGGCGCATACGACCACCGTGATGTTCATCGACCTCGACAAGTTCAAGATCATCAACGATTCGCTCGGTCATACCGTCGGCGACCAGGTGCTGCGCATCATCGGCGACCGGCTGCGCGCCGCCGCCGGACCTTCGGACCTGGTCGGACGGCTCGGCGGGGACGAGTTCCTGGTCATCACCACCGGTTATACCGAAGCCGCCGAGGTGCGGGCACTGGCCGACCACCTCCAGCGGCGGCTCGCCGAATCGCTCACCGTGCACGGCCGCGAACTGCATATAAATACGAGTATTGGAATAGTGATCGCCAAACCTGGTGATCGGCGCAGTGCCGACGAATTGCTGGAAGACGCCGATTTGGCGATGTATCAGGCCAAGACATTCGGGCCGGGGCGATATGCGTTCTATGCGCCGATCATGCGGAAACGAGTCCAAGACCGTTTCGCGCTGGAACAGGATCTGCGCAACGCCGTCGCCGAAGGCCTGGTCGAGACCGTTTATCAGCCCGTCGTCGATTTGCGGACCGGTGACATGGTCGCGGTGAAGGCGAAGTCCTGTTGGGCTCACCCGGAGCGTGGACCGATCGATCCGGCGGAATTGGCCGAGATCGCCGACGACGGCGATCTTTTGACGGTCATCGGGGCGGAGGTCCTCGCCAAGGCCGCCCGCGAGATCTCTCGATGGCGTGCCGATCATGGTGTGCACTGTAATGTGAATGTGAGTCTTTCGGTCCGCCAACTGGGCGATCCCACCTTGCTGCAAGTGGTCCAGACAACCCTGGAAGCAGCGGGGCTGGGGCCGCGGGACCTGAGCCTCGACGTCGACGAGACGGCGCTGAAGGACGCGGCCGACGCGGTCGACGCGCTGCGGAAGACCGGGGTGCGGGTGACCGCGGAACGGTTCGGCGCCGGGTATTCCTCGCTCGCCCAGCTGTGCCGGCTCGATCTGAACGTGATCGAGATCGACCGGTCGTTCGTGGCCGATCTCGGCAGGTCGAGCGACGCCGAGCCGATCGTCGCCGGGATCATGGCGATGGCGCACGCCGTCGACCTCGTGGTGGTCGCCGAAGGGGTCGAAACCGCGCGACAGCTGCAGGTCTTGCACGAACTCGGCTGCGATTGGGCGAAAGGGCCGCTGGTCGCGCCGCCGGGCCGGGTCGAGGACCTGAAGCGCGCGTACGAACACGTCGTGCGATGAACCGGGCGGCCGCCGCGTACGTGGTCCTGGGTGAGAGCCGCTGACGGGACCAAAGCCTCCTGGTGCTCCGGTTCTTTCCGGCGCAGTCTTGTCGGTGGGGACCGGTGAAGGAGGCCGTCGTGTGGCTCGTGTTCCTGTGGCGCCGGATCCATCTCGGCCGGAACCCGCTGGCGCGGATCCCCGACCGGATCGAGGCGGCGATCCTCGTCGGCGGCCTCGTGGCGGCGCTGCTCGGTGTACCGCTGGCCGCGGCGGCCGGTTCGGAGACCTACGCGACCATGACGGCGCGCTCGGCTCTTGAGACGGCTTCGCGTCACTCGGCGACCGCTTTCCTGCTCGAGGACGCGCCGCCGGCGCGTATCGGCGTCGACGGGACGCCTTCCGCGGAGACGGCTTCGGTGGCGGCGCGGTGGGCGTTGCCGGATGGGGGCTTCCAGGAGGCGCCGGTCGCCGCCGACCTCGGCGCTTCGGCGGGGGACGCGGTGACGGTGTGGCTCGACGAGGCCGGCGCCGTGGTCGAGCCGCCGGTGCTGCCGATGGACGCGACCAGTACGGGGATCGGCGTCGGGGTGGGGGTGTGGCTGGCCGTGGTGGCGCTGCTTGCCGCGGGGTATCTGGTCGCTCGGCACCTGCTGAACCGGGCGCGGTGGGCGGCCTGGGACCGGGAGTGGGAACGGTTCGGGCAGGACTCGCGGTCCTGAGGGTGTGGCGCGTTCAGTCGACTGGTTGCGGCTTGGACTTGGGTGTAAAGGTCGAGTTTCCTCGGCTCAGCCGAGGGAAGGGGCCTTCGCGCGCTTTGGGTGTGAGGCTTGGGGTCACTGGGGTGCATGTGGTGATCTGGCGGTCCGTGAAGGCCTCCTTCCCTACTTTGAGGGTAGGGAAGGAGGCCTTCACGGACCGGCGGGTCTCTCGTGGGGCGCAGTTAGTCTGCTGACTGCGGAATGTGGGTGCTGACCTGCGGATAAGTGCGAAAGTGGTAGCAAAGGTCCCTTGCTCTCCCGCCTCCGGCTTGCTCACTGTACCTACTAGTATGTACGGTCTGCTCGTGGACAAGAGGGAAAGGCTCATCGAGAGCACTCGTGAGCTCCTGTGGGAGCGCGGCTACGTCGGCACCAGCCCGAAGGCGATCCAGGAACGCTCCGGCGCCGGCCAGGGCAGCATGTACCACCACTTCCAGGGCAAGTCCGAACTCGCGCTCGCCGCGATCGTCCGCAGCGCCGACGATCTGCGTGCCAGGGCGGAGGCCGAGTTCTCCGCGCCCGGCTCGGTCGTCGAGCGTGTCACCGTCTACCTGCGCCGCGAACGCGCCGTGCTCAAGGGTTGCCCGGTCGGCAGGCTCGCCCAGGATCCCGACGTGATGGCCGACGCGGATCTGCGCAAGCCGGTCGAAGAGTTCTTCGGCTGGCTCACCGGTCGCCTCGCCGAGTTGCTCGACGAGGGCCGCACGGCCGGTGAACTCGACGCCGGACTCGATCCGCTCGCCACGGCGACCGCGCTGGTCGCGGTGCTGCAGGGCGGCTACATCCTCGCCCGCGCCGCCGGCTCCCCGGAAGTGTTCGCGAAAGCCGTCGACGGCGCCCTCGGCCTGCTCGCCACCAAGGAGAACTGACATGCCCTTCGTCCGCATCGACGCCATCGGGACCGACAAGCTCGAAGCCCTCGGCAACGCCGTCCACGACGCGATGGTCGAGACGCTCGGCATCCCGGCCGACGACCGCTTCCAGGTCCTGAACGGCCAGAGCACCCTGAAATACGACGACTACCTGGGGATCCACCGCGACGAGGGGGTCGTGTTCATCGCGATCACCATGCGGCAGGGGCGCACCGACGAGCAGAAGAAGTCGCTGTACCGGCGGATCGCGGAGCTCGCCGAGGAGTATTCGGGGACCGAGCCGCGGAACGTGCTCGTGATGATCACCGAGACCGATCCGGTCAACTGGTCGATCGGGAACGGCGAAGCACAGTACGCGTGATCAGGCCGGCGCGGCGGTGAAGGCGTGCTGCTCCAGCAGCCACCACGTGTCGCGCCCGAACGACCACGTCAGCAGCGCCAGCGCGCCCAGGGTGATCACGAAGCCCACCCAGAGCGGCAGGATCGCCGAGGCCACCACGACCAGCGCAATGCCCTGAACCGCCGCGACCGTCTTACGCGCCATGCTCGGCGGAAGCGGCGCGTTCAGCCACGGCCAAAGCCTGCTCGCGGCGACGAACACGTAGCGCATCGCGCCGATCGTGAGCACCCACGGGCCGACCGATTGCGCGACGACCACGCTCAGGATCAGGATCAGATAGGCGTCGACCTCCATGTCGAACCGCGCGCCGAGCGGGGACGCCGTCCCGGTGCGGCGCGCGACCTGGCCGTCGACGGCGTCCAGGACGAGCGCGACCGACGCGAGGACGACCATCGCGACGATCTCCCGGCCCGCGGTGTCGACGACGAGTGCGGTCACGCAGCCGACCAACCCGGACCGGCCGAGCGTGACGGCGTCGGCGGGGCCTAGGGAGCGCGCGGTGCTCCGGTTCAGGCCGTAGGTCAGGAATCCGCCCACGGCGAGGCCGTAGGCCGCGCCGGCGAGCCAGCCCAGCGGGCCCAGCCCGGCGACGGCGTCCAGCGTCCCCAGCAGCGCCAGCTGGACGAGGACCCCCAGGAAAACTCCGGGGTTGATCACGAGGCCTCCTCGTTATGGTGGCGGTGACCCCGGCTTCCAGGGTCCGACATGAGAGGACACGATGGAACGCGCCTTCTGGTTCAGTGGTTCCGGCGACGGTGAGATCAGGCCGGTCTCGCTCCCTCCGGTCGGCGACGGGGAAGTACTCGTCCGCACCCTGTACTCGGGCGTGAGCCGGGGCACCGAGACGCTCGTCTTCCGCGGCGAGGTCCCGCCGAGTCAACGTGCGGCCATGCGCGCGCCGTTCCAGGAGGGCGAATTCCCGGGGCCCGTGAAGTACGGATACCTCAATGTCGGCGTGGTCGAACGTGGTCCGGAAGACCTGGTCGGGCAGGTCGTTTTCTGCCTCTACCCGCACCAGACGCGCTACGTCGTCCCGGCGTCGGCCGTGACCCCGGTGCCGCGCGGGGTCCCGCCGGAGCGCGCGATCCTCGCGGGGACGATCGAGACCGCGGTCAACGCCGTCTGGGACGCGTCGCCGAAACTCGGCGACCGGATCGCCGTGGTCGGCGCCGGGATGGTGGGAAGCAGTGTCGCGAAACTGCTGGCCGGTTTCCCGGCGACGAGGGTCCAGCTGATCGACGTCGACCCGGAACGCGCGAAGGTCGCGAAGGCGCTCGGTGTCGACTTCTCGACACCGGAGGACGCGCTGGATGACTGCGACCTCGTCGTGCACGCCAGCGCGAGCGAGGCGGGGCTCGCGCGATCACTGGAGCTGCTCGCGCCGGAGGGCGAGGTCATCGAGCTGAGCTGGTACGGCGACCGCCGCGTCAGTGTCCCGCTCGGCGAGAACTTCCATTCACGGCGGCTGGCGATCCGCTCCAGCCAGGTCGGCATGGTCTCGCCGTCCCGCCGCCTGAACCGGGGCTACGCCGACCGCTTGGCGCTCGCCTTGCGCCTTCTGGCCGATCCAGGATTCGAAGTGCTGGTCAGCGGGCACTGTCTGTTCCATGAACTACCGGACGTCTTGCCGCGTCTGGCCGCGAATGAACCAGGAACGCTCTGCCTCCGTGTGACCTATCAGATGGAGGACACGCGTTAAGGGCACGACCGGAGGAGGTCCGTTGTTCAGTATCACCGTCCGCGACCACGTCATGGTCGCCCACAGCTTCCGAGGCGAGGTCTTCGGCCCCGCGCAGCGGCTGCACGGGGCGACCTTCCTGGTGGACGCGACGTTCCGCCGGTCCGAACTGGACGCCGACAACATCGTCGTCGACATCGGCAAGGCGACCGAAGAGCTCAAAGCGGTGCTCGCCGACCTGAACTACCGCAACCTCGACGACGTGCCCGAGTTCGCCGGGATCAACACCTCGACCGAGTTCCTCGCCAAGGTCATCGCGGACAGGCTCGCCGACCGCGTCCACACCGGAGCGCTCGGCGAGGGGGCACGCGGACTCGAGGGGCTCACCGTCTCGCTGCACGAATCCCACGTCGCCTGGGCGAGTTACGAGCGTGCGCTGTGACCGGCCTCCACGTCGTCCTGCCCAACGACATCGACGACGTGGGCGCGCCCAGCGGCGGCAACGTCTACGACCGGCGGCTGTGCGACGGCCTCGCCGCGATGGGGGTGGAGGTCCACGAGATCGCCGTGCGCGGGAACTGGCCGCGGCCCGGCACCGAGGCGCGCACGGTGCTGGCGCGCAAACTCGCCGCACTGCCCGACGGTTCGGCCGTCCTGCTCGACGGGCTGGTCGCTTGCGGGGTGCCGGAGGTGATCGGGCCGTCCGCGCGGCGGCTGTCGATCGCGGTGCTGGTGCATCTCCCGCTGGCCGACGAGACGGGACTGTCGCCTTCGCTCGCCGCCGAGCTGGACCGGCTGGAGCGGGAGACGCTCACCGCGGTCGAGGCCGTGGTCGTGACCAGCGCTTGGGCCGCGCGACGGCTGATCGAGCACCACGACCTCGCCCCGCATCGCGTGCACGTGGTGCCGCCCGGGGTGGACAAGGCCGAAGTCGCTTCCGGGAGTCTTGACGGGACGCGGCTGGTCTGCGTCGCCAACGTGACCCCGCGCAAGGGGCAGGGCACGCTCGCGGAAGCGTTGAAGTCGCTCAAAGATCTACCGTGGACCTGTGAATGCGTCGGTGCCATTCCCCGCGAGACCCGCTACGTCGAACGCCTGCGGCGACACACACTCGGCGATCGGTTCACCCTCGCCGGCCCGCGATCCGGCGAAGCACTCGAAGCGACGTATGCGGCCGCAGACCTTCTCGTGCTGCCGTCGCGCGCGGAGACCTACGGGATGGTCGTCACCGAAGCGCTCGCACACGGCGTTCCCGTGCTGACGACCGCCGTCGACGCGCTGCCGGGCACCCTCGGCCAGGCATCCGACGGCAGCGTGCCCGGCATGCTCGTCCCCGGTGAGGACGTCAACGCGCTGGCCACGGCCCTTCGCCGCTGGCTCACCGAACCTGAACTGCGTGATCGTCTTCGCGCCTCCGCCCGCCTTCGCCGCGAGACGCTGACGGAGTGGGACGAGACGGCCCGCGGTGTCGCCGCCGTTCTGCTGAGCGAAAGGACGGCGGCATGACCAAGTACGCCCCCAGCTGGCTCCAGTTGCGTGAGGACGCCGACGCCGCCGCCCGCGCGACCGAGCTGATCGAACCGGTGCGCGCGTTCCTGCGCGGGCGGGACGAGGTCGTCATCCGGGATCTGGGTTGTGGCACCGGTTCGCTCGGCCGCTGGCTGGCGGTGCGGCTGCCCGGCCGCCAGCGCTGGATCCTGCACGACCGCGACGCCGACCTGCTCACCCACGCGCTGTCGCGTACCAGCCGTCCGGAACACGCTTTGGACGGAAGCGAGGTCACTGTCGTCACCGAACAGCGTGACATCACCGAGTTACGTGCGGAGGACCTCGCCGGGACCTCGCTCGTGGCGGCGTCGGCGCTGCTCGACCTGCTCACCGCCGATGAGATGTCCCGGCTGGCGGAGGCCTGCGTCGAAGCGGGCTGCGCGGTCCTGTTCACGTTGAGCGTTTCGGGCCGGGTGGTGCTGTCGCCCAAGGACAAGTTCGACATCGAGATCTCCGACGCCTTCAACGCGCACCAACGCCGGGTGACCGACGGCCGGTGGCTGCTCGGACCGGACGCGGTGGACGTCGCGTTCGGCGTCTTCGAACGGCTTGGCGCCACCGTGCGGCGCGCTCCCAGCCCGTGGCGGCTCGGGGCCGACCAGGCCGCGCTGACCGCGGAATGGCTCACCGGCTGGGTCGGCGCCGCCTGCGAGCAGCGGCAGGAGCTGGCGCCGGACGGGGACGCCTACCTGCGGTGGCGGCTCGCGCAGTGCGCGGCGGGCGAGCTGGACGCGGTGATCCAGCACGAAGACCTCCTGGTGGTGCCTGCGTGAACCGGTGCTGGCCGTGGCTTCGGATGCTCGGCGCGCTCGGCATCCTCGGGACGCTCGTCTGGCAACTGGGCACGGGTGCGTTCCTGGCCGGGCTGCGCGAGGTCGACGCCGTCGGGATCGCCGCCGCGCTCGGGATCGGTTTCGCCACCACGGTTTTCAGTGCCTGGCGCTGGTGCCTGGTCGCGCGGCGGCTCAGTCTGCGGTTGTCGCTGCCGAGCGCGGTCGGCGAGTACTACCGCGCGTTGTTCCTCAACGGTGTCCTGCCCGCGGGCGTCCTCGGTGACGTCAACCGGGCCGTGCACCACGGCCGCGAAGCCGGTGACGTCCCGCGCGGCGTCCGCGCGGTGGTGCTGGAGCGCACCGCCGGGCAGATCGCGGTCATCGGAGCTTCGGTCGCCGTCGTGCTGAGCGCGCCTTCCATGGTGCCTTCGCCCATCGGCGGAGTAGTCACGGGCGCCGGGATCGTGGTCGTCGCCCTCGCCCTCGCGCTGATCGTCACCGGGATGACGGCCGGAAAGCGGTGGATCCACAGTGGATCGAAATGGCGCCGCGGGTTCGCCGTCACCCTCGCCGACGTCCGGCTCGGTCTGCTGACCAAGGAGACCTGGCCCGGCGTGAGCCTGCTTTCGGCCGCCACCCTGGCCGGGCATCTCGCGCTGTTCGTCGTCGCCGCGCGCGTGGCCGGGATCACCGCGCCGGTCGGCGACCTGCTGCCGTTGATGATCCTCGCCCTGCTCGCGATGGGCCTGCCGCTGAACATCGGCGGCTGGGGCCCGCGCGAAGGGGTTTGCGCGCTGCTGTTCGGCGCGGCGGGGCTCGGTTCGGCGCAGGGCGTCACCGTGGCCGTCGTCTACGGCGTGCTCGCGCTCTTCTCCAGCCTTCCCGGTGCGGGCGTCCTGCTCGTGCGTTCCGTCAGGAGTCACCGAACAGACAGGAGAAACCCGATGACCGTCGAGAGGGTCGTGGAGACCAGACTGCCCACCCGATACGGCGTCTTCCGCGCGTATGGGTACCTGGACGCAGACGGCACCGAACAGATGGCGCTGGTGCACGGCGACGTCGCGACCTTCGGCACGCTGGCGCGGGTCCATTCGGAATGTCTCACCGGAGACGTCTTCAGCTCGATGCACTGCGAATGCGGCGACCAGCTGGCCGCCGCGCTGCAAGCGATCGTCGACGAGGGGGCCGGAATCCTCGTGTACGCCCAAGGCCACGAAGGACGCGGAATCGGCCTGCTCGCGAAGCTGAAGGCGATGCGGCTGCAGGACGAAGGTCTCGACACCGTCGAGGCGAACATCGCGCTGGGGCTGCCGGTGGACGCGCGCGACTACCGTGCCGCGGCGGAGATCCTGAACGACCTCGGGGTGCGGTCGGTGCGGCTGCTGTCCAACAACCCGGAGAAGGTCGACCAGCTGAAACAGCACGGGGTGCGGATCAGCGAGCGGGTGCCGCTGCTGGTCACGCCGAACGACGAGAACCTGCGTTACCTGCGGACGAAACAGGAGCGGATGCACCACTTCCTGCCGCATCTGGACATGATCGAGTCAGCCGAGCGCGGCCAGAGTGTCCCCGAAGTTCTCCACCAGTGACTCCAGCACCAGCCGTCCCTTCTCCGCCGTCGCCAGCGAAGGCCGCCCGACCACCCCGGAATCCGAATACGGGCGCAGGCCCACCGTCAGCAGGTGCCGCCTGTCGTCGGCGAGGTGATCCGCCTCGGTGAAACCGGGCCGGACCAGCGATGGGTGCGCGTGCAGCAGAAGGGAGGTCTCCAGCTCCCCGGCGTGCATGTCGCTGTCCAGCGACGTCTCCAGCCCGGCCGCGTCGTGCGCAGCCTGCCAGCCCTCGACGCCGGGGAAGAGCGCCATCGGCGACGTCGACTCCTGGACCACGTTGGACAGGACGTAGTTGCCGCCGTGCGCGTTCACCAGCACCAGTTTCGGTACACCGGAACGGCGCAGGGAGGCCGCGACGTCGTTCACCACGGCGTACAGGGTCGCGGCCGAAATACTGACCGTGCCCGTCCAGTCCGCGTGTTCGTGTGAGCAACCGATCGTGATCGGCGGGAGCCGCAGCACCGGGTACGCCGCGGCGAGGGCGCCGGCGATCGTCGTCGCGATCAGGGCGTCGGTGGCGAGCGGGAGGTGCGCTCCGTGCTGTTCGAAACTGCCGACGGGCAGCACCGCGACCTCGGCGCCGCGGATGCGCTCGTCGGCCGTCGTGGTCGTCGGGAACAGGTCCATTCCGGCTACGGTACCCATATGACCGACCACGCCGCATTGTTGTCCGTGGCCCGCGAGGCCGTCGCCAAGGCGACCGGGATCATCCGCTCGATGACGTCGTTCTCCGTTGCCGCCAAAGGTGATCGCGATATGGTGACCGACGTCGACCTCGCCGTCGAGGACGCCGTCCGCGAATTCCTCGCCCGCGAGACGCCGGAGATCGGCATCCTCGGCGAGGAACGCGGGCATCAGGGCGACAAGGACCTCTGGTGGGCGCTCGACCCGGTCGACGGCACGGCGAACTTCGCGCGCGGCATCCCGCTGTGCGGCGTTTCGCTCGGGCTCGTCGACGGTCTCAAGAGCACGGTCGCGGCGATCTCCCTGCCGTTCCTCGACGTCACCTACACCGCTGTCGAGGGACAAGGCGCGTACGCGGACGAAGAGCGTCTTGAGGCGTCGAAAGCGACGGAGCTGTCCGACGCGATCGTGAGTATCGGCGACTTCGCGGTCGGCGAGGGGGCGGAGGCCAAGAACCGCGTCCGGATGGCGCTGCTCGCCGAACTCGGCGGCCGCGTGCAGCGGGTCCGCTTCCTCGGCTCCGCGGCGATCGACCTGGCCTGGGTCGCGGACGGCAAACTCGACGCGAGCGTCATCCTCTCCAACCAGCCGTGGGACACGATGGCAGGTGTCCTGCTGGTACGGGAGGCCGGGGGAGTGGTCGTCGACACCGACGGCGGCGACCACACGGTGCGTTCGGCGGCCACCATCGCGGTCGGTGCCGGGCTGCGTGACGAGATCGTCGCCGCGATCGCCCGAGTGCACGGGTGAAACTTTCTTCCTCCGGAGGTGAACCGGCCGGGCTCCGTATCCGTGTCTCCAGATAAGGCGCCCGCATCTGGAGGTAACCGTGTTCACCTCGAATGACCGCGTGACCGAACCGGTCGTCTTCGTCCTGCCGGGGGACACCGAGGACATCAGCGGTGAATACGACCGCCGGATGTGCCAGAACCTCCCGGCCACCGGCCTCCCGCTGCTGGAACTGCCGATCGCCGGCGAATGGCCGATGCCGGGGCCGCTGTCCCGGTCGAGGCTGGCCCGTTCGCTCGCCGCGCTGCCCGACGACACCGTCGTCCTGATCGACGGCACGGTCGCCTGCGGGGTGCCGGAGATCGTGGTCCCGCACGCGCGGCGGCTGCGGCTGGCCGTCCTGGTCCACCGGCCGCTCGCCGACGATCCCGCGCTCGATCCGGCGCAGGCCGCCGAACTCGACGCGAGCGAACGGGAGACCCTGCGGCTGACGGGGATGATCGTCGCCACCGGGCCGTGGCTCGCGCGCCAGCTGATCGACCGGCATGACCTCGACCCGACGCGGGTCTACGTCGCGACACCCGGCACGGACGCGGCCCCGCTCGCCGCCGGGGCCGACGGCGTCTCCCGGCTGCTGTGTCTCGCGCCCATGACCGCGCGGCACGGCCAGGACGTGCTCATCCGCGCGCTTTCGACGATCGACGAACTGGCGTTCAAATGCGTGTTCGCCGGCGCGACCCATCACGATCCCGCCTACGTCGACGAACTGCGCTGGACGGTCGAACGGCTCGGGCTCGGTTCCCGGATCAGCCTCATCCAGCCGCCGGACGACCTCGACCTGGTCTACGACGGCGCGGATCTGCTCGTCCTGCCCGCTCGCGGCGGCACGTCCGGGCTGGTCGTCGCCGAGGCGCTCGCGCGCGGAATCCCTGTGGTGGCCACCGAAACCACCGGCGCGCGCGACGCGCTCGGCACGGCGCCCGGCGGCGGCGTCCCCGGCCTGCTGGTGCCGCCGAACAACCCTTCGGCGCTCGCGGCGGCCTTGCTGCGCTGGTCGCTCGACGCCGAACTCCGCCATTCCCTGCGAACGTCGGCGCTCGAGCGGAGCAGCGTCCTCGAGGAGTGGGACGTCGCCGCGGGCAGGCTCACCGACGTCCTTTCCCGGTTGTAGGCCGCGCCGCGTCAGCCGGTTTGATCATCGCCCGGAAGCAGCTATCGGGCCGATCACCGGCTCGGTTGACTGGGCGGCATGCGAATCGTCGATCTTGCGTCCCGTCCCGATCTCCTCGATCCCGCGCTGAATCTTGGCGATGTCGGCGGTGAGTTCATCTACGCCGGGTTCAGCGGCAAGATGATCACCCCGGAGCGGTTCCTGCGCCACTGGTCCCGGTACTTCCTGATCGCGCTGGACGACGACGGCGAACCGATCGCGCGGGCGCTGTCGGTCCCGCTGACCTATCCGGCCGCGGACCGCCGCGAACTACCGGCGCACGGCTGGGACGAGGCGATCCAGTGGGCCGCGCAGGATCTCATGGACGGCCGCGCGCCGGACACCCTATGCGCCCTCGAAGTCGTCGTGGCGCCACGGATGCGCGGGACGGGCCTGTCCACGCCGATGCTGAAGGCACTGAAGGCGCGCGCGGCCGAGACGGGGCTGAAGCGGCTGATCGTCTCCGTACGCCCGATCGGCAAGGAGGACGAACCCGATGTGCCCATGGAGGAGTACGCCGTCCGGCGGCGCGAGGACGGGCTGTTCGCCGATCGCTGGCTGCGCACCCACGAACGGCTCGGCGCGCGGATGATCAAGGTGTGCCCGTTCGCGGTGACGATCTCGGGCTCGATCGCGGACTGGCACGAGTGGAGCGGGGTCAAACTCGCCGACGGCGACAACGTGATCCCGGGCGGGATCGCGCCGGTGCACGCGAACGTCGAGCGGGACTGCGGGGTCTACGTGGAGGCGAACGTGTGGATGGAGCACCCGTTCTGAGCCGCGGTGCCGGGCGGGGCGGGCCGCGAGGACGTTGCGAAAGAGGCTTTCGCGACCTGTCCGTGGGGTGCCTGGGCGCGGTGGGTGGCTCGTTCACGACTGTGCGGCGACGGTGTCACGACGCCATGTTCCTCGCGACTTCCGGCAGGATCGTCTCAGCGGCCGCGCCGGGACAAGGCCGTGCCGCAAAGTGGGCTCATGGGTATCTCGCGAGTCGGTTTCGCCGGGCTGGGCAGTATGGGCGAGCCGATGGCACTGAACCTGGCGCGCGCCGGAATCCCGTTGCTCGTGTGGAATCGCACCCCGGGCAAAGCGGGCCGGGTGGCCGAGGCGGTCGAGGACGTGGCAGAGCTCTTCGCGCGGTGTGACGTCGTGATCCTGATGCTCAAGGACGCGGACGCCGTCGACGCCGTGCTCGACCGCGGCGGGCCCGCGTTCGGCGGCCGGGTGGCCGGCCGCACGATCGTCCACATGGGAACGACGGCGCCGGGCCACTCCCGCGAACTCGAGGCCGAGCTCCTCGCGGCCGGGGCGAAGTACGTGGAAGCGCCGGTCTCCGGCTCGCGGATCCCGGCGGAGGCGGGTGAGCTGGTCGCCATGCTCGCGGGGGACCCCGGCACGATCGAGGAGGTCCGGGAGCTGTTCGCGCCGATGTGCCGGGAAACGGTGCGCTGCGGGCCGGTGCCCAACGGGCTCCTGATGAAACTGGCGGTCAACGTGCATTTGACCGCGGTCGTGACGAGCCTGGCCGAGACCGTGCGCTTCGCCTGGGCCCACGAACTCGATCTCCGTCTGCTCGCCGACGTCCTCGGCGCGGGGCAGCTGGCCAGTCCGATCCTGCGGGTCAAGGCGCCCAAACTCGTCGAGGAGGATTTCGCGCCGCAGGCCTCGATCGCGAACGTCCTGGCCAATGTCGAGCTGATCGCGGCCGCGGCGAGGGAGACGGGACTCGAGTTGCCGCTGATCGAGGCGTCCCGCGCCCTCTACGCCGAAACCGCGCGGCTCGGTTACGGCGCGGAGGACATGGTCGCCGTGATCAGGGCGCTCGACGCCCGGCCGCATTCAGAGGACGAAACGCGGTAGTTGCGTGTGCAATCGTACGGCCGTGAAGGCCTCCTTCCCTGCTCTGAGGGTAGGGACCCGGCGAAGTCGTCTATCCGCTGGTCAAGTGGCTGGTGGAGGGGCTCGTCACAGTGGCCTGACACATCTTGACTGTCCACAGGGGACACTCTCGGGGAGCGGTGCCTGATTCGGGCGTTTTGCGAAGGTGTCGTGAGTGATAAAGACGGTTCTAACCGTCCTTATCACTCACGACCTCGGTAAAAACCGTACAGAGCGACACCGGCCGGCGTTTCGCCGCATTGGCTGTGGGGAAAGTCCCCTTCACCAGGCGCCGCTGGTCCGGCCCCGTCCGCGTTCAGAGGACGAAACGCGGTGAGGTCAGCCGCGCAGAGCCGACGCGATCCGGCCCGCCGCGGCGAAGGACTCCTCCTCCGGCTCGCCGAGCAAGGGGAGCAGGATGACGGATTCGGTCCCGGCCGCGTACAGCGCGCGGATCTGCTCGACACAGCGGTCGAGCGGCCCGCTGATGCTCAGCCGGTCGATCCACTCGGGCCGCAGCCGCCGCGCCAGCTCCGCCCGGTCGTCCTTCGCGGCGGCGACCTCGGCCAGCAGTTCGGCGCCGAAGTCCAGCGGTTCCAGCGCCGGGCCCGAGTTCGGCCCGATCGCGGAAGCGACGTCGGCCCGTGCGCGCTCGCGGGCCCGTTCGGGATCGGCGTCGAGGGCCAGCCAGTTGTAGGTGGCGATCGTATGGCCTTCGACGCCGATGAGATCGCGTGTCGCGCGGACGTATTCCGGGGTCGCCGGTTCGGCGAGCAGCGTCCCGTCCGCGACCCGGCCCGCCGCCGCGAGCGACTTCGGCCCGCGGACGCCGGCGACGAGCTTCGGCGGCAGCGCGGGCGGGAACTCCAGCTCGACCTCGTCGAGCCGGACGTGCTTGCCCTCGAAGGAAACGCGCTCGCCCGCCAGCAGCCGCCGGATGACCGTCAGCGTCTCCTCGAACGCCGCCAGCGCCGACTTCGGCCACGCGTCGATCTGGCGCATCCAGCTCGGCACCCCGTGCCCGAACCCGACGATCAGCCGTCCCGGGTACAGCTCCGCCAGCGCCGCGATCTCCATGGCCGCGATGGCCGGGTTCCTCGCCACGGCGGGCATGATGCCGATGCCGAGGGTGATCTTCTCGGTCGCCGCCAGCACCGCCGACGCCGTCGCGATCCCGCCCGCGTAGAAGCAGTCCTCGACGATCCAGACCTCGTCCAGGCCCTCCTGTTCCGCGCGCCGGGCGAGGCCGGTCAGCCGGGCGGCGGGCAGCTCGCGCGGGATCCTGACCCCGAGCCGTGAAACCATGACGTTCTCCGATCCTCAGACGCGCCGCAGCACGCGTAGCAGGTATTCCTTGCGGTTCAACGGGTTGTGATCGGTCCTCGACCGTGACGGCGCGGCACCCCGGACAGGCCGGTAGCCGTGGAAGGCGGTCTCCATCGTGCCTTCGCCCCGGGCCGCCGAAGGCAGGAACTGATGCACCTCATGGGTTTTCGCCGCCGGGATCTCGCCTTCCAGCTCCGCTGTCCCGGCTTTCGTGACCGTCGTACGCGGGACGGCACGAGCCTGCGCCAGCAGGGCGGTGACCGGGCCGAGAGTGTCGGCCGGGGTCTGGAGGAAGAACCGGTGCATCGGTTCGTGCACGGTCGTCCCGGCCTCGCGCAGCGCCGCCATCAGCACCAACGGCGTCAGGTCGCGGAAATCGCCCGCGGTGCTGGACATGCTCTTGTCGAAGGTGCCGTGCGCATGGCTTTGCCGGGCGTAATAACCCGAATGCGTCATCGTCACCACGCAATCGAGCACCTCCCAGCCGTGGAGGCCTTCGCGCAGTGTCTTCTTCACCGTTTCCTCCACGGCTTTGACGAAGGAATACGGCATGGAGCCGAGTTCGACCTCAAGCTGGAACGAGATCCCGCTTCCTGGTGACCCCGGTCCGACACGGAGCCCGACCGTCGCCAGAAAGGGATTCGGCGCCTTGCCGATGAGTTCGGCGGCCGACCCGGTGCCGGAGACGTGCTCGACGCAGATCGTGGTCGTCTCACTGAACGTGACGTCGAGGCCGTACTCGTCCGCGAGCGTCGCCTGTATGACCTCTTTCTGCACTTCTCCGTACAGCGAAACGGAAGTCTCCTGGCGTACCTCGTCGTGCCGCAGGCCGATCAGGGGGTCCTGCTCGGTCAGCCGGGTGAGCGCCTGGTGCAGCGGCCCGCGATCGGACGGGCGCACCGGCGAGACGACGGTTTCCAGTGTGGGTGGCGAGAACAGCGCTTCCCGCACTCGCGCCCGGGCCCCGAGCATGTCTCCGATCCGGACATCGAGCCCCGAGAGCTTCGCGATCCGCCCGGCGTCGACCGAGCCCGACGGCACGGCCGAGCCGTTGTCGAAGACGCTGATCGCGGTGACCTTGCCTTCGCCGTCCCCGAGCGGGACCTTGTCGCGCACGGCGACGCTGCCGGAGAACAGCCGCACGTAGGCGATCTTCTCGCCGCCCGGCGCGCGCTCGACTTTGAACACCGTGCCGGACAGCGGCCCGTCGACGTCGCTTTCCTCGGCGGGCAACAGGTTCTCGATACCGTCGCGGAGCGCGTCGATCCCGGCGCCGGTGATCGCGGACCCGAAGTAGACCGGATGAGCGAGACCTTCGGCGACTTTCGCAGTCAGTTCGGCGCGGAGCCGCGACGGCGTGAACGCGTCCGGGGCGGTGAGGTACTCGGTGAGGAAGTCCTCGTCGAGGGTCGCCAGGAGGTCGATCACCCGATCGGGTTCCATCGGGTCCATCGCGATCGCCGACGGCGTGAGTTTCGTGGTGATTTCCTGGAACACCCTGCCGGGATCGGCTCCTCGGCGGTCCAGTTTGTTCACGAACAGCAGCACCGGGATGCCCAGCCGTCGCAGCGTCCGCATCAGGACACGGGTCTGCGCCTGGACGCCTTCGACCGCCGAAAGCACCAGGACGGCGCCGTCGAGCACGCCGAGCGCGCGTTCGACCTCGGCGATGAAATCGGGGTGGCCGGGGGTGTCGATCAGGTTGACGGTGACGTCGCCGAGGGCGAACGAGACCACGGCCGCCTTGATGGTGATGCCGCGGGCGCGTTCGAGCGCCAGTGTGTCGGTCTGCGTGCTGCCGTCGTCGACGCTGCCCAGCTCGCCGATGATCCCGGCGGTGTGCAACAGCCGCTCGGTCAGGCTCGTCTTCCCGGCGTCAACATGCGCCAGAATCCCCAGATTGAGGGTCTTCACGAGTGGTCTTGTCCTCGAGGTAGGCGGGAATTACCTGATGGAAGGACGTGGACACTCGCAAGACGATCATCTCCTAGGCCGGGAACCGATCCCCAGGACTACAACACCCCTGATCCGGTACCGCAACCGAATTACCCTCGAACGCATTTCGTCCTCTGAACGCGGTACTTGCGTGTGCATGTACCGCATCCAGAGGACGAAATGCGAGAGAGGGGTCAGGCCAAGTACTCGGCCGCGGCCCGGAGGCTGACGTAGGAGCCGCTGAACGTGTCGATCCGCGGGCCGTCGGTCCCCGGCCCCGGCACGCCGGTCTCGACCCGGATGTAGTCCACAGTGGACTCACGCAGCCAGTCGAGGAATTCGCGCACCTCGGGGTGCCGGTGCGCCTCGCGCGTCACGATCACGAGGTCACGGGCGCCGTGGACGGCCTCGATCGCGGTCGCGATCCCGTCCGCGCCGACCTTGAGTGTCCGCGTGCCGGGGACGAGTTCGGTCAGATGCGAGCCGAGCCCCCACGGCATCGGGCCCGCCGCGACGATCGGCTCGGTCTCGATGTCGATCACCAGCGGTGGCCCGGCCAGCTTCGGTGACCCCTGGATCCGCAACGCCTTGCGCGCCGCCTCCAGGCCGAGCCGATGATCCACCGGCGAGATCGGCGTCGACACCGGGGGAGTGCCGAGCGCCGCGACCCGCTCCGACGCCTCGGCCAGCCGCTCCAGCGGCAGTTCACCGGACTCGACGGCGGCCGCGATGACCGCCGCGATCCGGTTCAGCTCGTCCTCTTCGAACGACACACCGCCGAGGCAGAGCGCGTCGGCACCGGCGATCAGCGCCCGCACCGACGCCCGGCCGACCCCCTCGGTCTTGCCGAGTTCGCCGGCGACGGCACCCATGTCGAGCGCGTCGGTGACCACCGCGCCGGTGAAGCCGAGTTCGCCGCGCAGGACGTCGGTGAGCGCCTTCGGGTTGAGCGTCGCGGGCAGATCACCCCACGCGGGCACGACGAGGTGCCCGGTCATCACCGCGCGCACCCCCGCCGCGATCGCCGCCTTGAACGGGACGAGTTCGAGTTCGTGCAGTTCCGCCTCGGTCCTGGGCAAGACCGGGAGCGCATGGTGCGAATCGTCGGTCGCGGCACCGTGCCCGGGGAAGTGCTTGGCCGACGCGGCCACGCCGTACTTCTGCAGGCCGGTGATGTACGCCGCGACATGCGGCGACGCCTTCACCGGATCCGAACCGAACGCGCGGACCCCGATCGAGGGATCCTCCGCCGCGAGCGTCAGATCCGCGCACGGGGCGAAGTTGATCGTGACCCCGCACGCGGCCAGCCGTTCGCCGAGCGCCGCCGCGACCGAGGTCGTCAGCTCGACGTCGTCCGCGGCGCCGAGTGCGAGCGGTCCCGGGACGAACGAGCCGGTGGCGACGTCGAGCCGGGTGACGTCACCGCCCTCCTCGTCGATGCCGACGAGCACGTCGGGCCGTTCCGCCCGCAGCTGCGCGCTCAGCGCGGCCACCTGCTCGTCGTCGACCACGTTGCGGCCGAACAGGATCGCGCCGCCGAGACCGTCGGCCACCTTGCGCCGCAGCCAATCCGGCGCGGTCGTGCCGTCGAAGCCAGGGACGAGAACGGATGCGGCGAGCTTTTCCGGTGAAGACAAGGACTATCCCTTCACTGCGCCTGCGGTCAGGTTGGACACGAGCTTGCGCTGAACGATGATGAAGAACACCAGTGCGGGCACGGCGTAGATGACCGACGCCGCCATGATGCCGCCCCAGTCCACGGAGAACGCCGTGCGGAACGAGGACAGCCACACCGGCAGCGTCTGCTTGTTCTGGTCGCGCATGAACACGAACGCGAACAGGAACTCGTTCCACGCGGTGATGAAACTGAACACCGAGGTGGTCACCAGTCCCGGCGCGAGCAACGGCAGCGTCACCCGGCGGAAGGCGCCCGCCCGGCTGCATCCGTCGATCATCGCGGCCTCTTCGAGGTCGTACGGGATGCCGTTGACGAAGCCGTAGAGCATCCAGCACGTGAAGGGCAGCGTCGCCGCGAAGTACACCAGCAGCAGCGAAGGCAGCTGGTTGAGCAGCCCGGCGTCGCGCATCAGCAGGTACATCGGGATCAGCAGCGCCTCGAACGGCGCGAGCTGCGCGACCAGCACCAGCATCAGGAAACCCTTGCGCCCGCGGAATCGCATGCGGGACAAAGTGACCGCGGCCAGTACGCCCGCGACGAGCGAGCACAGCACGGCGCCGATCGTGACGATCAGGCTGTTGGTGAGGTAGGTGGTGAAACCGGGCTTCGTCAGCGCCGTGACGAAGTTTTCGAACGTCACCGAGAGCGGGACCAGGTCGTAGTCCGGTGACAGGACCTGGCCCGGCGTCTTCAGCGAGGACGTGACCATCCAGTACGTCGGGAAGACGAACAGGAGGGCCACGATCACCCCGAACGTGCCGAGGCCGATCCGCTGGATCAGGGACTTCTTCATGACAGGTCGGCCTCCTTCGTGCGCACCAGCAGCTGGACGTACCGGGCGGTGAGCAGGATCAGCACGAGCATCATCAGCAGGGCGGCGGTCGCCGCCAGGCCGAAGTGGTTGCCCGCGAGGCCCTTGAGGTACATGTAGACCGGCAGTGTCGTGCTGGCGCCGTCCGGCCCGCCCTGGCGGATCGCCCACACCTGGGCGAACAGCTTGAAGTCCCACAGAACCGACAGGAACGTCACCATGGTGAGGATCGGCCGGATGGCGGGCCAGCTGACCGCCCAGAACGCCTGCCAGGCGTTCGCGCCGTCGATGCCCGCGGCCTCGTACTGCTCCTTCGGGACGCCGAGAAGCCCGGCGTACAGGGTGAACGCCACGAACGGCACGGCCTGCCAGACGACCAGCAGGCCGATGACGGTCAGGGTGCTCGGCCCGGTGGAGAACCAGGAATGCCCGATGAACCCGTCGAAGCCGAGTTTCGCGAGCGTCTTGTTCAGGATCCCGTACTGCTGATCGAAGATCCACTGGAAGACCGTGGTCGTCGCGAGCACCGGGGTCGCCCACGCGAGGATCAGCGCGACCTGCAGGATCACCCGGACGACCGGGTTGAGATGCCGCATCAGCAGCGCCATGAAGAGCGCGAGCAGCAGGGTGGTGAGCACGACCGCGGCGGTGAACACCAGCGTGCGGACGGTGATCTCCCAGAATTCGGGGTCGGACAGGATCTCGGAGAAGTTTTCGAACCCGATCCAGACCATTTCTCCGGAGACCAGCTCACGGAGGTCGAGCTTGCGGAAACTGATCCCGATCAGCTGCAACGTCGGCCAGCCAAGCAGGACCAGGATCGCGACCAGCGCGGGAAGGATCAGCAGATACGGTGCCGTCCGTTCGCCGAGACGGAGGCGCCGATTCGACTTCGGCGGCTTGATGCGCGGCGAAGCCGGCGGGGAAGACCCCGCCGGCGTCGTCACATCTTTTGTCGTGGTCATCCGCCGATGAGCTTGTCGAGCGCGGCGTTGGCGTCGGCGGCCGCCTGGTCGAGCGATTTCGTTCCGGTCAGGTAAGCGGTCATCATGTCCTTGATCGGGTTCTGGCCGGACTCGACGTCACCCCACTTGGGGCTGGTCGGCACGGCGCGGCCGTTCTTGGCCGCCTCGGCCATGACCTTGCCGAACTCGCTGCCGGCGAGGGCGGAGACGTCGGTCGAGGTACCGGGGACGTAGCCGGCCTTGGCGAACTCGGTCTGGTACTTCGGGGTGCTGATCAGCTTGACGTAGTCCTTGGCCGCGGCCGCGTTCTTGCTGTTGGCCGGGATGACCAGGTTGGAGCCACCGAGGAAAACCGGGGCAGGCTTGCCGGCGGTCTTGCCGGGGATCGGGAAGGCGCCCGACTTCCCCTTGATCGACGGGTCGGTCTTGGCGGCGGTCTCGATACCACCCGACACGGCGATCATCATCGCGACCTTGCCCGCGCCGTAGATACCTTCCTGCTGCGGCGTCGCTTCGTCGGCGTCCTTCGGCGCCTTGGTGCCGGAAGCCTCGGTGAGCTGCTTGTAGAACTCGAGCCCGGCCTTCGCCTGCGGGGTATCCAGGGTCGACTTGAAGGACTTCCCGTTGGCCTGCGCGATGTCGCCGCCCTCGTCCCAGATGTAGGACAGCAGCTCGTACCAGTTCTGGCCGGGGTGGTAGAGGGCTTGGAACTCGGGGTCGCTGCCGAACTTGGTCTTGAGCTTGGTGATCGCGTCGAGCCATTCCGTCCGCGACTTCGGCGTCGCGGTGATACCGGCCTGCTCGAACATGTCCTTGCGGTAGATGACCTCACGGTTGGCCGCGTAGAACGGGACGCCGTAGGTCTTGCCGTCGAACTCGCCCGAAGCCTTGAGGCCCTGCAGCCACTGCGCGCCGTTGAAGTCGTTCACGCTCGACGTGAGGTCGGCGAGCACGCCCTGGTTCGCGAACGCGGGGGTCTGGGTGTTGCCCAGCTCGATCACGTCCGGCGGGTTGTCACTGGCCAGCGCGGTGGTCAGCTTCTGCTGGATGCCGTTCCACTGCTGGATCTCGTACTTGACCTTGACGCCGGGGTGCGCGTCTTCGAATTCCTTGTGGAGCGAGTTCGTCAGGGCTTCCGGGGCGGTCCCCGTCATGAGCCAGACCGTGAGCGTGCCGTTCGAGGCCGGAGCGCTCGAATCCGTGCTGTCGCCACTGCCGGAACCGGCGCAGCCCGCCGTCGCGAGGGTGATGGCGGCGGCGCCCGCAGCCATCTTGAGCCAGCGCTTCACTCGTGCCGTCCTTTCGATGCCCGGCCACCATGCCGGGCTCCCACAAAATGGTGTAGACCAATGCGGGCAGCGTGGTACGTACCACTCCGGCTGTCAAGCAGGTGGCCGGTTCGTTGTAAACGAGCCGCAATCTTTCACCTTGAGTGAGCGCATGATCACGCTGATGATCGGATTTCGGCACTGTCGTCAGTGCCTCGCGAGGCGCGCTGACATGCGGTTTTTCTTTGCCTGTTCCGGTGATCGGGGCATTCGGCGGGAGTCCTTTGCGCCGTTCGGTGCAAAGATGGCGCGCGTTCGCCTAACCCGGGCGCGGCACGGTGATCACGGTCGAGGCCGGGGCCGCCGACGCGTTGCGAAAGCCACAGTGCAACGCCTTTCGCGGGCTAGCGCAGGTCCTCGTCGTCGGCGGGCGGCTTGATGCCGAGCAGCGCCCGCGTCTGATCCTGGAGGAACCACGCCAGCGTCGCGCAGGCGATCAACAGGATGAGCGGCAGAACCGGGCCGCCGTTGGGGAGGATGAACAGCTCCGTGATGCTCGCGCCGACCATGACCCCGGCCAGCAGGAGCGCCGACGGGCCGCCGAAACGGGGGATGAGCAGCCCGATCGCGCCGCCGACCTCGAGCACGCCGGTCACGTACCGGAGCCACTGCCCGAGCCCGATCTCGGCGAAGGTCTGTTCGGTGTGGCCGCCCGCGAACAGCAGGTAGCCGCTGTAGAGGAACTCGGCGGCGAGCGCGACGCGCACGACCCACACCACGATCGAGCCGATCGACAGGCTTCGGGTACCGCTGGCTCCGTCGGACATGCCAGGCATCTTTCTCCTGGTGAGCGCGGCTGGGCAAGTGCCGAGTGGGTACAGGTGGTCGTGAGTGGCGATTCGGGCTCTAACCCGAATCGCCACTCACGACCCCGGTGAGCCGAACGCGGGTCAGGTCGCACGTCACTGCTCACCGAGGAGTATCTGTTCGAGCAACAGGTCCACGTCCCGGGCGGACTCGGCTTCGCCTATCCGGTGGAACGTTTCGGCGGCACGGAGCGCGCGGCGGGCGGCTTCCCGCACCCGGCCCGCGGCGCTGAGCACGTGGGCGGCGACGTGGTCGAGCTGGGCGGCGAGATGCTCCCTGACGGGCGCGGTTTCGGTTTCCACGGCGTGCACGGCGGTTTCCGCGGCGTCGAGCGCGGTCAGCGCCGCGTCGAGGTCGCCGGACCGCAGCCGGGAGAGCGTGGCGGCGTTGCGGCAGGTGGCGGCCACGTAACCGCCGCCGATCGCCGAGGCCGCGTCGGCGGCCCGCGCGTAGAAGTCGGCGGCGTTCGCGCCGTAGCCGAGCAGGTCGAGTTGCTCGGCGGCGGCCATGCTCACCGAGATGTAGGAATGCCCGGTGTCGCCCGAGTCCTGGAGTATTTCGGCGAGGACGGCGTATTCGTCGAAGGCGCGTGAGGATTCGCCGAGGGCGCGGTAGCTGTCGGCGAACATCCACCGGCAGCGGTGCGCCCAGTCCGGTGACGCGGTGAGCAGGGCGATGGTGCGGGGCGCGACGTCGAGCACGTCGTCGTAGCGGCCGGCGCCGTGCAGCGCGGTGACGAGGACGTACCAATGTTCCGCGGTGTCCTTGCCTTTCGACGCGGCGACACCGAGGGACGCGTAGGCGTCGTCGACGGCTTCGGAGAACCGGCCGGTGCCGATCAGCGAGAGCGCCCGGAGGTGGCGGAGATGTCCGCGCAACCGTTCCGGGCCGCCCACGGGCAGCGTCGACAGCAGGTGCTCGACGAAGATGTCCAGTTCGTCGAGCGCACCTGTGCGTTCATACGCGATCCGGACCTGTTCGACGGCCTCGACGGCCTTCTCTCCGACGTTTCCGACGATGAAGGCGTCCGTCGCCGCCCGCGCGAGGTCCAGTGTGGTCACCGGATCCTCGCCGTCGCCGTTGCGCAGCGACGCTTCCAGGCACAGAAGGGTGCCGTGGAGCAAGGGATCGCCCGCTTCGCGAGCCCGCCCCGCTCCCCGTCGCAAGGCCTCGTACGCCTCGGAGGCCCGGCCCTGTCCGGAAAGCACGTGCGCCAGCCAGTATTCGCCCCAGCAGGCGGCGCGATCGTCCGTCCCGGCGCGCAACCGCGCCGCGGCCACCGTCGTCAGCGCGACCCCGGTCTCGGCCTGATCGTCGAAGACGAGCCAGAGGCCGAGCCAGCATTGGTTGAGCAGGAAACGGATTTCGTCGTTCTGACCCCGGAATCCGGCCGCGGCGTCGCGTAGCCGTTCCTCGGTGTCGTCGCCCTGGAAGAAGATCGCGCGCAGTTCGGTCAGCCGAGGGGCGATTTCGTCCGGGACGGTTTCGATCGCCGCGAGACAGGCTCGTGCCTCCTCCGGCTCGCATCGGTGATTGTGGATCTCCGCGCGGATGACGAGTTCCTCCGCGGACAATCCCGGCGGGGGCACGATCGGGGCACGGGGGAGCGCGGCAGGCAGGAGCGGCACGAATTCCGCGACCGGGTTCGCGGCCATCTTCCGTTCGGCGTACGCGGTGAAGTAGCCGGTGTGATCGCGTTCGTCGAGTTCTTCGGCTTCGACGAACGCCGCCGCCCGCATTCGCCGGTGGAGCCTGTTCAGGGGAACACCGTCGTACGGTCCGTTGAGAACGAACGGGATCTCGCCGTATCCGGTTTCCGTCAACCGGCGGGTGAGCAGCGCGGCCGAGGCGAAGAACTCCAGCCTGTCCACGGCGTCCGCGTGGTCGCCCACACCGTCCAAAAGCGACAGAAGATCGACACCGGTGTGCTCGTTGCCGGTGAGGGCGCAGAACTCCAGTCGCAGCGCGTGATCGCCGTAGCGGAGCGGATCCCCGGCGGACGCCCTCGTCACCCATCGGTAGGTCGACGCGGCCTCGGCGTACTTGCCGGCGGCAGCCAGTGGCACCAAGGTCCGGCAGAGCCGGGTGATCTCGGCTCCGCCGGAGCCGTCCGCGCGGCGCGGTTCCGCTTCCATGGTCCTGCCCCCAGAACAATGACGTCGACGCCGGATCTTAACTCCCGGCGCCGCGTCATGGTCCTGCTTTCGGGTGGTTCAGGGGACGCGTACGGCGGCGATTTGCGTCGCTTGCCCGATCAACCTGTTCTTCTCGTCCCAGAGTTCGGCGACCTCGTCCATCCGGTCGCCGCCGATCTCGCCCGCGCGCATCCGCACCCGCACCGGGCCCGGCGCCGGGATCCCGCGCAGGTACGCGGTGAACTGGACGGTCGGCGCCCAGCCCGCGATGCCGAGGTCGTAGGAGATCGGCGGCACCGGGTCGAGTGCCACGAGCAGGCTCACCGGATCCCAGTCGGTGCCGTCGGCGAGCCGCAGCCAGGACGAGATGACGCCTTTCCGGGACGGCTGTCCCACCGCGAACCCCGCCGAGGCCGGGTCGATCCGCTGCTCTACGACGTCCATCAAGCCGATCCGGAAGCCGCCCCCGCCGTCGGCCGGTATGGGCAGGCAATTCTGCTCCGGCGGGATCTCGACCGGGTCCACTCCGGACCACCATGCGTCACCGTCGGTCAGCACGCCCTGCGTGATCAGGGCTTCGGTGCAGGGCTCGCCGTGCTGGCTCAGCCGCGTGCGCAACTGGGTGAGGCCGCGGCCTTCGCGCAGCACCTCGACCTCGACGACCGCCGGGCCGGGCTCCGGGGCCACGGAGAACGAGCCGCTGATCGCGGTCAGATGCGGATGGGAGGAGATCTCGGCGGCGGCCCTGGCGAGTACGGCGAGCAGATAGCCGCCGTGCAGCTTCGTTCCGATCGTCCACTGTGGATCGAGTTCGGTGTCGAACACCGGGTGCTCGCCCCGGCGGACGAGGGCGGTCGCGGTCTGGAAAGGCGCCATGGCTCAAGCTGACATCGTCAAGTTGACGGTGTCAAGTCAATGCTGGCAGCATCACGGCATGGGCGCGAAGCGGACGAAGGCGCGGCCGGGTGAAGGGGAGAAGCTGCGGGGCGAGATCCTGTGCGCCGCCGAAGCCCTGCTCGGCGAGGCGGGGACCGACGAGGCGCTGACGCTGCGCGCCGTGGCGCGCCGGACCGGCGTCTCCACACCGTCGGTCTACGCGCATTTCCCGAGCCGCGACGCCTTGCTGGAGGCGGTCTGCCTGCGGGTGTGGGACGAACTCGCGCACCGGATGCGCGAACACGCCGTTGAGGTCGCCGATCCGATGCGCGCGCTGAGCCGGTGCGCGCGGGTGTACGCGCGGTTCGCGCTCGACCATCCGGTGCAGTACCGGGTGCTCCTGATGCGTCCCTCCGCCGGCTCGTCTCCCGGTGCGGTCGCCTGTTTCCGGTATCTCGCCGACGCGACGACCACTTGTGTGCGGGCCGGCATCCTGCGCGGCGAACCGGAAGTGCTCGCGATGGGCCTCTGGTCGGCGATGCACGGCTGCGTGAGCCTGCTGATCGCCCAGCCGGGGTTCGGCTGGCCGGAGGAACCCGAGGCGCTGATCGACACCGTCATCCGGATGGCCGGTCTCGGCACGGCACTCGCCTGCCGCGTCCCGCGGGACGCCATTCCGTCGAGTGCCGTACTGACGGAGGACCTCGACGGACTGGCGGCGGGCTGGGCGGTGCGGGCCGGGCGGACTGGATAGGCTCTGCGCATGTCCGAGACCCCGACCGCCGACGAGCGGCTCAAGGTGCTCGAGGCCATCACCGACACGTCCTTGGGGAAACTCGGTCAGGACAAGGTGATGGCCACGATCCTGGCGCGCGTGCGCGAAGTCCTCGGGGTGGACACGGCCACGGTGCTCCGGCTCGACCCCACAGTGCAGCAGCTGCAGGCCATCGCCGCCTCCGGGATCGAGGAGGAGGTCTACCAGGACGTCCGGATCCCGGTGGGAGCCGGTTTCGCGGGACGGGTGGCCGAGCAGCGGCGGCCGGTCATCATCGATCGCGTGGACGAGACCACGGTGGTGAACGCGCTCCTGTGGGAACGGGGGCTGCGCAGGCTGCTCGGGGTGCCGATGCTGGCCGAAGACGAGCTGGTCGGCGTCCTGCACGTCGGGTCGGTGACGGCGCGGGAGTTCTCCGAGACCGACGTCGAGCTGCTGCGGCTGGTGGCCGCGCGGCTCGCGCTGGAGGTGCAGATCGACGTCGCCGCCAGCGATCGCGCGGCCGCGGCGGCGCTCCAGCGGAGCCTGGTGCCCGCGCGGCTGCCCGCCGTCCCCGGGATGAAGTTCGCCGCCCGGTACGTGCCGGGGACCGAGCCCGGCGTCGGCGGTGACTGGTACGACCTGTTCCCGTTGCCGGACGGCGGTCTCGGCATCGTGATGGGTGATGTCGCCGGGCACGGCCTCAACGCCGCGGTGATCATGGGACGGCTGCGGAGCGCCCTTCGCGCCTACGCGCTCGAATCGGACGACCCGGCGGAAGTGCTGTCCAAACTGGACCGGAAGGTCCAGCATTTCGAGCCGGGAGCGCTGGCCACCGTCGTTTACGGGTCGGTGTCGGCTTCGCGGGACCGGTCGGTGATCTCGCTGGCCGGGCACCTGCCTCCGGTGCTCGCCGCGCCCGACAGCCCTTCGGTGTTCGTCGAGGCCCCGGTCGACCCGCCCATCGGTGTCACCGGACCGCGGCGACGAAGAACCGAGATCGAACTGCCGCCCGGCGGCGTGCTCGCCTTCTACACCGACGGTCTCGTGGAGCGCCGGGACCAGCTGATCGACGTCGGTTTGCAACGGCTCGCCGGCGTGGTCACCACCGATCCGCCTTCGGTGGTGTGCGCGCGGGTGATGGCCGCGCTCGTCGGCGCCACGCCGGCGCAGGACGACATCGCCCTCCTCGTGGCCCGCCGCGAACGGAACTGAGTCACCGGACCGGGTGGTTGGCGCGGAGGTTCACGGCCGCGAGCTCGACAGTCCTGGCGATCCGCCGCTCCCGGGTCTCCGGCTTCTTCGCCGTCAGGATCCATTCCAGGATCAGCCTTTTCGACGATGGCGGGAACTTCTCGAAATGGGTGCGGGCGGCCTCGTCGGCGTCGAGCCGGGCGCGCAGGTCCTCGGGGACGCCGTCGCCGTCCGGCACGACCTGCCAGCGGCCCTTCTCCTTGGCGAGATCGATCATCGCCTGCCCGCGTTCGGTCATCAGTCCCTCGGCGATCAGGCGAGTGGCCCGCTCGCGGTTGACCCGGCTCCACGAACTCCTGGGGTTGCGCGGAGTGAACCGCAGCCGGGAGCTCGTGGCGTCGTTCTTGCGGTGCAGCCCGTCGATCCAGCCGAAACACAGGGCCTGCTCCATCGCCTCTTCGATGCGGACGCTGGGAACGCCGCTGTCCTTGTGCCGGATGACCAGCCAGACCTCCTTCGCGGTCCCGGCGTGCTCGGCCAGCCAAGCGCGCCACTCGGCGGGAGAGGCGGCGGTGAAGGTGGTCTCGTCCATGGCCGGGTTCCTTCCGTCGTAACGTCTGTGACCATCATCGGAAGCAAAGTGCTCACCGAGTGGGCGCTTTTCGAAGGGAGGTGGCCCCGGATGGAGATCTGGGTGAACCCGGCGTGTTCCAAATGCCGGTCCGCGGTGTCGATGCTGGACGAGGCGGGAGCCGAGTACACCGTGCGGAAGTACCTCGAAGAGCCGCCGACGGCGAAAGAACTGAAGGCCGTCCTCAAGCGGCTCGGCCTCGAGCCGTGGGACATCACCCGCACCGCCGAGCCGATCGCGAAGGAACTCGAGCTGAAGACGTGGGGGCGCACACCCGTCGACCGCGATCGATGGATCGAGGCGCTGGTCACCCATCCGAAGCTGATCCAGCGGCCGATCATCACCGCCGACGACGGCACGACCGTCGTCGCTCGGACCCCGGAGGCCGTGCAGTCGGTGCTGCCAGGCTGACCGCCTCGTGAGTGGTGAGGACGGTTAGAACCGTCCTCACCACTCACGAGGGGTGAGCAGCACCAGCGTCAGGATCACGGCGGCCGCGCCCGCGAACACCGGTCGCAGCCCGAAGGTCTCCGCGAACAGCCCGGCCGCCGCGGCGCCCAGTGGTTTGGTGCCCCACGCGACGAGCCGGTGGCCGCTGGTGGCCCGCCCGAGCAGATGGTCCGGGATGATCCGCTGCCGCAGTGAAACGACGACGACGTTCCACACCATGACCCCGGCCCCGCCGAGGAAGAAGACCGCGCCGATCACGTACGGATTCGCGGTCACCGCCGGGATTCCCGCGAACGCGGCGCCGGTGAGCAGGCTGAGTACCAAGGCGCGGGAACGGCCGAGCGCGAGTTCGATCCGCTCGGCCGCGAACGACCCCGTGAAACTGCCGAGGGCGATGGTGGCCAGCAGGAAACCGTAGGCCTGTTCGGACAGTCCCATCGCCGACGACGGTCCCACCGCGTGGAGCACGAAGAGCGTGATCACCGCGCTCGTGGCGAGGTTGAACCCGCCGACCATGATCGCCAGGATCCGGAGAATCCGGTTTTCCCAAAGGAAACGCAGACCTTCGACGAGATCTTCGTGCACGCTCGTGTCCCGCGTCCGTTCGGCGCGGAACGAGCCCGGGACGACGAAGAGTGCGACGATCGCGACGATCCAGAGCGCCGATGGTGCGGCGAACGCGGCGAAAGCCCCTGCGGCGACAAGGAAACCGCCCAGCGGCGGGCCGGCGAACTCGTTCGCCGTGAGTTCGGCGGCGTAGAGGCGGCTGTTGGCCCGCGTCAGCCGTTCGCGGCCGACGACCTGGGGGAGGATCGCCTGCGCGGCCGTGTCGTGGACCGTCTCGGCGAGCCCGAGACCCAGCGCGACGACGTAAAGCAGCCAGATCGACCCGTGTCCCAGCGCGATCGCCGCCGCGAGCGCGGCGAGCAGGCTCGCGCGGACCACGTTGGCGGCGAGCATCGCGCGGCGGCGGTCGACGCGGTCGGCGAGCACGCCGGCGTGCAGGGCGAACACCAGCCACGGCAAGGACGACACGGTCGCCAGCCCCGCGATGAGCGCCGGCGACCGGGTGAACTGGACGGCCACCAGTCCGAGCGCGATCTTGACGATCCCGTCGGCCAGGTTCGACAGCCCCGACGAACTCCACAGCCGCCAGTAGGGGGTCCCGAGCGAGGTCACCGATGGAGGATCGCACATCGATTGAGAAAACTCCATCGATGTTTCTCTTCTCCATCGGTCGGCTACGCTGCGGTGTCATGGACGATCAGGTCGCCGCGAGGGTCGCGGACCGGCGGCGCGAGGCGACGGCGCGTGAGGCCAAGGCGCTCGGTCATCCCTTGCGGCTGCGCATCCTCCGGCTCTGCGGCGAGCGGGAACTGACCAACAAGGAACTCGCCGTCAGGCTGGACAAGGATCCCGGAACCGTGCTCTACCACGTGCGGCAGCTCACCGAGGCCGGTCTGCTGGAGCAGGCCCCGGTGCGCACCGGGGCGAGCGGCGCGCTGGAGAAGCCCTACCGCAGCGCCGGCAAGTCCTGGTGGCTGGACGGGCCGTTGAACGGCGAGGACGAAGACACCCGGTTCGGGCCGATCGAGGCCTTCCAGGACGAACTCCGCGAGGCCGGGCCGGGTTCGGTGCGGGTGGTCGAGCGGTTCGCGCTGCACCTCTCGCCGGAAGAGGCCACCGAACTCGACAACCGCATCCTCGACATCCTCGACGAGTATGTGGCGACCGACCGGCAGCGGCTCGACAGGCCGCTGCTGAACGGGATCTTCCTGCTGCACCGCATGGCCGAGTGACCTCGTGAGTGGTGAGGACGGTTAGAACCGTCCTCGCCACTCACGAGGGTCACGCCAGCTTGCGGAAGAACTGCCGAATGTCGCCCAGCAGCAGATCCGGCGCGTCCTGCGTCGCCCAGTGGCTGCCGCGGTCGAATTCCTGCCACGAAACGATGTTCGCGTGGTCCCGCTCGGCGAAGCGCCGCAGCGGCCGGAAGTCGTAGGCGAAACTCGCCAGCCCGGTCGGCGCGGTCGTCGGCTCGGCCGGGTGCTCGCTGTGCTTGTCCTCGTAATAGAACCGCGCCGCCGAGGCAGCGGTGTTGGTGAGCCAGTACAGCGTGGCGTTGGTGAGCACGTGGTCGTCACTCGTGGCCGAGAGCAGCTGCGCGCTCCATGCCAGCTGCCCGGTCGGCGAGTCGGCCAGCGCGTGCGCGAGGTTCTGCGGCGCGCTCTCCTGGAGTTTGGCGTAGCCGGACATGTCGTCGTTGAAGGTCTGGAGGAACTGCATGTACTCCAGTTCCTTCTCGGTCATGCCCTCGAACTCCGCCGGGTCGCCGCTGGGGAAGGAGAACAGCTGCGTGACGTGCACGCCGATCACGTGGTCCTTGTCGACGCGGCCGACCTCGGGGGCGACGAACGAACCGGCGTCGTTCCCGTGCGTGCCGTAGCGCTCGTAACCCAGGCGGCGCATCAGCTCGGCCCAAGCCTGAGCGGTGCGGTACCGGTTCCAGCCCTTCTCGCGTGTCGGGCCGGAGAAGCCGAACCCGGGCAGCGACGGGATGACCACATGGAACGCTTCGGCCGCATCGCCCCCGTGGGAACGCGGGTCGGTCAGCTGGTCGATCAGGTCGAGGTATTCGAAGACCGAGTTCGGCCAGCCGTGGGTGAGGATCAGCGGCTTCGCGTCCGGCTCCGGCGAGCGGACGTGCAGGAAGTGGATGTTCTGCCCGTCGATCTCCGTGGTGAACTGCGGGTACTCGTTGAGCTTCGCCTCCCACTTGCGCCAGTCGTAGCCCTCGCGCCAGTACGACACGAGCCGCTGCACGTATTCCAGGGGCACGCCGTACTCCCAGCCCGGCGTGACCGGTCCGCGCTGCACCCCGTCGGTCACCTGGTCGGCGGGCAGTTCGTTCGCCCAGCGGACGCGGGCCAGGCGGTCGGCCAGGTCGTCCAGCTCGGCCTGCGGGATCTCGACGCGGAAGGGCTTGATCTCGGTGTTTTCGTTCATGAGACCAAGGTAGGGTTTCATTAGGAACGTTCCGTTCCTAAAGGAGGAGCATCCTGAAAAAATGTTGGAAACTTCGGCACGACTACTCCGTTTGCTCTCCCTCCTGCAGACTCCCCGTGACTGGACCGGTACTGAACTGGCGGAACGCCTCAAGGTCAGCCCCCGGACGATCCGCAACGACGTCGAGCGGCTGCGCGCGCTCGGCTATCCGGTGGACGCGACCCGCGGTTCGGTCGGCGGATACCGCCTGGGCGCGGGCGCTGATCTGCCACCGTTGCTGCTGGACGACGAGGAGGCCGTCGCCGTCGCGATCGGCCTGCGCACCGCGGCGGGCGGCACCATCGCGGGTGTCGAGGAGACGTCGTTGCGCGCGCTCGCCAAGCTGGAGCGGGTACTCCCGTCCCGGTTGCGCCGCCGGGTGAACGCCTTGCAGGCGTACACGGTCCCGGTGCCGAGGGACGAGCCCGGCCCGCGTGTCGCCGCCGAGACGCTCACCGTGCTGACGGCGTGCTGCCGCGATCGTGAGGTGCTGCGGTTCGGTTACCTGACCCACGACGGTTCGGAAAGCGTCCGCAAGGTCGAGCCGTATCGCCTGGTGAACTGGGGGCGCCGCTGGTACCTCGTCGCCTGGGACCTCGACCGCGGCGACTGGCGCACGTTCCGCGTCGACAGGCTGACGCCGCGCGTCCCCACCGGTCCGCGGTTCACCGCGCGCGAACTGCCCGAGGACGTCACGGACCGGGTGCGGCGCGGCGTCTCGTCCGCCGCATGGCGCTACCGGGCCGAGGTCACCGTGCACGCGTCCGCGGAGGAGGTGACCGCGCGGATCAACCCGGCCGTCGGGACCGTGGAGGCCGTCGACGCGAACACGTGCGTCCTGCGCACCGGCGCGGACAGCATCGAGACAATGGCTGTCCACTTAGGACTGCTCAACTGTCCTTTCCGCGTCACCGAACCCCCGCAATTAGTCGACTACTTGCGCGAGTTGGCCGACCGGTATCGCGACGCCACCCGCATTTAGTCCTCTGAATGCGGGGTTTCAGCGAGCGAAGGTGGTCAGGAACCGGTCCCGGAACGCGTCCATCTTCCACACCGGCGCGTTCCGGTCCGGGTTCAGGCCGTCCTGCCAGTTCCAGCCGGCGATCTTGCCGAGTACCGCCTTGTCCCGCGTGACGACCGTGATCGGGACGTCGTGATCCGCGCCCGGGCCGGCGACGATCGGGTTCGGCTGGTGATCGCCCAGGAACACGAGCACGAGATCGTCGTCCCCGTACGTCTCCACGTACGAGATGAGCGAGTTCAGCGAATAGGCGATCGAGTCGCCGTACGCGCCGCGCACCTTGGCGGGGTCGGTGAACACCTCTTCGGGCGTTTTCCCTTGCGAGGGCATGGGTTTGTAGATCGACCCGTCCCCGACGGCGGCCCAGTCGACCATACGGGGGAGCGGCGTCCACGGCCAGTGACTGGTGACGAGGTCGATCTCCGCCATCAGCGGCGGACGGTCCACCTTCGCGCGTTCGGCGCGCTGGAAAGCCGAAAGCGTGAACTGGTCCGGCATCGTGGCGTAGGAGAACGGCGGGCCGCGATAGCCGATGCCGCGTGAGTCGTAGTAGCGGTCGTAGCCGTAGACCTTGCCTTCGGGCCAGTCCTCGGTATGCGCCGGGACGACGCCGACCGTCTCCCAGCCCGCCCGTTTGAACGCGCCGCCGAGGGTGAACCGGTCGGTCTTCACGAAGTCGTCGTAACGGTGCTGGCTGTCGACCCAGACCCCGGATTGGAACGTCGAGTGCGCCAGCCAGCTCCCCGCGCTCGTCGTCGGCGAGGTCAGGAACGCGCTGCGCGAGCCGTATCCGGCGTTCTTCAGCCGCGCCGTCCCGGCGTCGAGAACCGCGTCGACCTTCGGCGCGATGTCCGAGTCCTGGACGGCCACTCGCCCGTAGCTCTCGACGAAGGTGAACAGCACGTCCTTGCCCCGCAACGCGTTCAGGAGCCCGGAAGCCGGAGTGTCACGGAAAGCGTCGGCGGCGATCTCCTCGGCGAAGGCCTCTCTGTCCCGGATACCGGCTCGCACCTGGCGGAGGTCGTCGTAGGCGAAGGCGACCGCGCTGCGTGACGCGAACGGCTGTCCCGGAGCGAGTTGCGCGCCGGTGACCGCGCAGACCATCCAGAGCACGCTGAGCACGGCCGTCACCCGGGTCGACGCGGTGCGCCGTCCGGCCACCACCCGGCTCAACCGCAGGACGGCGAGCGCCATCAGCACGATCACGACCACGGCCAGCAGCGTCAGCCCGGCGAACGACGCGAGCGCGCCCGCCCGGCCGATCGACGTGCCGAGCAGGTCGACACCGTTGCCGAGCACACCCCAGTCGAACACCGGGTTGAACCGCCGGTTCAGCGCGAGCCCGAAACCGATGTCGATGGCCTTGAGCACGGTCAGGAACCCGAGGAGCGCGCCGGCCGACACCGCGACGACGCGTCGCGCGCCGTCGCGCAGCATGAGTACGACCGCCACCCCAAGCAGCGCCTCCACCGGCAGCCGCACGAACGCCTCCGGCGTCAGCCCGTCGAGGTCGTCCGGCGCGAGCAGGGCGAACAGCACGAGCACCGTGGACGCGGTCGTCGCCGCGCTGGACGCGATCTCGCGGGCTGTCGTCCGGTCGCCGGGCAGGCCGGCCAGTGCGGGACGCGGGAAAACCGACAAGGCGGGTTCCTTCCGGGGTGGACTGCCTTCATCGGGTTACACGGACGAGGGGCTCCGGCGGTTCAGCCCGATCGCCACGTGCGCAGCGCCCACCACCAGCTGACGGTGTGCCTCACATGCGCTCCGCCGTCTTCCTCCGGCGGGTCGAGCGACGTTCCGGTGATCTCGCCCAGCCGGGAAAGCCGATATCGGACGGTGTTCGCGTGGACGTGCAGCGCGGCGGCCGTCTGGTCGAGCCGCCGCCCGTGGTCGAGGTAGGCCAGCGCGGTCGAGACGAGTTGCTCATGGAAGGGGTCGCCTGGCGTCAGCGCGTTCAGCAGGGTGCCTTCGAGCAGCGCGGCGAGCCCCGGCTGGGCGGCGAGCGCGGTCTCCACGGCCAGATCCGCCACCGCGTGCAGGCCGCGGGATCGCGCGGCTGTCGGCAGGGCCATCACGCACAGGGCGTACGTGCCGCGGACCTCGGCGAGCGGGACGGCGGGGGAGGCCACCATGAGCACGTCGTCCCCGAGCGCCGACGGGGTGGGGAGCCGCGGCGCCAGCCCGGCCAGCCGCCCTTCGACCAGGCCGAAGACGCCACCCGTCGCGCCGAGCCGTCGCTCGACGACGCGTGCCTGGTACGGATCGCCGACGTCGGAGAGCAGGCAGTGGTGGCGCCCGCCCGGGTTCAGCCCGGCGTTCGCGACCTCCTCGGCCGAAGGCGCCGTCGTGTCGCCGCCCAGCAGCCGCCGCAGCAACCGGGCGCGGCTGTCGTGCACCGTGCGGGAGAGTTCGAGTTCGGCTTCGTGATATCCGGCGATGACCTGGCGTTCGAGCGCGCGGGTGTTCCGGTCGAAATCGACCAGCGCCGCCAGCATGACGTCGTCCGGCACCCCGGCCGCCTTGCCGCGTTCGACGGCGATCTCCACCGCGCGGCTGCGGCCCGCCTGCACCCCGCGCAGCAGCGCGGCGAGCGGCACGCCCTGCGCGGCCCTGTCCGCGCCGAGCACGGCGGCCGCGGCGTAGTCCTGCTCCCCGGCTCCGCCCGGCCGGTCGAACGAGGCGAGCCCGGCGGCGAGCACGATCGCGACATGCCGCCGGTTCTCGTCCACCGGCAATCGTGCCACTTCGGGCGACTCCGTGCGGGCGGCCCGGACCACTTCGTCGACGACGCCGGCGTCGGCCGCCATCTCCCGCAGCACGTCGTGGAGCGACCGGTGCGCCATCGCCACCGCCTTCCCGCGCGGATTGTGCCCGGTGCACAACGAAGCCGGCGGTCCTTGGCGACCGTCCCCTACCGAGGGTGTCCGGCCGGTTGGTTTCCTGTGAGCTACCGAAAGGTAACAGGCCCTCGCCGAAAGGTGCGCCCGATGCGGAAACGCCGGTTGCTGAACACCGTCCTCGTGACCTGCCTCGCCGCGGCAGTGGGCTCGGCGCCCGCCGCCGCGGCGGACGAACTGCGACAGGTCCTGTTCGTGGGCAACAACTGGGAGGGGACCGCGGACGTCATCGCGCCCTCCGGGGACTACGCCAAGATCGCGCGCGTGAACATGGTGCCGGACAAGGACGAACGGCTCACCGAGATCTACCTGAACCCGATCAAACTCGCGTTCTTCCTCGGCATCCGCAACGGCGTCGGCGAGGGACACGACCAGCTCGTCGACGACCTCTACACGACCCCGGACGGCCGCGCGGTCGTCGCGTCCCGCCCGAGCTTCGCCGACGTCGTGTCGATCGACCTCGCCACCGGCAGGGTCAACTGGCGGTTCCCGGTGTCGGGTTTCCGGTCCGACCACATGGCGGTGTCGCCGGACGGCCGCAGCATCGCGGTCTCCGCTTCGACGTCGAACACCGTTCACGTGCTCGACATCGAGACCGGGCGGCAGCTCGGTTCGTTCAAGACCGGCGACAAACCGCACGAGAACACCTACACCGACGGCGGCCGCTACCTCTGGAACAGCTCGATCGGCGAGGTGAACACCGCGCTCGACGCGCCGTGGCAGGACTTCACCAAGGGCGACCGGAAGCTCACCGTGGTCGACGCCAACACCTTTCAGCAGGTCAAGGTGATCGACATGCGCGAACGCCTGGACGCCTTCGGGCGCAAGGACCTCTCCGACGCGGTCCGGCCGGTGGCGTTCACCCCCGACGAGTCGAAGCTGTACTTCCAGGTGTCGTTCTTCAACGGGCTCCTCGAATACGACGTCGCCACCGACCGGATCACGCGGTCGAAGACGCTGCCGAAGAACCCGAACACCAGTGAGGACCGCACGACCTGGGTCAACGATTCGCGCCACCACGGGCTCTCGATGAGTCCCGCGGGCGACAAGCTCTGCGTCGCCGGGACGATGGACGACTACGCGACCATTGTGGACCGTGCGAGCCTGCGAGAAGGACAGCTCGTGACCGCCGCGAAGCCCTACTGGGCGACCGTGAGCGGCGACGGAAAGCATTGCGTCATCTCGGAAAGCGGCTCGGATCAGGTGACCGCGATCGACTTCGCGACCGGCGCGAAGGTCAAGTCCGTGCCAGTCGGCGACCACCCGCAGCGCATTCGGATCGGCCACGTGCGCACCGGTAGTCTGCGCGGGTGAGCGAAGAGATCTGGGCGGCCCTCGGTGCGACATCCCTCGACGAGGTGCGGCGGCGTGCCGCGGTGATCGACGCGGTCACCGAGATCGAGCCGATCGAGGTGGACGGCGCGGTGCGCTACGCCTGGAACGACGGCGGCGGCCAGTCGGCCGTCTGGTATTTCACTCCGGACGGGCGCGCGCTGCTGCTGACCTTCGACCACGAATCGGCGTTGAACCTGTACGCCGAAGGCACCTACTCGGTGCAGGAGGCGCTCTACGGCGGTGTCCCCGAAGACCTCGTCGCGCTGGTGCGGAACCGGCCGGAGAACTACGAATCCCTGAACATCGTCGATGCGGAGACGGGGGCGACGATCCTCTACGCCGGTGGCGTGTTCTGGTTCGACGGAACGAGGTGGGCCCAGGCCGAAGGTTTCCTCGCCCACTGCCGCCGGGAGGGGCTGGACCCGCTGAGCGAGTCGGGGTTCACCTACTGCCTCGGTGACTACCGGTTCGGCGAGGAATTCACCCCCGAGGCGATCGTCGAGGACCGGGCCGCCGACGGCTGGTACGAGGACGACGCCGAACGGGAGAAGTCGCTGGCCGAGATCCGCGAAATCTTCTCGCGGCTCGGCTGAGGCTCCGCTCAGCGCACGATCTTGGCTTCGTTGTGGCACCGTTTCGGGAATGAGTCTGCGCCTGGGGCCGTTGCTGCGGCATGTCGACGAGACGTCGGCGACGGTGTGGGTCGAGACCGGCACGGCCAGTGAGGTCGAAGTACTCGGCACGACCGCGAGGACGTTCGAGATCAAGGGCCACCACTATGCCCTGCTCGTGCTGACCGGTCTCGAACCCGGCACCAGCACCGAATACGAAGTGCGCGTCGACGGCGAAAAGGCCTGGCCTCTGCCTGATTCCGGGTTCCCGCCGAGCCGGATCAGGACCTTGCCCGAGGAAGAGTCGCGGGTCCGGCTCGTGTTCGGCTCGTGCCGCAAACCGCACGACGCTGCCTCCTTCGGCCCGGACGCACTGGTCGCGTATGCCCGCCGGATGGCGGTGGGCGAGGAATCCGAGTGGCCGCAGGCGTTGCTGATGCTGGGCGATCAGGTCTACGCCGACGAGACCACCGACGAGACGCAGGAATGGCTCTCCCGGCGTCGTGACATCTCGAAGCCGCCCGGGACCGAGGTGAAGGATTTCGAGGAGTACACCCACCTCTACCTCGAAGCCTGGGGTGAGCCGTCGATCCGGTGGCTGCTGTCCACCGTGCCGACGTCGATGATCTTCGACGACCACGACGTCCGCGACGACTGGAACACCTCGCACCCTTGGCGGGAGCGGATGCGCGCCCAGCCGTGGTGGCAGGAGCGCCTGCGCGGGGCGATCATGTCGTACTGGGTCTACCAGCATCTCGGGAACCTCGGCCCCGCCGAACTCGCCGAGGACGCGACCTTCCAGAAGGCCCTCACCTCGGGAGGGGACAACGCCGGCCTGCTCACCGCGTTCGCCGACGAGGCAGACGACGACCGCGACGGCACCAAAGGCGCGCGCTGGAGCTATCGCCGCGACTTCGGTGGAGTACGGCTGCTGGTCATCGACAGCCGGGCGGGGCGGATCCTGACGGGCGGTGCCCGGTGCATGGTCGACGACGACGAATTCGACTGGATCGAGAACAACGCCGCCGCGCCGTGCGACCACCTGCTGATCGGCTCCTCGCTGCCGTGGCTGCTGCCTCCGGTCGTCTCCCATCTGCAGGCTCTGAACGAGCGTGCCTGCGACCGTCCCGGGTGGCGCGGATGGCTCGCGGAGCGGATCCGCCAGGCCGCCGACCTCGAGCACTGGGCGTCTTTCCGGGCGTCGTTCGACCGGCTCGCCGCCATGATCGCGCGTGAGGGACGCCGGGACGAACCGCCCGCCACCATCGCGGTGCTCTCCGGCGACGTCCATCACGCCTACATCGCCGAGGCGCGCTATCCCGAGCCGGTGACCTCGACCGTCTTCCAGCTCACCTGCTCCCCGATCCACAACGCCATGCCGCGCCCGCTCCGGCTGGCCTTCGCCGCCACGTGGTCGTCGCCGGTGGCGTCGATCGCGCGGCGCTGGGCCCGCCGGGGCGGCGTCGCACCCGACCCGCTGACCTGGTCCAAGGTGTCCGGCCCGCATTTCGGCAACGTCATCGCCACGGTCGAGACCGAGGGCCGGGCGTGCGTCACGACGATCGAACGGGCCATCGGCGACCGGCTGGTCGAAGTGGCCAGGCGGAGGCTGGCCTGAGCCTGTTCCACGCTGGGTAATATCGGCGCGTGACAACCTCTGCCGAAACACTCGAGTTCCAGTCGGAGGCACGTCAGCTGCTCCAGCTGATGATCCACTCGATCTACTCGAACAAGGACACCTTCCTGCGGGAACTGGTGTCCAACGCCTCCGACGCACTGGACAAACTCCGCCTCGAAGCGTTCCGTGACAAGGACCTCCAGGCGGACACCGACGATCTCCACATCGAGATCGCGACCGACCCCGAAAACCGCACCCTGACCGTGCGGGACAACGGAATCGGGATGAGCCGGGACGACGTCGTGGCGCTGATCGGCACGATCGCGAAATCCGGCACCGCCGAATTCCTGAAGAAACTGAAAGAGACCAAGGATTCCGCGGCTTCGCAGGATCTGATCGGCCAATTCGGCATCGGCTTCTACGCCAGCTTCATGGTGGCCGACAAGGTCACGCTGCTGACCCGCCGCGCCGGATCGGACGAGGGCGTCCGCTGGGAGTCCGAGGGTGAGGGCACGTACACCATCGAGACGGTGCCGGACCTGCCGCAGGGCACGTCGGTCGTCCTGCACCTCAAGCCCGAGGACGCCGAAGACCAGCTCTTCGACTACACCTCGGCCACGAAGATCAAGCAGATCGTCAAGAAGTACTCGGACTTCATCACCTGGCCGATCCGCATGACCGAGGGCGACGAGGTCGTCACGGTCAACTCGATGAAGGCGCTGTGGGCCCGCCCCTCCAGCGACGTCACCGAAGACGAGTACAACGAGTTCTACAAGCACGTCGCGCACGACTGGAACAACCCGCTGGAGACGATCCGGCTCCAGGCCGAGGGCACCTTCGAGTACCAGGCGCTGCTGTTCCTGCCGGGCCACGCGCCGCTCGACCTGTTCATGCGGGAGCGCAAACGCGGCGTCCAGCTGTATGTGAAGCGCGTCTTCATCATGGACGACTGCGAAGCGCTGATGCCGGAGTACCTGCGCTTCGTGAAGGGCGTCGTCGACGCTCAGGACCTCTCGCTCAACGTCTCGCGCGAGATCCTGCAGCAGGACCGGCAGATCCAGTTGATCCGCCGACGGCTGGTCAAGAAGGTCCTTTCGACGGTCAAGACCCTGATGGCCGACGAGAACCCCTACAAGTACGAGACGTTCTGGAAGGAGTTCGGCCGCGCCGTCAAGGAAGGCCTGCTGGACGACCACGAGAACCGCACCGCGATCCTCGACATCTGCTCGTTCGCCTCGACGAACGATCCGGAGAAGCTCACGTCGTTGCGTGAGTACGTCGAGCGGATGAAGGACGGCCAGGAGCACATCTACTACCTGACCGGCGAGTCGCGGCAGAGCATCGAGAACTCCCCGCATCTGGAAGCCTTTCAGGCCAAGGGGTACGAGGTGCTCGTGCTCACCGATCCGATCGACGAGATGTGGGTCGACGCCGTCCCCGGCTACGAGGAGAAGCAGTTCCAGTCGGTCGCGAAGGGCGAGGTCGAACTCGACTCCGACACCACCGACGAGCAGAAGGAAGAGTTCTCCGGGCTGCTGACCTGGCTCACGAAGACCCTTTCCGACCAGGTCAAGGAGGTGCGGCTCTCGTCGCGGCTGACGACGTCGCCCGCCTGCATCGTCGGCGACACGAACGACGTCACCCCGACGCTGGAGAAGATGTACCGCGCGATGGGCCAGGAACTGCCGCAGATCAAGCGGATCCTGGAACTCAACCCGGGCCACCCGCTGGTGTCCGGGCTGCGGGACGCCTTCGCCTCGCAGGGCGAGAACGACGGACTCGCCGAGACCGCGGAACTGTTGTACGGCATGGCTTTGCTCGCCGAAGGCGGTGAACTGGGCGACCCCGCCCGCTTCACGAAGCTGCTGGCCACCCACCTGCAGAAGGCCCTGTAGTTCCGTGAAGGCCTCCTTCCCTACCTTGAGGGTAGGGAAGGAGGCCTTCACGGACTTCTACGGCCGGGTCTTCCAGAGCACCAGCACGAAATACGGTGTCCCGACCATCGCGATGACCAGGCCCGCCGGGATCTGGGCCGGCGCGATGACCGTCCGCCCGAGGGTGTCCGCGACGCTCACCAGCAGCGCCCCGAGCGCCGCGGCCACCGGGATCACCCGGCCGTGCCGTCCGCCGACGAGCGAACGCGCCAGATGCGGCGCGACCAGCCCGACGAACGCGACCACGCCGATCGCGGACACGGCGGTGGCCGCCAGGATCCCGGAGGCGGCCAGCATGACCAGCCGCGACCGTTCGATGCGCATCCCGAGCACGCGCGGGGTGTCCTCGTCGAGGGCGTGCAGGTCGAGTTCCCGGTGCTTGATCCACAGCAACGGCGTCAGCGCGAGGAGCGCCAGTGCCACGGGTGCGACCTGTTCCAGCGTGCGGCCGTAGGTCGACCCCGAAAGCCAGGTCAGCGCCTTGGCCGAGTTCCACGGGTCGGAGACCACGATCAGCAGCGTGATCAGCGCCATCCCGGCCGACCAGACCGCGATGCCGATGATCACCAGCCGGTCCGAATCCAGCCCCGACCGCCAAGCCAATCCGTAGACCAGCAAGAACACCACGGTCGCGCCGACGCCGGCGGCACCGGCGATCGACCAGGCACCGACCGCGGGGACGATGGTGATCAACGTGATCGCGCCGAGCCCGGCGCCCGCGGTGATGCCGAGCAGACCGGGTTCGGCGAGTGGGTTGCGGCTGACCGACTGGATCCCGCAGCCCGAGACCGCCAGCGCGGCACCGGCGAGCAGCGCGGCCAGCACCCGCGGAAGTCGTTGGTCCAGCACGAAAGTCAGCGCGGTCCCGGTGTTGCCGGTGACCCAGTTCGCGAGGTCGCCGAGCAGCACCATCCGGTCGCCCAGCATCAGGCCTGCCACCGGGACGGCGGCGAGCAGCGCCACCAGCACGACGGAAATGGCCACGAGCCGCCGGGTCGATCCGGCGACCCCGACCCGTCCTGCCGGAGCGGGACGGCGTGAGCCGCTGCCCCGCCCCCGCCGCGCCAGCCACACCATCACGACGGCGCCGACGATCGTGGTCACCACACCGGTCGGCACCCGCACGGCGGCGGCCGAACCCATGATCGCCCGCAGGACGACGTCGGCGCCGAGCACCGTCACCACACCGACCAGCCCGGACACCGGCAGCAGCGCGCGGTGTTTGGCGATCGGCAGCAGCAGCCGCGTGATCACCGGCGCGCTCAGCCCGACGAACCCGACCGGTCCGGCCACGGTCACCGCCGCCGCGGTCAGCGCGACGGTCAGCACGACCGCGCCGATCCGGGTCCGGCGCACCCGCAGGCCGAGCACGGTCGCGTTGTCGTCGCCGAGGGCGAGGACGTCGAGTTTGCGGCCCATCGCGATGAGCGCCGCCACGGCGATCACCACGATCGGTGTCATCTGGGCGGTCGCCCGCAGATCGGAAACGGTAAGCGAACCACTGCCCCAGGCGAACAGCCCGGACGTCTCCTGCTCGAACAGGAGCAGCAGCAGGATGGTCACCGACTGGAGCGCCAGCAACACCGCCGAGCCGACGAGCACCAGCCGCGGACTCGCCGAACCGCCTCCCGCCAGGCCCAGCACGATGACGGCCGCGGCGAGCCCGCCCGCGAACGCCGCCCCGCCCACCGGCACGAGCGGCAGCGAAAGCCCGAACGCGGAAATGGCCACCACGGCGAAATGCGCGCCCGCGTTGACCGCGAGCGTGTCGGGCGAGGCGAGCGGGTTCCGTGCCACGGACTGCATTCCCGCGCCCGCGACGCCGAGCGCGACCCCGAGCAGCAACGCGGCGAGCAGCCGGGGGACGCGCGAACCCTCCAGTACCGCGAGGGTCTGCGCGTCGCCCTGGCCGAAGATCGCCTTCACCACGTCCAGCGGACCGGACGTCGAGGTGCCCTGGGTCAGGTGGACGCCGGCGAGGACGACGATGAGCACCACCAGCGCCGCCGACACCACCGCGGTGCGCACGGCTTGCGGCGCGCGCAGTTCCTTGATCATCAGGCGGTGATGGCCTTCACGATCTGGTCGGCGGTCATGATGACCGACTTCGGCCCGCCGAAGGTCCACGTGCCGGCCTCCAGCTTGTGGATCTTCTTCGAGATCGCGAACGGCAGCCGCTGGTAGACGGCGTTCTGCGCGAGCCCGGTGGTGAAGACGTCTTCCTCCGACGCGCTGTAGAACAGCACGGTCTTCGGGTCGGTGATCGCGGTCAGGCCCTCGACGTCGGTCTGGCCGAGACCCCACTGCGGGTCGACCTTGCCGGTCCAGGCGTTCTTCAGGCCGACGGCCTCGGCGGTGTCGGAGACCAGCGAGCCCTTGCCGAACGGGCGGATGCTGACGGTGCTGCCTTCCAGGTAGCCGTCGGCCATCAGGAATGGGGTGCCCGCGGCGCCCTTGGCCTCGACGGCCTTCTTGCCCTCGGCGAGTTTGGCGTCCATTTCGGACAGTTGCTTGTCCGCTTCGGACTCCTTGCCGACCGTCTTCGCGATCAGCTTGAAGTCCTCGCGCAGGCGGTCGAAGTTGCGGCTCGCGTCGCTGGACTTGGTGACCACGACCGGCACGTACTTCTCGATCTGCGGCACCAGCGTCGAGTCGCGCTCGTCGGCGATGATGACGACGTCGGGGTTCAGCCCGACGATGGCGTCGACACTGGGCTCGTTGCGTTTGCCGACGTCCTTGACCTCGGCGGTCAGCGGGGCGGCCTTGTCCCAGACGTTGTAGCCCGCGACGTCCGCGGCGCCGACCGGCATGACCCCGAGCGACGCGACCATCTCGGCCTCGCCCCACTCGAGCGCGACGACGCGCTTGGCCGGGGCCTTGAGGTTGACGGCCTTTCCGCGCGCGTCGGTCACCGTGACCGGTCCGCTCGCGGCGGCGGTGTCGCTCGGCGCGGCCGCGGTGTTCTCGGTGGTGCCGCAGGCGGACAGCAGCAGGGCTGCCGCCGCGACGAGGGCGGCAGGGGTCAGCAAACGCATGGTTCTTCCTGGATTTCTCAGGCAGGCCTGGGCGAATGCCGCCCGAGTGGCCTGCAGTGGATCGCGCCCGTCACCGGGTCGTTCGCGACGTGGACGGTGACGCCGTAGGCCTGGGAGAGGTGCTCGGTGGTGAGCACCTGCCCGATGTCACCCGTGGCCACGATGGTTCCCTCGCTCAGCAGCACGACCTCGTCGGCGATGATCGCCGCGTGGTCGAGGTCGTGCAGCACCACGCCGACCGCGACGCCTTCGTTGGCCAGATCGCGGACGACGTCGAGGATCTCGACCTGATAGCGCAGGTCGAGATGGTTGGTGGGCTCGTCGAGCAGCAGCACGGAGGTCTGCTGGGCGAGACAGGAAGCGAGCCAGACACGCTGGAGTTCGCCGCCGGAGAGCTCGTCGACGCCGCGTTCGGCCATCGGCGTCACCCCGGTCAGCTCCATCGCGCGGCGGATCGCGGCGGCGCCGTCGACGTCGACCCCGCGCCAGCCCGAGCGGTACGGGTACCGGCCGTAGGAGACGACGTCGCGCACCGAAACGCCGCTCGGCGTGGGCCGGTGCTGGGTCAGCAACGTGACCCGCCGGGCGAACTCCTTGCCGGACAACGCGTTCCCGCCCCAGACGGCGCGTTCCCCGAGGCGGACGCCGCCCTCGCGGGGTTTGTGCAGCCGCGCCAGCGAACGCAGGAGCGTCGACTTGCCGGAGCCGTTAGGACCGACCAGCGCGGTCACCACGCCGGCGCGCAGCGACAAGGACACGCCGTCCACCACGGCCCGCTCTTGGTGCGCGAGCACCAGGTCATGGCCGGTGAGCAGCGCGTCTTCCGTAGACATGAGGGGAGCCTAACCTAAGGGAAGGCGTCAACCCATGTCACGAGAGACACAGAGCGCGGGGTGATTGTCCGGTTACGCCACCCGGGCGGCTTCCCGTCGCCGCTTGGCCAGCCGCTTCCCGACGATCCCGTGCCGCGGCCCGAACAGGTACACCAGCGTGAACCCCGCGCCCTGGACCAGCACGATCATCCCACCGGACGCGGTGTCGAGGTGATAGCTCAGGTACAGCCCGGTCACCGCCGCGAGCACCGAGAACGAAGGCGCGATCACGAGCATCCGGCCGAACCGGTCGGTCAGCAGGTACGCGGTCGCGCCGGGGATGATCAGCATCGCCACCACGAGGATCACGCCGACCACCTGCAATGCCACCACCGCGGTCAGCGCGAGCAGGCCGAGCAGTGCGGCGCCGAGCACCCGCGGGTTCAGCCCGATGGCGTGCGCGTGCGTGGGATCGAAGGCGTACAAGGTGAAATCGCGGCGTTTGAGCACCAGCAGGGTGAGCGTGATCGCGCCGAGGACGCCGATCTGGATCAGGTCCGAGGTGTCGACGCCGAGCAGGTTGCCGAAGATGATGTGGTTCAGATCGGTCTGGCTCGGCGTCACCGAGATCAGCACGAGCCCGAGCGCGAACAGTGTGGTGAACACGATGCCGATCGCGGCGTCCTCCTTGACGCGGCTGGTGTCGCGGACGACGCCGATCAGCGCCACGGCGAGGAATCCGAAGACGACGGCGCCCAGCGCGAAGGGCGCGCCGAGGACGTACGCGAGCACGACGCCGGGCAGCACCGCGTGCGAGACGGCGTCGCCCATCAGCGACCAGCCGATCAGCACCAGCCAGCAGGAGAGCACCGCGCAGACCGCCGACGCGATGACCGTGGACGCCAGCGCCCGCACCATGAAGTCGTAGCTCAGCGGTTCGAGGAACAGGTCGTAGAGACTCACGCGGGTTCTTCTTCCCGTTGCAGGACATCGAGTCCGAAGGCCAGCGCGAGGTTCTCCGGCCGGAGGACCTCGCCGGGGGAGCCGTGCGCGAGCACCTTGCGCATCAGCAGGATCGCCTCGTCGGCCAGGCCGGGCAGCGCGTGGAGGTCGTGCGTGGAGATCAGGACCGCGGCGCCGTCGGCCGCGAGTTCCTTGAGCAGGCGGGTGATCGTGGCTTCGGACCGCTTGTCCACGCCGGCGAACGGCTCGTCCAGCAGAAGGACACGGGCGCCTTGCGCGATGCCGCGCGCGACGAAGGCGCGTTTGCGCTGCCCGCCGGACAATTGGCCGATCTGGCGTCCGGCGAGTTCGGTCAGTTCGACCCGCTCCAGCGCGTGGTCGACGGCTTCGTGGTCGGCGCGGCGCGGCCGCCGCGTGAAGCCGAGCCGCCCGTAGCGGCCGGTCATCACGACGTCCCGCACCGACAGCGGGAACGACCAGTCGACGTCCTCGCTCTGCGGCACGTACCCGATCACGCCGGTCTTGCGGGCGCGGGCGGGGGTGCCGCCGTCGATCGACACCGTGCCGGTGTCCGGCCGGACCATGCCCATGATGGTCTTGAACAGCGTCGACTTGCCGGAGCCGTTCATCCCGACCAGTCCGCAGACGTGCCCGTGTTCGAGAGTGACGTCGACACCGTCGAGCGCGAGGACGTCGCCGTAGTGCACGGTGACGCCTTCGACGCGGATCGCGGCTGTCACGGCTTCGCTCCGGTGAGGGCGGCGACGATCGTCTTCGAGTCGTGGCGGATGAGGTCGAGGTAGGTCGGCACCGGGCCTTCCGGACCGGACAGGGAATCCACGTAGAGGACGCCGCCGAACGCGGCACCGGTCGCGGAGACGACCTGTTGCATCGGGGCGTCGGAGACGGTCGACTCGCAGAACACCGCGGGGACCTTGTTCTGCTTGACGAATTCGATGGCGCGGGTGATCTGCTGCGGCGTGGCCTGCTGTTCGGCGTTGACCGCCCAGATGTACCGCTCGGTGAGGCCGGTGTCGCGCGCGAGATACGAGAAGGCGCCTTCGCAGGTGACCAGCGCTCGTTCGTTCCGCGGCAGACCGCTCAGCGCACCCGTCATCTCGTCCCGCACCTCCTTCAGTTTCGCCTTGTAGGCGTCGCCGTTGGCCTTGAACGCGGCGGCGTCGCCGGAGGAGAGCTCGCTGAACGCCTTCACCATGTTGTCCACGTAGATACCCACATTCGTCGGGGACATCCACGCGTGCGGGTTCGGTTTTCCCTGATAGGCGTCTTCGCCGATGGCGATGGGCTGGACACCCTCGCTGACCACCTTGTGCGGCGCGTCGCTCTCCTTGACGAACCGGGCGAACCACGCCTCCAGGTTCAACCCGTTGTCGAGGATCAGGTCGGCCTTCGCGGCCTTCTTGATGTCGTCCGGGGTGGGTTCGTAGCCGTGGATTTCGGCGCCGGGTTTGGTGATCGACTCGACCCGGAGCTTGTCGCCCGCGACGTTCGAGGCGATATCCGCCAGGACCGTGAACGTGGTCAGTACGACGGGCCGCTTGTCGTCCCCGCCGCCGATCGTCGCGTCGCCCGTGCCGCCGCACGCGGACAGGACGAGTGCCGTCGACGCCGCCAGCGCGCACACGGTCTTGCGCAGATTCGCCATACCGCGAGTTTAGAGTTCGGTGTGCCGAACTTCCAACTCTCGTGTGCCTTAAATCTCTGGGTGAACCCGCGTCCGCGATCGACGTCGGCAGGACGCGGCCTGGCCGGACCGGTCAGGCCGAGGAGGAAGGGTGCCCTGCCACCGCGATAGCGGGGCCTTCGGCCGGGCGGGTTCACGCGTTGTGTCCGTTCCCGGCATACATCTCAGCTCCGCCACCCGGTGCCTTAAATCTCCGTGGTGGTCCGGTCCCGCTCCCGCACGGTCTCCAGCAGGAGCTGGGAGACGTCGCGCACGGTGACGTTCTCGCCACGCTGTTCGCTCTGCCGCTGCACGAGGCCGTCGTTCAGCATCACGCGACAGAACGGGCAGCCGGTGACGATGGTCTCCGCGTCCGTGCCGAGGGCTTCGTCGACGCGTTCGAGGTTGATGCGTTTGCCGATCTGCTCCTCCATCCACATCCGCGCGCCGCCGGCGCCGCAGCAGAGCGAGCGGTCGGCGTGGCGGGGCATCTCGCTGAGCGTCGCGCCGGTCGCGCCGACGAGTTCGCGCGGCGGTTCGTAGACCTTGTTGTGGCGGCCGAGGTAACACGGGTCGTGGTAGGTCACCGGGCCGGCGTCGACCGGCTTGACCGGCGTCAGCTTGCCCGCGCGGACGAGGCGGTTCAGCAGTTGCGTGTGGTGCAGGACCTCGTAGTGCCCGTCCAGTTGCGGGTACTCGCGGCCGAGGGTGTTGAGACAGTGCGGGCAGGTGGTGACGATCTTGCGGGTGCCCGGTTCACGGCCCTCGAACACCGCGTTCAGCGTCTCGACGGTCTGCTGCGCGAGCATCTGGAAGAGGAACTCGTTGCCGGAGCGGCGCGCCGGGTCGCCGGTGCACGACTCGTCGGTGCCGAGGATCGTGTACTTCACCCCGGCTAGATGCAGCAGCTCGGCGGTGGCGCGGACGGTCTTGCGGGCGTTGTCGTCGAAAGCGCCCGCGCAGCCGACCCAGTAGACGTACTCGACGTCGTCGGCGAGTTCGCCGTCGAAGATCGGCACCTCGAAGCCGAGGTCCTTCGTCCACGCGAGGCGGTCGGAGTTGTTCTGGCCCCAGGGGTTTCCCTTGGTTTCGAGGTTCTTGAACAGCACGCCGAGTTCGCTCGGGAAGGCCGACTCGATCATCACCTGGTAGCGGCGCATGTCCACGACGTGGTCGACGTGCTCGATGTCGACCGGGCACTGTTCGACGCAGGCGCCGCACGTGGTGCAGGACCAGAGGACGTCCGGATCGATCACGCCGCCGTCGTCCTGGGGACCGACGAGGGGACGCCCTTCAGGCGCCTCCTTTCCGTCCAGGATGTACGGCGCCTTCTCGAAGAGGTGGTCGCGCAGATCCATGATCAACAGCTTGGGGGACAAGGGTTTCCCGGTGTTCCACGCCGGGCACTGCGACTGGCAGCGCCCGCATTCGGTGCAGGTGGCGAAGTCGAGCATGCCCTTCCAGGTGAAGTCCTCGATCTTGCCGCGGCCGAATGTGTCGTCCTCGCCCGGATCCTCGAAGTCGATCGGCTTGCCGCCGGATTCCATCGGCAGCAGCGGGCCGAGCGCGTCCGGGAGCCGCTTCGCCGTGACGTTGACCGGCGCCAGGAAGATGTGGAGGTGCTTGGAGTAGAGCACGATCGACAGGAACGCCAGCATCACGCCGATGTGCAGCAGCAACCCGACGGTCTCCAGCGGCTCGGTGACCGACGGACCCAGCGGCTCCAGGAGTTCGCCCACGCCAAGGGAAACCCAGGCGCCCGACTCGTACGGGAAGACGCCGACCGCGGCCGACGCGCCCCGGAAGAGGAACATCGTCCAGATCACGTTGAAGATCATGAACAGGATCAGCCAGGCGCCGCCGGTGTGCGAGCCGAAGAACCGCGACGCGCGGTCTTTCCGTTCGGGTGCTTGGCGGATCCGGATGACCGCGAAGACCGCGAGCGAGACGAGCACCGCGACCGCGATGAAGTCCTGGAGGAAACCCAGAACCGCCCAGTGCCCGATGAGCGGGATGTGGAAGTCGTGGTCGAACAGGGCGCCGTACGCCTCGACGTAGACCGATCCGAGGATCACGAAACCCCAGAACGTGAAGAGATGCGCGAGCCCGGGGACCGACCACTTGAGCAGTTTGCGCTGCCCGAAGACTTCGGCCAGATGCGTTTTCGCGCGGACGACCATGACGTCCGAGCGTTTTTCGTCCGGCTGGCCGGAGCGGATCAGTTTGTAGAGCCAGGCGGCGCGGCGGGCGGCGAAAGCGAGACCGGCGACGGTGATGAGCAGACCGAGGATGAGACGAACGAGCACGAGTCCTCCGGGGGAGAATCGGCTCAGTGAGAGCCGGTGTAGTACCGGCACGCCTTGCAGGCGTACCGCATTTTGGCCACTCGCCACCGTTTTCGGTAGGCCTCGAGATGTCCCGGCCGTGGCGGATGCACGCCGAGCCTGTGGTGACGGCGGATCCGCCGCCCCGTTTCGAAGAGTTCGGTCGCCAGGCCGAGATAGGCACGCCTGAGCGCGATCCCCGGTTCCGCGGCGAGAGTGTCCCGGCAGAATCGGTGCAGCAGAGCCAGATCTGGGAGGCCCGGGGTGGTCACACCCGGTAGGTGCTCGACGACGCCGAGGCCGGGATGTCCTGGGGGAACGGAGAATCGCGCGGGAAGTCCACAATGGACGCAGGTGAGCGTGCAGCTCAGACATCGGGTGACATGGCGGATTCGCCGTTCGCGTCGATCCTCGTCGATCGTTTCGCGAACGTGCCACCCCATGGAGCCTCCCAAGACCGTGGTGTGTCCTGTGTCACTCTCAATACTGGAGAGTAGGGCTCGCTCCGGTGCTGCGACAGGTCCAACCGGATGGCTTCGGAGCGGCCGGTCGGCGTAACGCCGGCGGTAAGGCGTCGGTACAGGGGGTCGTGAGTGGCGTTTCGGGTTCTAACCCGAATCGCCACTCACGACCACCCCGGTCGACTCGGTTCCGGCGCCTTTGTCGCATTCAGAGGACGAAATGCGGCGACCTCCCGCACGCTTCCGGGCACCGTGACCCAGTCGTAGCCGAAAACGGCCCGCCCGCGCTCACGCGCTGGTTATAGTCCTGACCCGGGGTAACGGGGGAGGGAACGACGGCGATGGGCGGGTTCGTCACCGCGGCTCTGGGGTTTCCGGCCGTGCTCTTCAGCTTCCTGCTGATCGTGGTGATCGGCTACTGGCTGCTTGCCCTGCTGGGCGCCGTCGAGCTCGACGAGTTCGACGGCGGCGACGGGCTCCTGGTGGGCTTCGGCGGGGTCCCACTGTCCCTTTCGCTCTCCTTACTGATCGCATTCACCTGGTTCGCCAGCCTGGCAGGGACGGTTCTTCTCGATGACCTGGAGCTTTCGACACCATCGAGGATCGGGCTCGGGGTCGGCGTGCTCGTCGTCGCGCTCGTGCTCGGCACACTCGGGACGAGGGTGATCGTGGTGCCGCTACGTCGTGTCTTCGGCCCCGCGAAGGAGCCGAGCAGGAGGGACTTCGTCGGCAGGGCCGCGGTCATCCGCACCTCGTCGGTCACCCATGACTTCGGCCAGGCCGAAGTCGCCGCCGCCGACGGGTCCACGGCCATTGTGGACGTTCGGCAGGCAGGCCAAGGCAACCTGACGGCGGGCAGCCGCGTAGTTCTCTATGACTACGACTCCGAAGGCGAGTTCTTCTGGGTCGAGTCCTTGGACATCTGAAGCAGAAAAGGAACACTATGGGTGCCATCAGTGTGGGGGCCGGCGTGCTGATCGCCGTGGTAGTTGTCATCCTCCTGGTCTTGCTCTTCACGATCACCAGGTTGTTCAAGAAGGTGCCGCAGGGGAAGGCACTGATCATCTCGAAGGTCCGCCGCGTCGACGTGACGTTCACCGGCGCGATCGTCCTGCCGGTGCTGCACAAGGCCGAGATCATGGACACCTCGGTGAAGGCGATGGAGATCACCCGGACCGGCCGCGAGGGCCTGATCTGCCGGGACAACATCCGCGCCGACATCCGGATCTCGTTCTTCGTGCGGGTCAACAAGACCGTCGAGGACGTGATCAAGGTCGCGCAGGCCATCGGCACCGAACGCGCGAGCGACGAGGCGACCCTGCAGGAGCTGTTCAACGCCAAGTTCTCCGAGGCCCTGAAGACCGTCGGCAAGCAGCTGGACTTCGTGGACCTCTACACCAAGCGCCACGAATTCCGCGACCAGATCATCCGCGTCATCGGCACCGACCTCAACGGGTACAGCCTGGAGGACGCGGCCATCGACTACCTCGAGCAGACGCCGATGGCGCAGCTCGACTCCGCGAACATCCTCGACGCGCAGGGTATCCGCAAGATCACCGAGCTGACCGCGATCGAGCACGTGCGCACGAACGAGTTCCGCCGCAGCGAGGAAAAGGAGATCACCCGCCAGAACGTGGACGCCAAGGAGGCGATCCTCGAACTGGAGCGGCGGCAGGCCGACGCCGAGATCAAGCAGCGCCGCGAGGTCGAGACCATGCGGGCGCGCGAAGAGGCCGAGATCGCGAAGGTGCAGGCGGAGGAGCGGCTCAAGTCTCAGGCCGCGCAGCTCCGCACGGACGAGCAGCTCGGCATCCAGCACCAGAACCAGCAGCGTGAGATCGAGGTCGCCGGCAAGAACCGTGAGCGGGTCATCGCCATCGAGAGCGAGCGCATCGAGAAGGACCGGCTGCTCGAGGTCATCGGCCGCGAACGTGAGACCGAGCTGTCCCGGATCGCCAAGGACAAGGAAGTCGAGACCGAGAAGCGGTCCATCGCCGAGGTGATCCGCGAGCGGATCGCGGTCGAGAAGACCGTCGCGGAGCAGGAAGAGAACATCAAGAAGCTCCGCGTCGTCGAAGAGGCGCAACGCCAGCGTGAGGCCACCATCATCCGGGCCGAGGGGGAGGCGCAGGAGAACCTCGTCAAGGACATCAAGGCCGCGGAAGCCGCCGAGGCCGCGTCGAAGCACAAGGCCCGCGAGGAGCTGACGCTGGCCGAGGCGCGCCAGCAGGCCGCCGAGCTGGAGACCAGGGCGAAGATCCGCCTGGCCGAAGGCATCCAGGCCGAGGAGGCCGCCGTCGGCCTGGCCGCGGCGCAGGTCAAGGAACGCGACGCCGACGCGCTGGAGAAGGTCGGCCGCGCCGAGGCCATCGTCGAACGCGAGAAGGCGATCGTGCTCGCCGACGCGATGCGCGACAAGCTCAAGGGCGAGGCCGAAGGTCTCACCGAGAAGGCCGCCGCGATGGCCGCGCTCGACTCCGCCAGCCGCCAGCACGAGGAGTACCGTCTGCGCCTGGAGGCCGAGAAGGAGATCCGGCTCGCCGCGCTCAACGTGCAGCGTGAGGTCGCCGAGGCGCAGGCCACGGTGCTGGGCATCGGGCTGGAGAAGGCCGACATCGACATCGTCGGAGGCGAGACGATGTTCTTCGAGAAGGTGATCGGCTCGATCGGGCTCGGCAAGAGCGTGGACGGTTTCGTCGAGCATTCGGACGTCGTCCAGACCCTCGGGAAGTCGTGGCTCGACGGTTCGGGCAGCTTCACCGACGACCTGACGAAACTGGTCGGCTCGGTGAGCACGGAGGACGTGAAGAATCTGACGCTGTCGGCCTTCCTAGCCAAGCAGCTGCAGGCGGGCGGCCCGGACAGCGGCAAGGTGCAGGAGCTGCTGGCCATGGCGCAGCGGCTCGGCCTCGCCGACACCTCTGTGGCCGCCCTCGCCCCCGCGAAGCAGTGACGACGACCGAACCGGCGGCGGGAATGGAGCAGCTGGACGCGGGCACCTACGAGGTGCTCCGCGCCCGGCTCGCCGCACAGGCCGCCGAACTGGCGAAACGCGCGGACGAGCTCAACAAGGCGCGGCTCGGGGTCTTCGGCAGCGCGCAGCTCGCGCTGATCGGCACGGAGCGGATTCGCACCGCGAACAACTGCGTGCCGCGGGACGTCGTGTCGGTCGGCGGGCGGATGCTTTTCGGCTACAACGTCTTCATCGGCCTCAAGCCCGAGACGACGGTCGATGACGTCTTCTCGCTGCACGGCTTCAGCCACGACGAAGAGGCGTTCCGCTTCGATGACGTGCCCGCCGAAGAGCTGCCGGAGCTGCTGCGCGACGAGCAGTTCGTCCGCGACTTCGCCGAGCTGTACCGGTACTACCGGCAGGCGAAGCTGCTGCAGCTGCGGCGGGTCGAGGGCAAACTGCTCGCGGTGTTCCAGATCGGTCCGCGGACCGAGGACATCCGCGTGCTGCGCTGGGGGATCGCCGCCGACGGCACGGTGTCCTATGTGGACAGCCGGGGCGAACGGGACCACGTCTTCCCGCCGTCGCACGACTTCGAATGGATCGAGACGAGCCGCGAACAGCATGTTCTCGGCCGGCATCCGCATATCTCGATCGAGGACGAGGTGTTCGTCGAGACCGTCGGCGGCAACCTGACGATCAAGGTCGAGAACAACACCGAAACCGGTGAGGGCGTCTACGCCGAGGCGGTCGACGAGCCGCTGCAGAGCCTCGCCGACGCCGAGGTCTCCTACGCCAGGATCGGCCCGCTGATCCTGCTGCGGGTGCTGCCGTACAAGGAGACCGTGCACCGATACCTGGTGTTCAACACCCGCACGCGCGACGTCGTGCGCCTCGACGGGATCGGACAGGCGTGCCAGCGGCTGCCCGAGGACCACGGGATCATCTTCCCCGGCGGCTACTACCTCGACACGGGTGTCAGCAAGACGTTCGACACCACCGTGGACGGGCTCGAATTCGAGCGGGTGATCCGCTCGCCCAACGGCGAGGACGTGCTCTACGTCTTCCACGCGCGGACCGACGGACGCTCGCTTCTCCTGCCGTACAACGTGATCCGCAAAGAGGTCTCGAACCCGATCCCGTGCCACGGGTACTCGCTGTTCGACGACGGCACGATGGTGCTGTTCCGCGCGCTGTCGGACGAGCCGAGCCGTGTGCACCCGATGCAGGTGTGGCGGACGCCGTTCCAGTCCGACACCTACGCCGCGTCGCAGCCCGCCGGGACCGGGCCGCTGGAGCGGGTCGGCAACGCCGATCTGGTCCGCGGGATCTCCGACTGTCTCTCGATCGGCCGGATGGTCGGCGAGATGGCGCCGTCGGCGGCGGTGTTCGAGGCTCTGATCGCCGCGTGCGCGCGGGTCTTCGACCACTACCACTGGCTCGGCGAGGCCGAACTCGGCGATCTGCGGTCGCCGCTGTCGGAGGTCCGGGTCACCGCGGAGCAGGTGCTCGACGAGTTCGAGACGGTCACCGCGCTCACCTCGCAGGCGGCCGACGCCGTCGAGGAAGCCGCCGCGGAAACCGCCTCGCTCGTGCGGAAGGTCCGCGGCGAGGCACTGAACGCGGCCGACGCTTGGGTGCGCAGGCTCGCCGAAATGCACCGCGCGCGAGGCCATCTCGTCACCGTCCGGGAACTGCGCTATGCCGACACCGGCCGCGTCGACGAGTTGATCGCCGATCTCGACGGAAATTTCGGCGAGGCCGCTCAGCGCGCCGTCCGGTTCCTGCAGGGCGAAGACGCGTTCACGAGCTATCACGCCGAGGTCGACGGGCTGATCGAGGCCGCGGGCGCGATCTCCACGGTCGCCGAGGCCGTCCCGGTCGCCGAACAGCTGGACGAGCAGTCCGGCGGGCTCGAAGTGCTCACCGACGTCGTCGGGGGGTTGGACATCGCGGACGCCGTGGTGCGGACGAAGATCCTCGAACGCGTCGGCGAGGTCATCGGCGCGGTCAACCGGGCACGGGCCACCCTCGAAGCACGTCGCAAGGAACTGCTGGAGACCGAGGGCCGGGCGGAGTTCGCCGCCGAGTTCGCGCTGCTCGCGCAGGCGATCACCGGCGGGCTCGCGGTCGCGGACACTCCCGACCGTTGCGACGAGCAGCTCGGTAGATTGCTGTTGCAGCTGGAAAACCTCGAGTCGCGGTTCGGCGAGTTCGACGACTTCCTCGCGTCGCTCGGCGAGAAGCGCACCGACGTCTACGAGGCGTTCTCCTCACGCAAGCAGGCGCTGCTCGACGAGCGGGCGCGTCGGGCGGACAGGCTGGTCGACTCGGCCGAGCGGATTCTCTCGAGCGTCACCAGGCGGGTCGGCACGCTCGGTTCGGTCGACGAGATCAACACCTACTTCGCTTCCGACCCGATGGTCGCGAAGCTGCGCAGCGTCGTCGCCGAACTGCGGGACCTCGGCGACCAGGTGCGCGCCGAAGAGCTGGAAGGCCGGGTCAAGGCCGCCCGGCAGGAGGCGGGCCGCGCACTGCGCGACCGGCTCGACCTTTACGGCGAGGGCGGCGAGACGATCCGCCTCGGCCGCAACACCTTCGCGGTCAACACGCAGGACATCGACCTCACTCTGGTGCCGCACGACGGCGGGATGAAGTTCGCGATCACCGGCACCGACTATCGCTCGCCGGTGCGGGATTCCGCGTTCGAGGAGACGCGGCAGTATTGGGACCAGCTACTGGTCTCGGAGTCGGCCGAGGTCTACCGCGCCGAGTACCTGGCGACGTCGATCCTGGCCGGACAGCCGGATCTGCAGGAAGCCGATCTGCTGGACGTCGTCCGGCGGGTGGCGGGGGACCGCTACGACGAGGGTTACGCGCGTGGTGTGCACGACCACGACGCCGCCGCGATCCTGTCGGTGTTGTTGCGCCTGCGATCCGGGGCCGGGCTGCTGCGTTACCCGCCCACCGCCAGGGCCGCCGCCCAGCTGTTCTGGGCCTTCGGCGCCGATGAGGCGGCGAAGGCCGCGTGGACGACGCGTGCCGCGTCGCTCGCGCGGGTGCGGGAGGCTTTCGGTCACACCACGGCGATCGACGCGCTGGCGCGGGAACTCACCGAGGCGATGGGCGCGTTCGCCACGTCGTCCGGCCTGGCGCTGGACATCGAACTCGCCGGCGAGTACCTGTTCGAGGAGCTGGCCGACGCGTCGCCGGGTTTCGTCACCAGCGGTGGCGCGCGGACCCTGCTCGACAAGTTCCGGCTCGACCGCCGGACCTTCGCCGAAGACCTGCGCGCCCTCGAAGACCTCGCGGACCGTCACCAGCTCGCCGAGGCCTGGCTTCGGTCCTTTGTGGATTCCGCAGGTCTGCCTGACGACGAACTGGCGGAGGCCGTCGCGATCGAACTGGCCGACCTGCCCCGTTACGACTCCTCGGCGGAGCTTTCGGCCACTGTGGACGGTCTGCTCGGCTCGCATCCGCGAATCGTCAACCGGTCACTGACCCTGCGGCTCGACGAGACGCTGGCCAGGACGCTGCGCTTCCGGCGCGAGCGGGTGCCGGGTTTCCGGGCGTACCAGCGGCTGCGCAACGATCTGGTGGCGGCCGAACGCGACAGGCTGCGGCTGAGCGAATACAAGCCGAAGGTGATGAGCGCCTTCGTGCGCAACAGGTTGCTCGACGAGGTCTATCTGCCGTTGATCGGCGACAACCTCGCCAAGCAGCTCGGCGCGACCGGCGACGCGCGGCGGACCGACCAGTCCGGTCTGCTGCTGCTCATCTCGCCGCCCGGTTACGGCAAGACGACCCTCATGGAGTACGTCGCGAGCCGCCTCGGGCTGGTGTTCGTCAAGGTGAACGGGCCGGCCCTCGGGCACGAGGTCACGTCGGTGGATCCGGCGGACGCGCCCAACGCGACGGCGCGGCAAGAGGTCGAGAAGATCTCGTTCGCGCTGGAGCAGGGCAACAACGTGTTGTTGTATCTGGACGACATCCAGCACACGTCGCCGGAACTGCTGCAGAAGTTCATCTCGCTGTGCGACGCGCAACGGCGGATGGAAGGCGTGTGGGAAGGCCGGACGCGGACCTATGACCTGCGGGGCAAGCGGTTCGCGGTCTGCATGGCGGGCAACCCGTACACCGAGCAGGGCAAGCGGTTCCGGATCCCGGACATGCTCGCCAACCGCGCGGACGTGTGGAACCTCGGCGATGTGCTGTCGGGCAAGGAAGAGCTGTTCGCGCTGAGCTACATCGAGAACTCGCTCACCGCGAACACCGTCCTGGCCCCGCTGGTCTCGCGCGAACGGTCCGATGTGGACGTTCTCGTCCGGCTGGCCCGTGGCGACGGCTCGGTGCGGGCGGATCAGCTGAAGCACGCGTACTCGGCGACCGAGCTCGAGCAGATCCTCGCCGTACTGCGGAAACTGATCAAGGTCCAGCGGATCGTCCTGACGAACAACCAGGCGTACATCGCCTCGGCCGCGCAAGCGGACTCGTCCCGCGTCGAACCGCCGTTCCAGCTGCAAGGCTCGTACCGGAACATGAACAAACTCGCCGGCCGGATCGTGCCCGCGATGAACGACGCCGAACTGGAAGCGCTGATCGACGACCACTACGCCGGCGAAGCGCAGACACTCACCTCGGGCGCCGAAGCGAATCTGCTGAAACTGGCGGAACTGCGCGGACGGCTGAGCTCCTCGGAGGCGAAGCGCTGGGCGGACGTGAAGGCGGCTTACCTGCGTGCGCAGGCGCTGGGCGGGGACGACGAGGACCCGATGAGCCGCGCGGTCGGCGCGATGGGCTTGCTGGCGGATCGGGTGGGGGCGGTCGAGGCGGCTATCGAACGGGCTTCGGAGCGGATGGTCGTGCGGGATGTGATGTAGGGCTTTCCCGGTGGGCGGGCTCGGTTGCTTCTCGGCGGGTTCTTGCTGGGCGTTCGGGTGGCAGGTTCTGTCGGCGGCCTGCCTTTGTCGCCGGAAATCGGCTACGTGATCCGGTGGCTACCTCAGTGCCGGAAATCGGCGACGGACGCCCGGTGGTGCCTATCGGCAGGTCTCGGCTGAGACCTTGTTGCCGGAAGTCGGCGACGCTGCGCGGATGCCTCGTTGTCGTAGGTCGGGGATACCGCACGGCTGCTATGGCTGCCGGGCCTCCGCCGAGTGCTCGTTGTCGAAAATCGGCGATCCCGCCCCTCGTCGTGAAGCCGGAAACTGTCGGTGGCCGGTCGTATGGTCGTGGGGTGGACACACATTCCGCGCCTGTGGCGCTACTGGAAAAACTCGCTGAACCCGAGGTGCTGAAAGCTGTGAATGCTTCGGTCACTTCGTTGGACGACAAGGATTCCGTCGCTGTCGCGCAAGCGGCGTCGGCAGGGATCGCGCGGCTGGAAGCGGTCCGGTTCCGGGCGCTGGCGCAGCTGAACCGGCATCGCGACGGGGCGCGGAGCGTCACGCAGGAAGTCGCCTTCGCGCTGTCTCTTGTGGACAATCATGCCGGTGCGATGGTCGCCGCTGCCGACGCGTTGACCGCCCGCCTGCCCCGCACTCTGTCCCTGATGGACCAAGGAGAAGTGAGTGGCTTCGGCGCGATGAAGGTCGCCGCGGCCACCGCGTGGCTGTCGGACGAGGACGCCCGTACCGTCGATTCGCTCCTGGAGGAGCGGTTACCGGGCAGGAACCCTGATCAGATCCGGAAAGCAGCGAACCACGCGGCGAACACCGTCGACCGCGAGGGCGCCGAAGCGCGGGCCGAACGGCATCGCGAAGGCCGTCGCCTGACCTTGCGGCAAGGCGAAACGGGAGTGGCGTCGATCGAGGTCGAAGACGGACCGGTCGAGAAAGTCACCGCCGCCTACCGGCGCATCGATCGGGAAGCACGGGCGCTCAAGACCGGGGAAGAGACCCGCACCCTGGAGCAGCTACGGGCCGACGTCGCGCTCGACCTCCTGCTCGGCGGCCAAGGCGGCACCAGTGAACGCACCGAAGTGTTCCTGTACATGGATCTGTTCACCTACCTGGGCCTCAACGACGACCCGGCGGAGATGGCCGGACACGGCACAGTCCCCGCCGGACTGGCCCGGCACATCGCCACCGGCCCGAACACCGTGCTGCGCCGCATAATCACGGACCCGCTCTCCGGCCAGGTACTCGATCTCGGGCGGGGCCGGTATCGACCCACCGCCGGTTTGGACGAGTTCGTCCGGGTCCGGGACCGCGAGTGCCGAAGACCTGGCTGCCACCGTCCCGCGCAAGCATGCGACATCGATCATTCCGTGCCCTGGCAGCACGGCGGCCATACCAATGTCGACGAACTGATCGATCTCTGCCGACGTGACCACCGCCTCAAAGACGAACCCGGCTGGACCTACCACCTCGCCACCGACGGCACCCTCACCATTACCACCCCCACCGGACAGAGCTACGACAGCTCACCCCCGCCGCTTCACGTACCCCGCCCAAGGACTCCGCTCGCCGACGAGCCACCACCGTTCTGAGTCTCATTGCCGGGAATCGGCGATAGGCGGCTTTTGTGCGGAGGGCTCGACTTTCACCTTCAAGGACGCTCACAGGCAAGTCTTGCTGTTGGAACCGCGTCGCCGGAAAGTGGCGACGGGCGGCGTGCGAGGAGGGTGTCGCTTGGTCCTTTGAGCGGTGCTGGCAAGTCGCGCCATTAGACCGCGTTGCCGGAAAGCGGCGACGGGCACCGCGTGCGCAAGGGCTCTGCTTCGGCCCCTTCAAAAGCCGCTGCCAAAACTCGCCATTAGGCCAGCGTCGCCAAAAAGCGGCAACAGGCGGTGAGTCCGCAAGACTCCGCTCAAACCGGGCGCAGCCATCGCCTACCCGAGCCACCCGGGACCACTCAAGACCTCAAAGCAGCCAACTGCGCAGTCGTGAGCCGTTCCGCCAACGGGACCGCCCGATACTCCCCAGCGCGAGAATCCACCCGAACCGGGCCGGCGATGTGCGGGTGCTCTTCCGCCACCCGCAAGGCGGCCGCGGCCCGCTCGGTGGACCAGTCCAGTGCGGACGCGAGGGCAGGAAGGGAGAGTGCGCGCCCGGCGTGGAGGAGTGCGGTGAGTACGGTCAGCGCGTCACCGGCGAATACGGCGACGCGGTCGTCGTGCATGACTTCGTCGATGCGGGCGTGGAACCGGGAGAGGTCGTCCAAGCGGGCGCCCGCGGGTGTCGCGACGCCGAGGACTTCGGCGCCCTGGCGGGAGACCTTGACCCATTCCTGGTTCGAGCGGACGCTTTCGGCCCAGACTCGCTGCGGCATTTCCTCGTCGATGACGTACTGCTCACGGCGGCCGTCCCGTTCCCGCTTGAGCATCGCCTGCGCTTCGAGGTAGGCGACGGCGTTCGAGATCGAGGCCGGGCTGACCTGGAGCCGCCGGGCGAGTTCGGCGGCGGTGAGCACGCCGTCGTCGCTGACGGCCAGGCAAGCGAGGACGCGCGCGGTCATCCGGGGTAGTCCGGTCGCCACGATCATCTCGGCGAAGTCGGTTTCGAAGGCGCGTACGGCTTCCGGGTCCCGTCCGTAGCCGTTCTCGAGGACGGGGACGGCGCGCGGTTGCGGTTTGCGGCGCCGCGCGCGTTCGCCGGTCACGCGGTTCGCTTCGTCGGCGCGGTAGCCGGAACGGCCGCTGTTGCGCGCGACCTCGCGGCTGATCGTCGACGTCGGCCGCCCGAGCCGCCGGGCGATCTCGGCGTAACCGAGACCGTCCTTGAGCCAGGTCGCGATCAGCCGGCGGTCCTCCTGGGTCAGCCTGCCGCCCGGCATGGGCACCTCCTGTGCGTTCACGCGCAGATCATTGCAACGAGACGTTGCATTCACCGCCACGACCGTTGCAACGATTTCCCGAAATCTACCAGCAGCAACAGCGGAAATGCCAGTCCGTAGCTTTGAGTCAAACGTAAATGCAACGTAGCCTTTGGGTATCGGTAAAAACTGGGAGGAACAGCAATGACCACCTCGATCCCTCATCTCACCGAGATACCCCTCGAACGACCGAAGGGCTGCCCGTTCGACCCGCCCGCCGAGCTCGGCACGCTGCGCGACGAGCACCCGCTCGTCCGGCTGACGTTCCCCGACGGCCACGAAGGCTGGCTCGCGACGGGGCACGCGATCGCCCGGGCCGTCCTCGCGGATCCGCGGTTCAGCGCCCGGCAGGAGCTGATGCACTCGCCGCTGCCGGGCGCGGCCGCGATGGTGGAGATGCCACCGGCGGCCCCGGGGATGTTCATCAGGATGGACGGTGCGGAGCACGCGCGGTACCGCAAGCTGCTCACCGGCAAGTTCACCGTCCGCCGAATGCGGCTGCTCTCCGAACGAGTGGAGCAGGTGACCACCGAGTATCTCGACGCGATGGAACGGCAAGGTACGTCAGCAGACCTGGTGACGGCCTTCGCGCAGCCCATTCCGGCGCTGATGATCTGCGAGCTGCTCGGCGTCCCCTACGAAGACCACGAGTTCTTCCGCCGCAACGTCCTGCCGCTGAACCTGCCGGACGCTCCGGCCGAGGAGCAGGAAGCCGCCATCAACGCGCTGGGGGAGTACCTCTACAAACTCATCTTGGCGAAACGGGCCGAGCCGACCGACGACATCCTCGGCGAACTGACGACCACGGAACTCACCGACGAGGAGCTCACCAGTATCGCGTTCCTCTTGCTGGGAGCCGGTTTGGACACCACGGCCAATATGCTCGCGCTGGGCACTTTCGCCTTGCTGCAACATCCGGACCAGCTCGCGGTCTTGCGCGAAGAACCGGAGCGTATCGACGGCGCGATCGAGGAACTGCTGCGCTACTTGACGATCGCGCACACCGGTGCGCGCACCGCGCTCGAAGACGTCGAGATCGGCGGCCAGCTCGTCAAAGCGGGGGAGGCGGTCGCACTGTCGGGCATGGCGGCCAACCGTGATCCGCTGAAATTCCCGGATCCCGACCGGCTCGACGTCCGCCGGAACGCCGCCGGGCACGCCTCCTTCGGGCACGGGGTCCACCAGTGCCTCGGTCAGCAGCTCGCGCGGGTCCAGATGAAGGTCGCCTTCACCGGGCTGCTCGCCAGGTTCCCGAAGCTGCGACTGGCCGTTCCGGCCGAAGAGATCCCGATGCGGACGGATTCCGACATCTACGGGGTGTACGCGCTCCCGGTGGCGTGGGACTGATCGCGATGAAACTCGAAGTGGACCGGGAACGCTGTGTGGGCGCCGGAATGTGCGTGCTGACCGCGCCCGATGTGTTCGCACAGGACGATGAAGACGGCCGTGTCCGGTTGCTGGACCGGGACCCGGCGGAGATCGGCGACGCCGTGCAGTTGTGTCCGGCGGCGGCGATCACGGCGAGCGAATGACCGGCCAGGGGGTGCCGGGCGGGCACCCCCTGGCGCGGGATCAGCCGATTTCCGCGAGGACCTTGCCCGCGTCGGCGCTCTGCACCGCGGTGCCGGCGTAGAGCTGCTGGACCCTGGCCTTCTCCTGGGTGTTGGGGTTCACGTTGGTGCAGCTGACGCCACCGGTCGAGCCGGACATCAGCGACGAGCACGGGCCGGGCTTCACATCGGGCAGGCCGAGGCTGTGCCCGAGTTCGTGGGAAGCGATCCGGGGCGTGTGATAGCCCTGCTGGACGGCCTGCCTGCCCATCCACACGGTGACCGTGCCGCCGGGGCGGACCGGGCCGAGCGTGGCGCGCGGCCAGCCGTTGTCGGCGATGACCCGGATGTTGACCCGCTGCCCCGGCGTCGCCTTCACGATACGGACGTTGGTGACGTTGGTGTTCCAGACGTTGACGCCGGCGGCCACCGCTTCCTTGAACTCCGCGGCCTGGCTGTCGTCGTAGGTCAGGGTGGTCGCCATGATCTCGGCGGCACCGGCGGAGGGGGCCGAGAGCACCGAGATGGAGAGCGCGGCGCCGGTGAGCACCGCGGCGAAGGTACGTCGAAGCACGTTGAACTCCTCGCGTTTAAGGCGTGCTGGAATTTCGGAGCAGTGTCGACACTGAACCTTTCGAGGCGGTCGGGGTACCCGCCGATAGTCGCCTGTCGTTAACCATGATCTTGACGCGACCGGAAGACTGTGCCGTTATGACGACGGCGCGTTTCACTGGACACGAAGAACCGATCCTCGCGGTCGCGGTGAAGGGAAACCGCCTGGTCACCGGCGGTGCGGACCGGACCGTGCGGGTCTGGGACCTGGAGACCGGAGAGCAGCGTTTCGCGCTGAGCGGCCACGATCGGCCGGTGCTGGCGGTGGGTATTTCGGGGCAGTACGTGGTCGGTTGCGATGGGGCGACGGTGCGGCGCTGGCGGATCACCGGTACCGGCGCGCATCCCCCGGAGGTCCAGACCACCAGGCGGACCGTGGCGGTCGCGGTGGCGAAGGACTTCGCCGTGTCCGGCGCGGGAAGCACTGTCGAGGTCCGGAGGCTGGACGGCACGACGGTACGGGCTCTGCGCACCGGCGGCCCGGAGGTGGAGTCGGTCGCGGTGACCCCGGACGGCCGGGTGGTCGTCGCCGGGGACGACGCCGGTGGCGTGCGGTTGTGGGACGGGGAAATCGTTTCCCACTACCGGTTCGGCGGCGCGGGCGCGGTCCACGTGGTCGCGATCTCGGCGGACGGCCAGCAGGTGCTGTCCGCCGAAGGGGAGATGGTCCGGTTGTGGGGGCGCAAGGGCGATCCGGCCCTCGTCTTCCCCGGGCATACCGGCGTGGTGCGGGCGCTGGCCTTCGGCGCGGACGGCAGGTTGGTGCTATCCGGCGGCTCCGACGGCGAGGTCCGCGTCCGCGAGATCGACGACCCGCGCGACTACACGCTCCTCAAGGGACATCAGGGGAACGTCCGGGCGATCGTCTGCACCGCGGGCAACGAGAAGATCGTCACCGTCGGGGACGACCGCACGATCCGGGTGTGGGACCGCTTCGGCAACCAGATCGACGGCACCGGCTTCGTCGAGCCCAAACCGGGCCGGGCGCGGCCGCGGATCACGCCCGACGTCGAAAGTCCGGTCGACCTGATCGGTTTCCACGACGACGTGCGCACCCTCGCCGCGGTCATCGCCGACCGTGAGACCAGCCCGCCGCTGTGCGTCGCGCTGCTGGGCCCGTGGGGCTCCGGCAAGTCGAGTTTCGTCCGGCAGGTGACCGACCGGGTGGCCGAACTGGCGCGCCGGTCCCGCGGCGCCGCCGCCAACAGCGTGTTCACCGGTGAGATCCGGCAGATCCGGTTCAACGCCTGGCAGTACCACGACGACCATCTGTGGGTCGGGCTCGTGGACCACCTGTTCCGCAACCTCGGCGCGCCCGAGACGCACGCGGACTCCGGCGAGGTCCGCGCCGAACGCGAGGAGCTGCGCAATCGGCTCGCGGGACTGAAGGCGGTCAAGGCGGATTCCCCGCACACCTGGCGCTGGCGGCTGCTGGTGTCCGGGGTGGACCGGGCCGAACGCCGTCGGCGAAGGCTCGCCGTCGCGGGATACGCGGTGCTGGGCGTGCTCGGTGTCGCCGCGGCGATCACCGGCTGGGCGTTGTGGCACAACGCTATCCTCGCCGCGGCGGGCGCCGTCGTCGCGCTCGGTGCCGTGCTGACCCCGGCGCTCACCACCGCCAGGGCGGCCCTCGCGCCGGTGAAGTCCACTTTGGACAAGCTGCGGCACGACGTGGACAAACGCACGGAACGGTTCGAGATCGAGGTCCGGGAGACCGAGGAACGGCTCCGGCGGCTCGACGCGGCGAGCAGGCTCGGCGATCTGATCGAAGAGGCGAAGACCGGGAGATACGGGGACTACCAAGGGGTTTTCGCCCGGGTCCGCGAAGACCTCGCGAACCTGAGCGCCGATCTGGTGGACGCCAGGGAGGAATGGCTGCGGGCGGGCGGCACGGGCAAGCCGCCGCTGGAACGGATCGTGCTCTACATCGACGATCTCGACCGCTGCCCGCCGTCGAAGGTGATCGAAGTACTGGCCGCGGTGCATCTACTGCTGGCGCTGCCCGCGTTCGTCGTGGTGGTCGCGGTCGACCCGCGGTGGCTGCGGCGCTGCCTCGACCTGCACCACGAAGAACTGTTCGGCACGGGGGAGGCGCGACGGGCGGAGTACCTCGACAAGATCTTCCAGATCGTGTTCGCCTTGCGCCCCATGGGAAGCGCGGCGGACGAGCTGATCGACGCGCTGATGCCGATCGAGGAACGGGAACCGGAGCCGTCCGAGCCCGAAGAACGGCCGAAGGACGGGAGCACCCCCGAACCCGGCGAAACGAGGGAGGTCGTCGTCCAGGAAACGGCCCCGCCGACGTTCTACAACATGCGGCCGGACCGGCTGCGGCTCACCGAGGTCGAACGCACTTTCGTCCACGTGCTGCGGAAAAGGCTGAACACGCCGCGCGAGATCCGGAAGCTGGTCAACCTCTACCGGCTCGTGCGCATCGGCATCCCGGACGCGGAACTGGCGCGGTTCGTCGGCGGCCCCTACCGCGCGGTGCTCGTCCTGCTGACCCTGCTGGTCGCCGATCCGGACGCCGCGCGCGCGACGTTCGTCGCCCTCGCGGCCGGAGAATCGTTACGAGAGGCCTTTCCACCTGAATGGCGGCTAGACGCCGAATCCTTCGATGATCTAAAGGTCTATCGGAATTGGGTGGGCACTCTCGCCCGCTTCAGTTTCGAAACCTACGATCTCGTGACCGAGGAGACGGAACCGGGAACCACGTTGTAGCTACACTTGCCCGCTACGACGGCTAGGGGGCGGCGCATGCGGAGAACAGGCTGGCTTTCGCTCGTCTTCGGCGCGCTCGTCGGGACGCTCGTGCTCGTCCTGCTCGCCACCACGGTCACCGCGCCCTCGAACGCCACCAGGGCCGACTGCGTCCGGCTGGTCACCAGTTCCTCCACGGAGAAGGGCGACCTGATCGCCGAACTGGCCGAGCGGTACAACAACACCGGCCGGACGTTCGACGGCGGCCGGTGCGCGAAGGTCGAGGCGTACAAGAAGACCTCGGGTGCCACGCTCGACCTCATCGCCGACGGCTGGAACGACATCGACGAACGCCAGCCCGAACCCCAGGTCTGGCTGCCCAGTTCGTCGCTCTGGCTCGATCTGCTGCGCCAGCGCGGAAAGGGCGAGCGGATCAGGACCGGGCCGAAGACCTCCCTCGCGACCAGCCCGATGGTGATCGCGATGCCGGAACCGATGGCCAAGGCCCTCGGCTGGCCGGAAAGAACGCCCGGCTGGGGTGACGTACTGGAAATGAACCGCAACGGCGGCTGGGCCTCGAAGGGTGCGGCGTACGCCCAGTGGGGCAACTTCACGCTCGGCAAGGACAACCCGCGGCGGTCGACGTCCGGGCTCGCCGCGACCATCGCGACCTACTTCGCGGCGACGGGCGGCGACTACGGCAAGATCGGGACCGCGGAGACCGTGCAGTTCGTCCGCGGGATCGAGGCGTCGGTCGCCTACTACAGCGACGATTCGGTGGCCTTCCTGAAGACGCTGTACGAAGAGGACCGCAAGAAGCCGACGCCCTACATCAGCGCGATGGCGATGCAGGAGCAGATGGTCTACCTCTACAACCGCGGCGTGCCGACCGGGGATCCGGCGCAGCTGAAGGGAAACCCCGTCGCGCCGCTGCGCCCGCTGGTCGCCGTCCACCCCAGGGAAGGGACGATGCTGATCGACCATCCCTTCCTGACCACCGCGAACGCGTCACCGGAGCAGCAGGCGGCGGCCAAGGACTTCTACGACTTTCTCCTGGAGACCGAGCAGCAGAAACGGTTCCGTGATCTCGGGTTCCGGGACCCCGGCGGTAGCGGGAACCCGGAGCTGGCCAAGGTCGTGGGCACGCAGGAGACCCAGGAACCCCCGAAGATCGGCGTCCCGACCGGCGAGCAGATCCAGAAGATGCTCGACGGCTGGGAGTACACGCAGCGGCGCGGCCGGATCCTGCTGGTGCTGGACCTGTCCGGCTCGATGAACGAACCGTTCGACAAGAACCGCAAGGACAAGCCGTACTCCGAGAGCCGGATCGCCCTGCTGAAACCCGCGATCCGGAAACAGCTCGAGTACCTGCATCCCGAAGACGAGGTCGGGCTGTGGACGTTCTCCGACGGGTATGAGGAAAAGATGCCGATCGGCAAGGTGAAGAACGTCCGCGGCCCGATGCTCGACCTGGTCGAAAACCTGACCCCGAAAGGCGATACGGCGCTGTACCAGACCGTGATGGCCGCGAACGACAAGATGCGGCGGGAGTTCGACCCGAACCTGATCAACGCCGTCGTCTTCCTGACCGACGGCGAGAACACCGAGGCCGGGACGAAGGAGCAGGTGCTGCAGAACGTCGACGCCGAGCGACTGGACAACTCCGTCCGCATCTTCACCATGGCCTACGGCGCGCAGGCCGACAGCCGGGTCCTCGACGAGATCGCGCAGAAGTCCAAGGCCCGCAGCTACCAGGCCGTCGACCCGCACGGCATCGACAAGATGTTCGTCAACGTCTTCAGCAACTTCTGACATGGCCGAGTACGACAACCGGCCGTTCCACGTCGTCGCGGTGGTGCTGGGCCTGATCGCCGGGATGATCGGCCGCGCGGTGACCTATCCGCATCCGCAGGCCTGGCTCTTCGGCGCGGCCGCCGCGCTGGCAGTGCTGGTCCCGGCCGAGACCGCGTTCTTCGTGCTGAACGGCAGGCGGCGGAAGCCGGCGCGGGAGAAGAAGCGTGCGCCGCAACCCACTCCCTACGACCACTTCAGCCTGCTCGGCCGGGCGCTGACCGCCATCGAAACGGTGCGGCCGGGCGAGACGGAGCTTTCCGGAGCCTTCCGCCGGGCGGTGGCCCGGCTCGAAGAACACAAGAACCGGAACACTCCCGAAGTCGTCGAACTGCGGGTGACGGTGAAGCAGACCACCGACCGGCTGGAACGACACGCGGGGGACGAGAACCCTGATCCGGTGATGCTCGTCGAACGGATGGGGCTGTACCGGGAAACGCTCGAAGAGGCTCTCCGGGCGGTCGAACCGGGTTGAGTGTTCGGTGCCGAACAGACTACGGCCGTGCGTCATGCTGATCTGACAGCATGCCGTTGATCGGGCGCCGGGTTGTCGAGGGCGTGGAACATGTGGTCGTACCGGTGGAGCACCGGTTCAGCCTGGAGGAGGCCGTGCTGGCGGTGATGGCCGCCAAGAGCACCGTGCGGCCCGCTCCGGGAGTCAAGGTCGCTCCGCTGAAGGTGTCGGAGGTACGGTCAGCGCTGCTCTATGCGGCGAAACACGCCGACAGACGACACCAGATCGTGGACAGCTATTTCGTCGAGGCCGAAGACGGACCGTTGCACCGGTTGGCCGAGTGGATCAGATCGGAGCTGATCCGGCTGGGCATCTTCACCACCCACGACGGTTCCGCCGCCGGATCGGGTGGCCGATTCGGTTACTCTCCGCGATAGGTGTTCACGACTGCCTGGGAGGGTGTTTCGTGGGTTTGGGCCAGGAGGCCGCCGAAGAAAGAGAACGTCCGTTCCTGGAGCGACTGGACGAACCCGTCCGCGCCCGGTTGCTGGAAATGGGCACCCCGCAGACCTACGAGGGACGGCAGGCGCTCATGCGGGCGGGCGAACCCGGCGACTTCGTCATGCTGCTGCGGCACGGCTACGTGAAGGTGACCAGCGCCGACCGGATGGGCGCGACGGTCATCCTCGACGTCGGGGTCCCCGGAGATCTGCACGGCGAGATCGCGGTGATCGCGGGCGGCATTCGGATGGCCGACGTCGTCGCCATCGAAGAAGTGCACGTCCGGCGTATCGCGGCGAGCGAGTTCAACCGGTTCCTGCTGGAGCATCCGGCGGCGATGCGGGAGGTGCTCGTCAGCGTCGCCCGTAGGTTCGTGCTCGCCCAGCGGCAGCGGACCCAGTCCTGGAAACCGCAGGCGGTGGCCAGGGTCGCGACCAGGTTGGACTATCTCGTCGACGTCTGTGGCATCCGGACACCCGCCGGCTGGCGGATCGGGATCCCGTTGAGCCAGGACGAACTCGCGCAGTTCATCCCGATGGGCCGGACCATGGTCGCGCAGGCGCTGGACAAACTCCGGAAGGCGGGAGTGGTGGCCAGTTCGCGCCGGGCGATCACCGTCATCGATCGCGAGGCATTGCGGGTGGTCACGGAAAAAGGTGTGACTTAGCTCACTGGCGTTGATCGACGCGGGGTCACGTTTTGTTCGGTTCCGAACAGAACTTCCGGTGAGGAGTGGGAACACTGCTCCCTGTCGCCAGTTTTCACCGATCAGGGGAGGGGTCGCAGAGATGCAGGTGCTGACCTCAGGCCATTACAACGCGCACACCCACGCCGTCCTGTCCGTCGACATCGTCGGTTCGTCCAAGGCCAGCGACGACCTGTTGGACCCGATGAAGACCGAGATGGAAACGCTGGTTTCCCGCTCGTTCACCGCGGTCGGGCTCGCGCCGGGGGAAGCGCGCCACTTCCGGGAGACCGGGGACGGGCTGATGGTCGCGTATCCGGACCACGCCGTCGGCCAGCTCTGCGAGGTCGTGTTCCACCTGGACCATCTCCTCCGGACCCGCAACCGCTACGCCCGGGTCCCGATGCGGGCGCGCGTGGCGGTCCACATGGGACCGATGGCGGACAACCACCGCTACCACCGCACGTACATCACGCTGACCCGGTTGCTGTGCGCCTCCACCTTCAACGACGCCGTGGGCTACTGGTGCCGTTCGGATCCGACGGGCGACAAGTTCGGCGCCGGGATGATCGTCTCGCAATCCGTGTGGCGCAACGTGGTCGAGCCGTTCGGGGTCGCTCTGGTCCCGCCGGCCCGCTGCGCCAGGATCAGCGTCACGACACCGGATTTCGCGGACAGCGCGTGGATCCATCTGCCGGGCTTGGACGCGGAAGCGGTCCTCGCCGAACTGAACCCCGCTGTCGCGGTGCCGCTCGTGTTCGACCGGGTGAGCCGGTTGTCCACGACGGCCTGACCCAGACCGGGCGGTCCGGTTTCCAGGGAGGGAAAACCGTATCGCTCGCCGGTTCCCGGCCCGGTACCCCTACGCCGGGCCGGGAACCGGACCCCCGGCGCGGGGGTGAGGGCGCGGGTCATCCCCGCCGCGCCCTCTCGCGGAGACCTCGTGAGTGGTAAGGACGGTTAGAACCGTCCTTACCACTCACGAGACGGGACCACACGCGGCTCGCTACTGTCGGCACCTCTTGCCGCTGTTGACGCACTTCACCAGCTGGTTCATCAGCCGCTGCGACATGACGTTCGCGAAGTCGTCGTGATCGGAGCGAGGATCGTGCTTCTCCTGCGCGAACGCGTCGACCGCGTACTGCCCGGCGGCCTGGATCTCCGGCGGGATGTCGTACACGAGCGTGATCCGCAGCTGCGGCACGTTCTTGAAGCCGCGCGGGCATTTCCCGTTGCGGTCGGAGAACACGATATGCGTGCGGTGGTTGGCGCTGTCGGTGTTCTTCCCGTCCCAGCAGTTCGGGAACGAGTGGATACGCGTGACCTTACTGCCCCGGGGGCAGATCGGGTACAGCTCGGTGAGCCGGTCTTCGAAGCCGGTGCAGGTCCAGCTGGGCCGCGCGTTGGCCGGGCCGTTGGTGCTCTGCTTGGCGTCGCCGTAGAGCACACGCAGGAATTTCGGCATCGCGACGACCCGGCGGGCGCCGCCGCTGGTGAAGGTCAGGTCCACCTTCTCGGCGCGCTGGATCTCGCCTTTGTTGTCGCCGATCTCGTTGTTGTCGTTCGCACCGGGCAGGTCGGCGGCCTTGCCGTCGGACTTCTTCTTTTCGGCGTCGCCCGCGGCGTTGACGTTGCTGTTGTCGCCACCGTTGTCGAGGCCGCCCTCGCCATTCTGCTTCACCGCGCAGCCGGCCAGCTGGTCTTCGTTCTTCGCGACCGGTTTGCCTGCTTGCCGCAGGGTGTCGGCGATCTTCTCGATCGACGGCTTCCGCTTGTTCTTCAGTTCGTCGAGCACCTGGCCCGCTTGTTTTCCTTGCGCCAGCTGGTTGTCCGCGTTCTCGGACTCCTGGTCGAGCTTGTCGAGGTTCTCGTCCACCGCGGGCATGGCCTGGTCGGGGACCTCACTGAGTTCACTGAGCTCGCTGGCGACGTCGGGGCAGTCCACTTGGGCGGCCGCCTCGTCCTTGGCCGCGCTCGCGCGGTCGGCGGCGAGTTTCTCCTCGTTCGCCGCCTCGTTCTCTTCCTCTTCTTCGGTGTTGATCCGGATGACCGGCCAGAAATAGGCCGACTTGTCCCCGTTCTTGCACGTGGTGCCCGCGCGCAGCAGGCTCTTGTTGTTCGAATCCGCGTTGGTCGACAGGTTTCCGACGTAGTCGTGCAGATGCTCGGCTCCATTGCGGACACCGGGCTGCGCGATGAAGTTGTCGCCGTTGAAGTGGCCGTTCTCGTTGCGGCCGCAGTCCACGGTGAACGTCCCTCGTGCGCCTCGTTTCGCGAGGTCGAGGTTGACGTTGTTGCCGCGGGGGACCTTCGTGATGTCGATGAAGAAAGACTTGTCCGCGCCGTCGGCCCTGGCGGCGTCGGGGGTTCCGGTCGTGTTGATCACGACGATCCCGCTGACGGCGAGGGCGAGGGCGATGGCGCCCGTGGCGACCTTGGTACGGCGTGCCATGCGATGGCGGCCGGCGGTTCTTTGGTTACGGGGCATGAACTTGTTCACCTCGTTCGGTGTCGTTGCGCGGAGCCCGGGGGATGCGGCGCCGGCAGCACCGGCGTCACTGACTCCGCGTTGGCTGAAACGGCCCCGACGGGTGCCCGGTTCAAAACGCGACCTCGCCGTTATGCTTTCGTTATCTTGCGACGGCGGTGGTAGGCGAGTCCCAGAACGATGGTGATCGGCCCCCACAAGGCGAGCGGGGCGATGCAGATCGAGGCCAGCGTTTCCCAGCCTTCGTGGACGTAGGCGGCGTTTTCGGCGACGCCGAACACGGTGAGCCGTCGGCCGTCACCGAGGGGGATCGAGCTGAAGAGCGCGGTGAGGATCAAGCCTCCGGCCACGGCGGGAACGACCGCCGCCATTGGCCGGACGGATTTGCCGCCGAGGACCGGGATCCATCGGGGCACCACCTCGCCCCAGCCTCGGACCAGCCCGATGGCCAGGATCGCGATCACTTCGGAAAGCACGCTGAGCGTGAGGACGTACGGAATGCTCACCCAGTAGTCCGGCATCTCGCGATCGTGGATCTGCCCCATTTCGAAATGCACCGCGAAGGGCAGCCGCCACAGACACGAAGGCAGCAGGAGCCAGGGGAGTGCGTAGGCCAGGCGCATCGCCCAGCGGGGAACCGGCCGCTCGGTGTCGCTGACGGCCGGGGGACGGTGCAGGATCTTCATGAAACCGATCCTGTCGCCGTGTGGCGCCGGAAAGATCACTCGCGCGGACAAGTGTCCTCCTTCCGGAGAGGGAGAAGGCCCGGCCTCGGGGCAGTCGAGGCCGGGCCGGTTTCCCACTGGTCAGGCGTCCACCTTGTCCTTGGGCTCCGCCTCGGTGGCGGTGGGACGGGCAGGCAGGAAACGCTTGATCAACGGGAAGAACAGGATCACCAGGATGATCACGTAGACCACGATCGCGAACGGGGTGTTGACCAGTCCGGTCAGCTCGCCGTCACTGAGCTGCAGCGCGCGCCGCATCTGCTGTTCGGCGGCCGGGCCGAGGATGACGCCGATGATCGCCGGCAGCACCGGCAACCCGTAGCGGCGCATCGCGAACCCGATCAGGCCGATCACGAACATCACCAGCAGGTCGAAGATGTCCGCGTTGACCGCGTACGCGCCGACACTGGCGAAGAACAGGATGCCCGCGTAGAGGTACGGCCGCGGGATCCGCAGGAGCTTCGCCCACAGCGGCGCCAGTGGCAGGTTCAGCACCAGCAGCAGCGTCAGTCCGACGAACAGCGAGGCGATCAGGCCCCACACCAGCGAAGACTCCCGCTCGAACAGCAGCGGTCCCGGCTGGATGCCGTACTGCTGGAACGCCGCCAGCATCACGGCCGCGACCGCGGTGGTCGGCAGGCCGAGCGTCAGCATCGAGACCAGCGTCCCGGCGGCGGAAGCAGACGCCGTCGCTTCCGGGCCCGCGACCCCTTCGATGGCGCCCTTGCCGAACTCGTCCTTGTGCTTCGAGAGCCGCTTTTCCGTGACGTAGGAGAGGAAAGTCGGGATCTCGGCGCCACCGGCGGGCACCGCGCCGAACGGGAACCCGATGACCGGACCGCGCAGCCACGGCTTCCACGTCCGCTTCAGATCGGCACGCGAAAGCCAGGGCCTGCCGACCGGGATCGGTTTGAACGCGTTGCGCCGCAGGTGCGCGGCGACCCAGAGCGACTCGCCGACCGCGAACAGCGCGACCGCCACGATCACGACGTCGATCCCGTCGGCGAGATGCAGTGAGCCGAAGGTCAGCCGCTGCTGTCCGGTCATCTCGTCCAGGCCGACCAGCCCGATGGTGAGCCCGATCAGCAGCGACGCCACGCCGCGGATCCGGGAACTGCCCAGCACCGAGGTGACCGCGATGAACGCCAGCACCATGATCGCGAACAGATCCGGCGCGCCGATGTCGACGGCGTGTTTCGCGATCACCGGGGCCAGCACGACCAGCGCGATCGTGCCGAGGATACCGCCGACGAAATGCCCGATCGCGGCCGCCGCAAGCGCTTGCGCGCCGCGTCCCTTGCGAGCCATCGGGTTGCCGTCGATGGCCGCGACCACCGCGGCGCTCTCACCCGGCGTGTTCAGCAGGATCGACGTCGTCGAACCGCCGAACATCCCGCCGTAGTAGATGCCGGCGAACATGATGAACGCGCCGGTGGGCTCCAGCCCGTAGGTCACCGGGAGCAGCAGCGCCACCGCCATGGCCGGGCCGATACCCGGCAGGACACCGATCGCGGTGCCCAGCAGTACCCCGATCGCCGCCATCGCGATATGGGTCGGGGTCAGCGCGGTGCCGAAGCCGTCGATGAGTTGCTGGAACATCAGAACACCTCCATCAACGGGCCACCGGGGAGCGGGACTCCGAGCAGGTTGTTGAAGACCAGGAAGGTCACGACGGACATGCCCGCCGCGATCAGCGGGTCACGCACCAGGTTGCGGCTGCCGAGCGCGTACGCCGCGCCCCAGAACAGGATCGCGCCCGAGATCGGGAAACCGACCAGGCCGATCAGCGCCGCGTTGGCGAGGAAGGCGCCGCACAGCAGCAGCACCGTGCGCAGATCGGCGGGCGCGGTCAGGTCGATGTCCTCGCCGCCCTCGGCCTCGCCCTTGCCGCCGCGCAGCACGTCGCGCGCCAGCAGCACGGCGACGAGCAGCAGCAGCGAGCCGACCAGGATCGGCACCGCCTTCGGTCCCACCGGGCCGCGCTGGGCGAAGTCGGTGGGAATGCTCAGCGCGTCGGTGAGCACCAGGACACCGAGCACCACGAGCCCGACGCTCACCCCGAGTTCGGAGCGCTCCTTCAGCCACGTGGTCGTCATGCCAGACCTAGCTCTTTCAGCACCGTTGCCACTCGAGTGTTCTCCTCTTCGAGAAACGAACCGAACTGCTCACCTGGCGCGAACGCGCCGGTCCATCCGTTGCGCTGCAAGGCTTCCTGCCATTGCGGCGTCTTCTGCAACCGCTCGAACAGGCTCACCAGCTTCGCGCGGTCCGATTCGGTGATGCCGGGCGGCGCGACGATGCCGCGCCAGTTGGTGAACTTGACGTCCACACCGGACTCGGCAAGCGTCGGCGCGTCGATTCCGGGGATCCGGTTCCCGCTGGTCACCGCCAGGACCCGGAGCGTGCCCGCCGCGATCTGGTCGCGGTACTCGCCGACCCCCGAGACGCCGAACGCGACCTTGCCGCCGAGGACCGACGCGAGCAGTTCGCCGCCGCCGTCGAACTGGACGTAGTTGACCGTCTTGGGCGCGAGCCCGACGGCCTTCGCCATCAGCATCGGCGCCAGGTGGTCCGGCCCGCCGGGCGACGAGCCGCCGCCGACCTGTACCGCGCCGGGGTCCTTCTTCCAAGCCTCGATCAGCTGACCGATGTTCTGGTACGGCGAGTCCTTGCCGACCACGACGATGTCCGACTCTTCGATCAGCTTCGCCACCGGCGTGGTGTCGAGCAGCGAAGACGGCGACTTGTTCGTGAACACGCTGCCGACGACGCCCAGGCCCATCGACATGACGAGTTTGCCGTTGCCGCGTTCGGCCACCGTGCGGCCGAGGCCGACCGTGCCGCCGGCACCGGGGAGGTTGAAGACCTCCGCGTTGCCGAGCAGGTCGGCGTCTTCCATCGCCTTGGTCGCGGTCCGCGCCGTGATGTCGTAACCGCCGCCGGGCGCGTTGGGCACGAGCACCCGCAACGACCGGATCTGCGAGCCCTCGTCGGCCTCGCCGCCCGGGGTGAGCAACGGTGGCACCAGCAAAACGGCGACGAGCGCCGCCGCGATGGCCAACCAGCTACTGGGCTTCACTGTGATCCCCGCCTCTCTGCCGCGTGGTTGGACATGTTGCACTCGTGTAAACAGAGATGTCTCGCTTAGACGCCTAAGGTTTCTTTTGTTCTTTGTGGTCACGCGGAGGTGGCGATGGGTGCTCGGGGTTCCTTGGCCCGCCAGCTCCTCGTGTGGCAACTCGTAGTCGTCACCTGCCTACTGTGCGCGGTGGGCGTGCTGGCCGTCGTCCAGGCGGGGAACAACTTCCGCACGACCGAGGGACGCCGGGCGCTTTCGGTCGCGGAGAGTGTCGCCGCGCAGGGTGTCGTGGGCGACCTCGAGAACGGTCCGTTCGAATTGAACGCGCCCGCGGAGACCGCGCGAAGCCTCTCCGGGGTGGATTTCGTGGTCATCGCGAGCGCCGACCGCTCCGTGCTCGCGTCACCTGATCCGGGTCAGGTGCGGACGCTGCTCGACATCGGCGAGAGCACTGTCCTCTCTGGACGGTCCTGGGTCGGTGAACTCGACGGTTCGATCGTGGCGCACGTACCGGTGCTCGACGAAAAGGGCGGCAAGGTGATCCGCATGGTCGCGGCGGGTTCGAAATCGCCCGGGTTCTTCGCCGGCGTGCTCGACTCGCCGGACAACGCGCTGCGGGTGCTGGGGGTCGCACTGGTGATCGGGGTGAGCGGTTCGCTGCTGCTCGCGCGGCGCGTGAAGAACCAGACGCTCGGCCTGGAGCCGCACGAGATCACCGCGCTGGTCGAGAACCGGGAGGCGCTCCTGCACGGCATCAAGGAGGGCGTCGTCGGCCTGGACCCGCAGCACCGGATCACCCTGGTGAACGATCAGGCCCGCGAACTGCTGGCGCTGCCGGAGGACGCCGTCGGCAGGTCGGTCGAGGACCTCGACCTCAACGAGCGGATCCGCGACCTGCTCACCGGCCGCGCGACCGGCGCCGACCAGATCGTGTTGCGGCAAGGGAAGGTGCTGACGCTGAACCGGATGCCGATCGACGTGCGAGGAGCCGTGGTCACGCTGCGGGACCGCACCGATCTGATGACGCTGCGGGACGAACTCGACGCCAGCAGGCACGCGACCGACACGTTGCGGGCGCAGGCGCACGAGTTCAGCAACCGGCTGCATACCATCTCCGGGCTGCTGGAACTCGGGGAATACGAAGAGGTTCGCGGCTACGTCAGCCGGATCAGTTCGGCGCAGGGGGAGTGGCGCGCGGAGGTCGGCTCACGGGTCGGCGATCCGGCGGTGGCGGCGTTGCTGATCGCGAAGGCGTCACTCGCCGCGGAACGCGGGGTCGGGCTGCGCATGGCCCCGGACAGCGAACTGGACCGCGTCGAGGACGCCCTTTCCACGGATCTGGTGACAGTGCTGGGAAATCTCGTCGACAACGCGCTGGACGCGCTGAGTTTGAACAAGCAGGGCGGGGAGCAGGGCTGGATCGAGGTCGGGGTGTGGCAGGAGGAGGACGAAGTGCGGGTGGAGGTCCGTGATTCCGGACCGGGAGTCGCCCCGGAGATCGCGGAAGAGGTGTTCGAGCACGGGTTCACCACGAAGGCCGCCGCGCACGGCCAGCGCGGGCTCGGGCTAGCGCTGATCCGGCAGGCGTGCGTGCGGCGGGGCGGTTCCGTCGAGGTGCACAACTCCGGCGGCGCGGTGTTCACGGCGAGGTTGCCGCGATGATCAAGGTGCTCGTCGTCGACGACGATTTCATGGTCGCGAAAGTCCACAGTGGATACGTCGCGCGCACAGAGGGGTTCGCCGTGGTCGGGGTCGCGCACACCGGTGCAGACGCGCTCCGCCTGGCGCGGGAACTGAAACCGGATCTGGTGCTGCTCGACGTCTATCTTCCCGATCTCGACGGGCTTTCGGTGCTGCGGGAACTGCGCGCGACCGAGGACGTCGACGTCATCCTCATCACCGCCGCGACCGACGTGGAAACCGTGCGGCAGGCGATGCGGGGCGGCGTCCTGCACTATCTGATCAAGCCGTTCGAGTACGCGTCACTGCGCGATCAGCTCACCCATTTCGCGTCGTTGCACCAGCGGCTGGACCGGCTGGCCGAGGCCGGGCAGGCCGACGTCGATCAGGTCTTCGGCGCGCGGCCGAGCGCGAAACCCGTGCTGCCCAAGGGACTCACCGTCCAGACCGCGCGGTTGGTGGAAACCGCGCTGCGGGGCGCGGCCGGCGGGATGTCCGCGAGCGAATGCGCCGAGGCGACCGGCGTGGCGCGGGTGAGCGCGCGCCGGTACCTGGAGCATTTCGTGGCGACCGGAAAGGCCGAAGTGACCCTCAAGTACGGCGGGACCGGACGCCCCGAACGCCGTTACCTCTGGTCCTGACCCCTTCCGCGTTCAGTCCTCTAAATGCGGCTAGGCGACATCCTGGTCCGGCGGATTCGCGGCATCGACGTCGGCGCGGAGCCCGGCGATCAGGCGTGCGAGACCGTACTCGAACGAGGCGGCCGGATCCTCGTCGTGGTCGCCGTCGATGTGCTGTTGTTCGTCGATCGCGCAGCCGAGCGTGTACCGGCTGATGGCGAGGATCGCGTGCGTCGCGTCTTCTTCGGTGAAACCGGCCCGCAGCAACGGTTTGATCAGCGGCGTCATCGCCGACCGGTCGGTCGGGCGGGAGCCCGCGTGCAGGCGGGCGCCGTCCCGGTAGGACAGCAGGGTGCGGCGGATGGTGCGGGCGCGCCGCGCCAGCCACTCGGCCCAATCGTCCATCGCCGAGGGATCGTCCAGCGGGGCGAGCCGGTCGTTCAGCATGGTCTCGGCCATCTGATCGAGCAACGCCTGCTTGCTCTTGAAGTGCGTGTAGAGCGCGGGACCCCGCACGCCGAGTTTCTCCCCGAGCTTGCGCAGGCTCAATCCGTCCAGCCCGACCTCGTCGAGGAGTTCGAGCGCGGCTCGAACGTAGCCATCCCGTCTCACGACCATGCGCACACCTTCGCCGGTCCGTATCGGACTTGACAACTCGGCAATATCTTATCACCGTTAAGATCTTAACGGTGATAAGATGGGCAGGTAGGATGATCGGAAGTCCCGAGGAGCGCATAGCCCCGGCGTTGTGGGGGATGGCCTCGATCCTGACCCTCGGCGGGTTCCTGTCGATGTTCATCTCGACCGTCGTCAACGTCGCGCTCGGCACGATCGCGGCCCGATTCCAGGCACCGCTCGGTACCGCCCAGTGGATCGCCACCGGCTATCTGCTCGCGCTCGCCGCGATGGTGCCGGTGAGCGGCTGGGCGAGCCGCCGCTTCGGGACGACGCGGCTGTGGCTGGTGTGCGTCGGTCTGTTCGCGGTGCTTTCCGTGCTCTGCGCGACGGCCCCGACGATCGAGGCGCTGATCGCTTTCCGTGTCCTGCAAGGCGCCGCGGGCGGGCTGCTGGTCCCGGCGGGACAGATCCTGTTCGCGACGACGGTGGGGCCGAAGCGGCTCGGCCGGATGATGGCCGTGCTGAGCATCCCGATCTACCTCGCGCCCGTGCTCGGCACCCTGGCGGGCAGCGTGCTCACCGAGCGGTTCGGCGTGCCGTGGTTGTTCCTGGTGAACGTGCCGCTCTCGCTGCTCTGCCTGCTGCTGGGCCGGAAACGGTTGCCGAAGGAGGGCTTCGTCGACACCCGGCCGCTGGACCGGCATGGGTTGGCGCTCACCGTGACCGGGCTGCCGTTGCTCGTGTACGGCTTCGCCGAAGCCGCCCCGATCGCGGCGGCCGCCGGCGCGACCCTGCTCGCCGCCTTCGCGGTCAGCGCGCTGAGGTCGCCCGCGCCGTTGCTCGATCTGCGGCTGTTCCGCGACCGGACGTTCTCCTCGGCCGCCGCCGTGATCTTCGGGATGGGGATCGCGTTGTTCGGCGCGATGATCGTCCTGCCGCTGTACTACCTTGACGTCCGGCACGAAAGCCTCGTCGCCACCGGCTTCCTGACCGCGCCCCTGGCACTCGGCACGGTGCTGGCCCTCCCGCTCGCGGTCAGGCTGACCGACCGGATCGGCGGGGCCCGGGTGATCTTCGCCGGGCTGATCGTCACGATCGCCGGGACGGTGCCGCTGGCGCTGCTCACCGGAACCGACAGCTACTGGTGGCTCTCGGCCGTGCAGGTCGTCCGCGGTTGCGGGATCGGACTCACCACGACCCCGGCGCTCGCCGCCGGGCTGGTGTCGGTGCCCGAGGCGCGAATCTCCCACGCGATGCCGCTCTTCGCCATGCTGCAACGGATCGGCGGATCCTTCGGGACGTCGATCCTGACCTCGGTCGTCTCCGCGCGGTTCGCCGCCGCTCCGGGGGCCGCGGCGGCCGTCGCGGGCACGCACTGGTGGATCGCCGGGATCACCGCGATCGTGCTGATCCCGGCGTGGCTGCTCGTTCGCGCCGAATCGTCCACAGTGGACTGACTGTGCCAGTGGGTTTGTTCCCGCCCGATGCGTCCCGATGGTTCCGAGTGGCATTCGGGACAGCCGGTGGACAACGCCGTAGGCTCAGGTGAATGAGCACGGCATCCACCTCGGAGCATCCGATGGTCGAAACCCGGCACCAGACCCAGCTGCTCACCCTGTTGCGGGATGAGGGACCGATGTCCCGGGTCGAACTGGGGGAGCGGCTGGAGCTGCCGCGTGCCCGGGTGGGGGCCGAGGTCGCGCGGCTGGCCGAGGTCGGCCTCGTCGAGACCGCGGGTCCCTCTGCGAGCCGCGGCGGCAGGCGGTCCACGCTGGTGCGGCTCGCGGGAGACCTGCGGGTGCTGTCGGTCGACGTCGGCGCGACGTCGGTCGGGGTCGCGCTCACCGACGCTTCGTGCGAGGTGCTGGTGCACACCGTCGAGGACTGCGACGTCCGGCAGGGTCCGCACGCCGTGCTCAAACGCGTCGTCGCGCTGGCGGAGAAGATCCGCGAAGAGGCGCCGGGCAAGCTGATCGCCGCCGGGATCGGCCTCCCGGGGCCGGTGAGTTTCGCCGAGGGCATGGCGGTCGCGCCGCCGATAATGCCCGGCTGGGACCGGTTCTCCGTGCGCGACCATCTCGGCGGGCTGCTGCGCTGCCCGGTCACCGTCGACAACGACGTGAACTCGATGGCGCTCGGGGAACGGCACGCCGGCGTCGCGCGCTCCATCGACGATCTGGTGTTCGTCAAGATCGGTACCGGGATCGGCTGCGGGATCGTGCTCGGCGGCAAGGTCTACCGCGGCGTCGCCGGCACCGCGGGCGACATCGGGCACATTCGCCTCGACGACTACGGGCCGACCTGCGCCTGCGGTGAGACGGGCTGTCTCGAGGCGTACTTCGGCGGCGCCGCGCTGGCCCGCGACGGGCTGACGCTGGCACGCAGCGGCCGGTCGGCGTACCTCGCCGACGTCGTCGCGGACCGAGGAGCGATCACCGCCGCGGACGTCGGCCGCGCGGCGGCATCGGGCGATTTCGGCGCGGTCAACCTGATCCGTGACGGCGGGCGGCGGCTCGGGCAGGTGGTCGCCTCGCTGGTGAGTTTCGTGAACCCGGGCATGGTCGTGATCGGCGGCGGCGTGGCGCAGCTCGGGCATCAGCTGCTCGCCGAGATCCGCAGCTCGGTCTACCGGCGGTCGCTGCCGCTCGCGACCGGGAACCTGCCGATCGTGCTGTCCGAGCTGGGGGACACCGCGGGCGTCATCGGGGCCGCTTGGTCCGCTACTGATCGGGCCTTCACGCTGAGCAGCTGACCGCTTGCGGTGGTCGTGAGTGGCGATTCGGGTTAGAACCCGAATCGCCACTCACGACCCACCTGACCCATGCCTCACGGCACGTTGAGCACTCACCTGATTCCGAATAGTAACGTCAAGATCGTACAGACTTTCGCTCAAACTATGCGAAAGTCTGCGCGGTTCTGGACGGCTATTCGGGTGAAGGCGGGCATTTCTGTCCTGTTGTCACCTTGACGAGTGACACGGACCACCCTACTTTCGCTGGCTAAGTAACAAAGTTTGTTACGGCCGATTCGTAAGTGAGGGCAGTGTGGCCGCGACTGAATCCGGGCAGCTCGACCCGGTCAGCCCACGTACCTCGAACCTCGCCGTGCTTCTGCGGGCGTTGCGTGCGGGGCCGCTTTCGCGTACCCAGCTCGCGGCGCGCTGCGGGCTCACCAAGGCGGCCGTCTCCGGGTTGATCACCGAGCTGTCCGAACGCGGTCTCGTCCGCTCCGCCGGACTCCAGGGCGGCGGCAACGGCAGGCCCAGCCAGCTCGTCGAGCTGAACGGCGCCAGCGCCTGCGGGCTCGCGCTCAGCGTCGAGGCCGATCGTTTCGCCGCCGTCGTCACGAACCTCGACGGCCGCGTCGTCGCCGAACGCATCGAGACCGCCGACGTCGCCGCGCTCGGGCTGCACCGGAGCATGGACGAACTCGCCTTCCTCGCCCGGAACATGCTGCTCGACGATCAGCCGGTCGGGGTCACCGTCTCGGTGCCGGGGCTGGTCGATTCGGCCGCCGCCGTGCTGCGGTTCGCGCCGACCCTGCGCTGGCGCGACGCCGAGATCGCCGATCTCCTCGCCGCCCGGCTCGGTCTTCCCGCCGACGCCATCGCGGTCGACAACGAGGCCAACCTCGGCGCGATCGGCGAGGCCGTCGCCGGAGTCGGCCAAGGTGTGCGGGAGCTCTTCTACCTCAGCGGCGGCACGGGCGTCGGCGGCGGACTCGTGTCCGGCGGCATGATCCTGCGTGGTGCCAGGGGTTTCGCGGGCGAGGTCGGGCATATCACCGTCGACCCGTCCGGCGAGCAGTGCCAGTGCGGCCGGGTCGGCTGCCTGGAGACCAAGGCCGGCCTCAACGCCGTCCTGCGCGGCGCGGCGTCGCCCGGCGACCCGCTGCACGATCCCGCGCTGGGTGTCGACGGCCGGGTCGGGCTGCTCAAGCACCGCGTGCAGCGCGGTGACCAGCGCGCGGTCGCCGCGGTTTCGGAACTCGGGGTCGCGCTCGGCATCGCGGTGTCCACTGTGGTCGACGTGCTCGACCCGGACGTCGTCGTGCTCGGCGGCTACTTCGCCGAACTGGGCGAATGGCTGGTCGAGCCGGTGCGCCGCGAACTGTCCGCGCGTCCGCTAGGGCATGAGCCCACCTGTCGCGTCGAGCCGTCGCCGCTGGGCACCACCGCCCCGCTGCGCGGCGCCGCGCATCTCGCCACCGAACGGCTTTTCGCCGACCCGACGCTAGTTCCCTTCGTGACCGAGGAGGCTCCGGCATGACGCTGCTATCCGTCCGGGGGATCGTGAAGACCTTCCCCGGGGTCCGTGCGCTCGACGGGGTCGACTTCGACGTCGAACCCGGTGAGGTGCACTGTCTCCTCGGCCAGAACGGCGCGGGCAAGTCCACGCTGATCAAAACGCTCGCCGGTGCGCATCGCCCCGACGGCGGCGAGATCTTCTGGCAGGGCGAGCCGGTCACGCTGCCCTCGCCGGTCGCCGCGCTGAAGATCGGCATCGCGACCATGTACCAGGAACTCGACCTGGTACCCGGGCTTTCCGTGGCGGACAACATCTTCCTCGGCCGCGAGCGCGCGTCGTTCGGGTTCACGCGGATCAGCGAGTCCCGGAACAAGGCCGCGAGACTGATGGCGCGGCTCGGGCACCCCGAGATCGCGCCGTCGACCGAGGTCGGCAAGTTGTCCGCCGCGGGTCAGCAGCTGGTCTCGATGGCGCGGGCGCTCGCGTACGACGCGAAGCTGCTGGTGATGGACGAGCCCACCGCGGCGCTGGCCGGCGAAGAGGTCGACAACCTGTTCCGTATCGTCGGCGAGCTGACCGCCGAGGGTGTCGCGATCATCTACATCTCCCACCGGCTCGAAGAACTGCGCCGGATCGGGCACCGCGTCACTGTGCTCAAGGACGGCAAGACCGTCTCCACCGGCCTCGACGCCAAGGAGACGCCGACCTCCGACCTCGTCGCGCTGATGGCGGGCCGCAAGGTCGAAACCGTGTTCGGCCCGCGCCACCAGGAACACGTGGACCCGGACAACGAGGTCCTCAAGGTGGAGAACCTGACCACCGTCGGCGAATTCGAGAACGTGACCTTCACCGTGCACGCCGGTGAGGTCGTCGGGATCGCGGGCCTCGTCGGCTCGGGACGCAGCGAACTGCTGGAGACGATCTTCGGCGCGCGCAAACAGGACGCGGGTTCGGTGTCGGTCGACGGCGAGCCGGTCCGGCCGGGCAGCGTGTCCGCGGCGGTCAAGGCCGGGATCGGGCTGGCACCGGAGGAACGCAAGAGCCAGGGGCTGCTGCTGGACTTGCCCGTCGTGCACAACGTGACCCTGGCGAGCCTGGGCAAATACGCGACGTTCGGTTTCACCGAGCGGGGCAGGGAGCTTGACGACGCCGGGGAAAGCCTGCGGCGCCTCGATCTGCGGCCCGCCGATCCGCACCGCATCATCCGCACGCTGTCCGGCGGCAACCAGCAGAAGGCGGTGCTCGCCCGCTGGCTGGTCCGCGGCTGCCGGGTCCTGCTGCTGGACGAGCCGACGCGCGGGGTCGACGTCGGCGCGCGGGCGGAGCTGTACCGGCTGATCGAGGAACTGGCCGCGACCGGCGTCGCGATCGTGCTGGTCAGCAGCGAGATCCCCGAAGTACTCGGCTTGTCCGACCGGGTGCTGGTGCTGCGTGAAGGACGTGTCCTGGCTGAAAAGCCGTCTGCGGAGCTGACAGAGGCGGATGTGCTCGACGTGATTCTCGAGGGGAGTGCGGCGTGACCGACCAAGCCGAATCGGTGCGTACGGAACCCGCCGTGGAACCTGTACCACCCAAAGAAAAGCGGAACTTCTCGCTCGACACCCGGCTGCTCGGGCTGGCCGGGGTACTGGTCATCCTGTGCATAGTCGGCCAGATCACGAGGCCCGACCAGTTCTTCACCGACGGCAACATCTCGACGATCCTGCGGCTCGCCGCGGCCATCGGGGTGGTCAGCGTCGGGATGACGTTCGTGATCATCGCCGGCGGCATCGACCTCTCGGTCGGGTCGATCGTGGCGCTCTCCAGTGTCTGGCTGACCACCCTGGCCACCCAGTCCTACGGCCCGTGGGTGATGATCCTTTGTGGACTCCTGGTCGGCCTCGGCTGCGGGCTGATCAACGGGATCCTGGTCTCCTACGGGAAGATCGTGCCGTTCATCGCGACACTGGCGATGTACGTCTCGGCCCGCGGGCTCGCGGAACGCATCAGTGGCCGCCGCACGCAGGTGGTGTCGGAGGCGGGTTTCCTCGACTTCTTCCGCGGTGACCTGCTCGGCGTCCCGGTGCTGATCTGGATGTTCGCGCTGGTGTTCGCGATCGGCTGGGTGGTGCTGAACCGCACCACGTTCGGCCGCCGCACCTTCGCCGTCGGCGGCAACGCCGAGGCTTCGCGGCTGGCGGGTATCAACGTCAAGCGGCACACCGCGCTCGTCTACGGCGTCGCCGGGCTGTGCTGCGGTATCGCGGCGCTGATGGTCGTCGCCCGCACCACCGCGGGCGCCTCGACCAACGGCATGCTCTACGAACTCGACGCCATCGCGGCGGTCGTCATCGGCGGCACGCTGCTCACCGGTGGCCGCGGCTCGCTCATCGGCACCCTGATCGGCGTGCTGATCTTCACCGTGCTGTCCAACATCTTCACGCTCAACAACCTGGACACCGACATCCAGAACATCGCCAAGGGCGTGATCATCGTCCTGGCCGCGCTACTGCAGTTCCGCTCCGTGAAAAAGACAAAGACGAGTACTTAGCGGGGTCGTGGGGGGGGGTTTTGGGTGGGAACCCAAAAACCCCCCCCCACCCCCCCCCCCCCCCCCCCCCCCCCTGGGGGGGGGGGTTCCTTCCCGAACAACCCCCCCCCCGCCGCCGCTTCCTGCTGGGAGGCGCGGCCGTCGGAGCGGGTGCGCTGCTGACCGCGTGCACCTCGAACGAGGCGCCGGCGCAGAACAACGCGGCCAACGTGGCCAACGCCGGGGCGAACTCGCAGCCCGGCACCCCGGTCACCATCGGGTTCTCGGCGCCTGCCGCGGACCACGGCTGGATGGCGGCCATCACGAAGAACGCCCGCGCGCAGGCGCAGAAGTTCAGTGAGGTCACGCTCAACGCGACCGAGGGCACCAACGACGTCAACCAGCAGATCTCCCAGGTGGAGACCTTGATCAACGCCAAGGTCAACGTGCTGGTGATCCTGCCGTTCGACGGCAAGGCGCTGACCGCGGTCGGCCAGCAGGCGATGGACGCCGGTATCCAGGTGATCAACCTGGACCGCGTCTTCGACACCCCGCTCGCGTACCGCACCTGGATCGGCGGCGACAACTACCGCATGGGCGTCAACGCCGGGAACTACATCGCCCAGCAGATGAAGGCGAAGAACATCGCCAGCCCGGTGATCGGCGAGGTCGCGGGTATCGACTCGCTGCCGCTGACCCAGGAGCGCAGCAAGGGTTTCAAGGACGCCTTGGCGCGTCAGGGTTTCCAGGTGGGACCGCGGGTCTCGGCACAGTTCACGCCGGAGTCCGGCGAGCAGCAGACCTCGAACCTGCTCCAGTCGGCGTCCAAATTGGACGCTCTATGGAACCACGACGACGACCAGGGTGTCGGCGTCATCGCGGCGATCAACAATGCCAACCGCAAGAACTTCCTGATGGTCGGCGGCGCGGGCTCGAAGAACGCGATGAACCTGATCAAGTCCGACGCCGAGCCGCTGAAGGCGACCGTGCTCTACAGCCCGTCGATGGCGTCTTCGGCGATCTCGCTCGCGCGGCTTCTCGGTCAGGGCAAGGGGGCCGGCGACTTCGCCGAGCACGAGATCCCCGCCGAGATCACCACGTACTCCGCGGTGGTCACCAAGGAGAACGTCGACAAGTACATGGACGTCGGCTTCGACTCGTAAACCCGCGTACCCGACACACGCAAGCGGAGACATAGGAGGGGCATGAGCACGGCAAAGGAAACGATCGGGATCGGCATGGTCGGCCACGCGTTCATGGGTGCGGTGCATTCGCACGCGTGGCGCAGTGTGCACCGGTTCTTCAGCCCACCGCTGATCCCGAGACTCGCCGTGCTCGGCGGCCGTGACGAGGTGCGGACGAAGGCCGCGGCGGAACGGTTCGGCTGGGAAGACGTCGAGACGGACTGGCGCGCGCTGATCGCCCGTGACGACGTCGACCTGGTCGACATCTGCACGCCGGGCGACAGCCACGCCGAGATCGCGATCGCCGCGCTCGAAGCGGGCAAGCACGTGCTGTGCGAGAAGCCGCTGGCCAACACCCTCGCCGAGGCCGAAGCGATGGCCGAGGCGGCGGCGAAGGCGCGGGCCGGCGGCATCCGGTCGATGGTGGCGTTCAACTACCGCCGGGTGCCCGCGCTCGCGCACGCCAGGAAGCTGGTCGCGAGCGGGGCGCTCGGCGAGATCCGCCACGTGCGGTCGGTCTACCTGCAGGATTGGCTGTCCGACGCGCGGGCGCCGATGACTTGGCGGCTGCACAAGGACAAGGCGGGTTCCGGCGCGCTGGGCGACCTCGGCGCGCACATCGTCGACGCCGCCCAGTTCGTCACCGGCGAGACGATCACCGGGGTTTCCGCGCTGACCAACACCTTCGTCAAGGAGCGGCCGGACGGCGACGGCGGCACCGGACAGGTCACGGTCGACGACACCGCGCTGTTCCTCGGCCGGTTCACCGGCGGCGCGGTGGCGAGTTTCGAGGCGACCCGGTTCGCGCTGGGCCGCAAGAACGCGATGCGGCTGGAGATCAACGGGTCGAAGGCGAGCCTCGCGTTCGACTTCGAGTCGATGAACGAACTGTCCTTCTTCGACGGCGGCCAGCCCGCCACGGAGGCGGGGTTCCGCCGGATCCTGGTCACCGAACCCGAGCACCCGTACGTCGGGGTGTGGTGGCCGCCGGGGCATCTCCTCGGCTACGAGCACACCTTCACCAACGAGGTCGCCGATCTGCTCACCGCGATCGGCGGCGGCACGGATCCCGCACCGTCCTTCGAGGACGGGTTGAGGGTTCAGCAGGTCTTGGCCGCGGTCGAGCGCAGCGCGTCCGACGAGGCGCGATGGACCACTGTGCCCGGCGTCACCACGAAGGGGAGTAACTGAGGAGTAGATCCAGCCGAAAGTCGCATGACGGCTATCACTGCGACTTGGTTCGATCCGAAACATCCGACCATCGGAGGTTGGTGTTCTCGGGCTGGGAAAGGTGGAGGAAATGCCTGCTCACGAGCGTACGGGCATCTGGTTGATCGGGGCGAGGGGGTCGGTGGCCACCACGGCCGCGGTGGGGCTCCTCGCGCTGCGCGCGGGGGTGACGGGCGGTGGCGGCTGCGTCACCGAGCTGCCCGCGTTCGCCGGGGTTCCGTTGCCGGGCTGGGACGATCTGGTCCTCGGCGGGCACGACATCGCGCATACGCCGCTGGAGAAGCGGGCCGAGCAGCTGGCGCACGCCGGTGTGTTCGGGCACGCGGTGTTCGCCGCGGTCCGGTCCGGGCTGGCCGAGGTGGACGCCGAGATCCGCGACGGCTACCACCCGGCGTCCCACACTGGTGCCCAGGCCGACGCGGCCGCCCGGCTCACGGCGGACATCCGAGCTTTCGCCGACCGGCACGACCTCGCGCGGGTCGTCGTGGTCAACGTGTCCTCCACCGAGGCCCCGTGTCCCCACCTGCCCGAACACGACGACCTCGCCGCGCTGGAAGTGGCGCTCGCCGACCCGGCGCGGGCAGTGCTCCCGTCGAGTTCCCTGTCGGCTTACGCGGCGCTGAAGGCGGGAAGCCCGTACGTCGAGTTCACGCCGTCCGCCGGGATCACCCTGCCCGCGCTGCGGGAGCTGGCCGAGCGGGAAGGCCTGCCGTACGCGGGTTGTGACGGCAAGACCGGTGAGACGCTGCTGCGCACGGTCCTCGCGCCGATGTTCAGCGCGCGGGCGTTGAAGGTCCGCTCCTGGGCGGGCACCAACCTGCTGGGCGGCGGCGACGGCGAGACCCTGGCCGACCCGGTGACGGCGAACAGCAAGCTGGAATCCAAGGCCCGCGGGCTCGCGGCGCTCCTCGGCGAGGACGTCACCGCGCCGCTGCACATCGACAACGTGCCCGACCTCGGCGAGATCAAGACCGCGTGGGACCACGTGTCGTTCGAGGGTTTCCTCGGCGCGCGCATGAGCCTGCAGTTCACCTGGACCGGTTACGACTCCGCGCTCGCGGCGCCGCTGATCCTCGACCTCGCGAGGCTGGTGACCGCGGCGCACGCCGGCGGCCAGAGCGGCGCGCTGACCGAACTCGGGTTCTTCTTCAAGGATCCGCTGGGCAGCGACGAACACCGGTTCGCCGAGCAGACCGCCCGCCTGATCACCTGGGCGGGAACCCTGTGAAGGCTTACGTGGAACTCGTGCGGGCGCCCGCCGCGCTGACGGTGCTCGGCGACACGGTCGCCGGATCCGCCGCGGCGGGGCTCAAGATGACCGGGCGACGGCTGCTGCTGCCGCTGTCTTCGGTCGCCTTCTACTGGGCCGGGATGGCCCTCAACGACTGGGCGGACCGGAAGCTCGACGCCGTGGAGCGTCCCGAGCGGCCGATCCCGTCCGGGCGGGTGAGTGCCGGCGCGGCGCTCACCACCGGGACCGCGCTGACCGCTGCCGGACTTGGCCTGGCAGCGCTCGGTGGCGGCCGCCGGGCGATGCGTGTCGCGGTCCCGCTCGCGGCGTCGGTATGGGCTTACGACACCGTGCTCAAGCCGACCCCGGCCGGGCCGGTGGCGATGGCGGCCTGCCGCACGCTCGACGTCCTGCTGGGCGCGGGCGACTCTCCGAAGAAGGCGGCCACCGCCGCGGCGGCGGTGGGTGTGCACACACTCGGCGTCACGGCGTTGTCCACCGGGGAAGTGCACGGCGCGAAACCAGGCACGGCCCGCGCCGCACTGGCCACCAGCTGCGCGGCGACAACGTTGGCATTGACCGGATCGGCGCGGGGCGGCTGGCATCGCGCGGCCTCGATGGCGGCCGGTTCCGGCTACGCGGGCCTGGTCGGCAGGGCTCAGGCGGACGCCGTCCGCGACCCGTCGGCGAAGTCCGTGCGCTCGGCGACGAAGTCCGGCATCCACGGCATGGTCCCGCTGCAGGCGGCGGTCACGGCCAAGGGCTCGGTACTGGGGGCCGTGCTGGTCGCGGCCGCGCTGCCGATCGCCCGCAAGCTGTCGCGGAAGGTGAGTCCCACATGACGTTTTCTCTGGGATACGGCACCAACGGCTTCTCCAACCACCGCCTCGACGACGCGCTCGCGATCATCGCCGACCTCGGCTACACCGGGGTGGCGCTGACCCTGGACCACGACCACCTCGACCCGTTCGCCGACAATCTGGCGCGGCAGGTCGACCATGTGGCGTCCCGGCTTTCGGCGCTCGGCCTGAACCGCGTCGTCGTCGAAACCGGCGCGCGCTATCTGCTCGACCCGTGGCGCAAGCACTCGCCGACGCTGCTTTCGGACGAGCCCGCGCTTCGGATCGACTTCCTGGAACGGGCTTTGCGGATCGCCGGGGATCTCGGTGCCGACTGCGTTTCGTTCTGGTCCGGCGTGTCCACTGTGGACACGGAGATCGCCTGGTCTCGATTGCGCGAGGGAGTCGCGGCGGTCCTGGAGCACGCCGCGCGGCTGAACGTGCGGCTGGCGATGGAACCCGAGCCCGGGCATCTCGTGCAGCATCTGGGCCAGGTCCTGGACCTGCGCAAGGAGCTCGGCGAGCCGGAGCTGTTCGGCGTCACGCTCGACGTCGGGCACTGTGTCGCCGTCGAGCCGGTCAACGCGGCCGAATGCGTCCGCCTCGCCGGCCCGCTGCTGTGGAACGTGCAGCTGGACGACATGCTGCCGAGGGTCCACGAGCATCTGGAGTTCGGTGACGGGCACCTGGATCTGCCGGGGACGCTCGCCGCGCTGGCGGAGATCGGCTACACCGGACTGGCCGCGGTCGAACTGCCCCGGCACAGCCACGCCGCGCCGGACACCGCGCGGCGGGCCTTCGAGGCGCTCACCGCGGCGATGCCGCAGACGTGGTCGGCCAAGGCGGAACGCCGGATCCGGGAGAAGCCGTCGGTGATCGGCTCGCTCTTCCCGGCCGTCGGCCGCGAGGTCGGTCGTGAGGCGCTGCGCCCGGACACCGATCCGCAGGGCCTGGTCCACGGCACCGTCGACGACCGGGCGCGGGTCCGGCTCGTGGCGGTCTTGGCCGACGTCGTCGACGACGCCGCGCTGGCCACGGAACTGCGCGACCTCTATCGCTACGGCGACGACGCCGAGCGGCGTGGGGTCCTGCGGGCGCTCAACGCGCTGAAGTCCCCGGGCGCCGAAGTCACCGATGCCGGGATCAAGCTGGTCGAAGACGCCTTGCGCGCCAACGACATCAGGCTGGTCGCCGCCGCCATGGGTGCCTTCGCCCGGTTCCTGGACGACCACACGTGGCGCCACGGCGTCCTCAAATGCGTCTTCGTCGGTGTGCCGCTGGCCGCCGTCGCGGACCTCACTTCCCGCGCGGACGACGAGCTGAAGCGGATGCTCGCCGATTTCGCCGACGAACGCAGGGCGGCCGGACGTGACGTACCCGGCGACGCCCTCGAACTCCTCAAGGAGAACTGAGCCAGTGCGTATCTTCGATCCCCACATCCACATGTCCTCCCGCACCACCGACGACTACGAAGCCATGTACGCGGCCGGTGTCCGCGCGCTGGTCGAGCCCGCGTTCTGGCTGGGGCAGCCGCGCACCAGTGTCGGCTCGTACACCGACTACTTCGACGCGCTCATCGGCTGGGAACGGTTCCGCGCCGCCCAGTTCGGCATCCGGCACCACTGCACGATCGCGCTGAACCCCAAGGAGGCCAACGACCCCCGCTGCCGCGAGGTGCTCGACGTACTCCCGAGGTACCTGGCCAAGGACGGCGTGGTCGCGGTCGGCGAGGTCGGCTACGACTCGATGACCAAGGAAGAGGACGAGGTCTTCTCGCGGCAGCTGGCGATGGCGCTGGAGCACGATCTCCCGGTACTGGTGCACACCCCGCACCGCGACAAGCTGGAAGGCACCAAGCGCACCCTCGACGTCGTGCGGGAAGCCGGTGTCGCGCCGGAGCGCGTGGTCGTCGACCACCTCAACGAGGTCACCGTCAAGCTGGTCAAGGATTCCGGTGCCTGGATGGGCTTCTCCATCTACCCGGACACCAAGATGGACGAACACCGGATGGTCGAGATCCTGCGCCAGTACGGGCTGGACAACATGATCGTCAACTCGGCCGCCGACTGGGGCCGGTCCGATCCGCTGAAGACCGCCAAGACCGGACAGGCGATGCTCGACGGCGGTTTCACCGAGGCCGACGTCGACAAGGTGCTCTGGCAGAACCCCGTCGACTTCTACGGCCTCAGCGGCAGGCTCACCCTCGATCCGCTGCCCGGGTTCACCGGCGAGGCCGTGACCTTCGAGGGCAACTCGGTCCTGCGAGGTGCCCGCAAATGATCTCCTACTGTACGAACGTCCATCCGGCCGAAGACGTCGACGGCATCGTCGCGCAGCTGGAGCGGTACGCGCTGCCCGTGCGTGAGCGGCTGGGCGCCGATCGGCTCGGCGTGGGGCTGTGGCTCTCCGCGCCGGTCGCGCGCGGACTCGCCGAAGACGCCGGAGCCCGCAAGCGTTTCCGCGCCGAACTCGACGCTCGCGGGCTTTCGGTGTACACGCTGAACGCGTTCCCGTACGGCGGTTTCCACGACGACGTCGTCAAGCACGCGGTCTATCGTCCTGAGTGGACGAACCCGGACCGGGTCGTGTACACGATCGACTGCGTGAACGTGCTGTCCGATCTGCTCGCCGAGGACGCTTCTTACGGCAGCATATCCACGCTGCCGTTGGCTTGGCGTGAACCGTGGGCCGAACAGGACGATCGTCGCGCCACCGAGGCGTTCGGTCAGGTCGTCCGGGCGATCGGAGACCGGCCGATCAAGCTGGCCGTCGAGCCGGAGCCAGGTTGTGTGCTCGACACGGTGGCCGACGCGCTGGGCTGGCTGTCCGGTCGCGTCGACCCGGAGTACGTCGGGCTGTGCCTGGACACCTGTCACCTCGCGGTGTCGTTCGCCGACCCGGCGGAGACTCTCAAGGCGATCGCGGAGTCCGATGTGGACATCGTCAAGGTGCAGGCTTCCGCCGCGCTGCATGTCGAGAAGCCCGCCGATGCGCGTGAAGCGTTGGCGGCGTTCGCCGAACCGCGGTACCTGCACCAGGTCCGCGAGTTTTCGGGCGGTGTCGTGCGCAAGGCCGACGACCTGCCCGAGGCGTGGACCGAGCTGCCGGGGGAGGGGCCGTGGCGCGTGCACTTCCACATGCCGCTGCACCAGGCGCCGGCCACACCGCTGTCCACCACGACGGACGTGCTGCGCACCATCGCCGCGGGACTGCCCGGCGAACCGCATATCGAGGTCGAGACCTACACCTGGAGCGTGCTCCCGGACGCGGGTGACCTCGTCGGGGGGATCGCCGCCGAACTCGAATGGGCACAGGCCAACCTCGTCAAGGAAGGGGTGTCCGCGTGAAACCCTTGGTCGTCATCGACGTCGTCGGGCTGACCCCGAAGGCGTTGCGGGACATGCCGAAACTGTCCGCCGTCGCCCGCGACGGCTGGCAGGCCGAACTGGGCACGGTGCTGCCCGCCGTCACCTGCAGCGCGCAGTCGACGTTCCTCACCGGGCTCATGCCCGCGCGGCACGGGATCGTCGGCAACGGCTGGTACTTCCGCGAACTCGGCGAGATCTTCCTGTGGCGCCAGCACAACCGCCTCGTCGGCGGCGAGAAGCTGTGGGAGACCGCGCGGGCGGCGCACCCCGGCTACACGTCGGCGAACGTCTGCTGGTGGTACGCGATGGGGATGAGCACCGACGTCACGGTGACCCCGCGGCCGATCTACCACGCCGACGGCCGCAAGTCGCCGGACGCCTACGTTCGGCCGCCCGAGCTGCACGATCAGCTGACCGGCGCGCTGGGGGAGTTCCCGCTCTTCCAGTACTGGGGCCCGACGGCGTCGCTCAAGTCGAGCAAGTGGGTCATCGGCGCGTCCCGGCAGATCCTGCGGGAGAAGCGGCCGGATCTGCTGCTGACCTACGTGCCGCATCTGGACTACGACCTGCAGCGCTTCGGCCCCGACGCTCCGCAGGCGGCCAGGGCGGCGCGGGAGCTGGACAACGCGCTCGCGCCGCTGCTCGACGACGCCCGCAACGCCGGGGCGACCGTGGTCGCGCTCAGCGAATACGGGATCACCAACGTGCACCGCCCGGTCGACATCAACCGGGCGCTGCGGCGCGAGGGTCTGCTGGAGGTCTACACCCAGGCGGGCATGGAGTACCTCGACCCGTGGGCGTCGCGCGCGTTCGCCGTCGCCGACCACCAGGTCGCGCACGTCTACGTCCGCGACTCCGCCGATATCGAGCGAGTGCGGTCGATCGTCGGTGAACTGACCGGCGTCGACGAGGTGCTCGACCGCGAGGCGCAGGCTCGCTATGGATTGGATCACGAGCGCGCAGGCGAGCTCGTCGCGGTCGCCGAGCCGGACGCGTGGTTCACCTACTACTACTGGCTCGACGACGAGCGGAAGCCCGACTTCGCGCGCGGCGTCGAGATCCACCGCAAACCGGGCTACGACCCCGCCGAGCTGTTCTTCGATCCGGAGGACAAGTTCGCCAAGGCGCGGGCCGGGCTCAACCTGGCGAAGAAGTTCGCCGGGCTCCGGTACGCGATGGACGTCGTTCCGACCGATCCGCGCTGGGTGCGCGGTTCGCACGGACGGCTGCCCGATTCCACTGAGGACGGTCCGGTGTTGTTGTGTTCGGATCCGGCCTTCCAGCCGTCCGGTCGCGTCGGGGCGACCGACGTGCATCCGCTGCTGTTGTCCCTGCAAGGCCTGAAGTGACAGTAGGGCTTCGGTACAGGGGGTCGTGAGTGGCGATTCGGGTTAGAACCCGAATCGCCACTCACGACCAACCCGACCCATCCCCACACGCCGCCCTCCCTCCCCACCTCACGAAAGGAACGCTCCACCCGCAAGTCCTTCCTTGATCGCCGCCGCTCATCGAAAGGATCGCCACTGCTATGTCTTTGAAACGACGATTGGGTGTGCTCGTCACATCCATGGTCACGGCTCTGACAGGCGTCGCGCTACCGATGCAGACCGCATCGGCGCACGAAGCGGCCACGGTGCTCGTGTTCTCCAAGACCGCGGGCTTCCGGCACGATTCGATCCCCGACGGCATCAAGGCGATCAAGGAACTGGGGGCGCAGAACCATTTCGCGGTGGAGGCCACCGAGGACGCGGCGGCCTTCACCGACGCGAACCTCAAGCGCTTCAACGCGGTGGTCTGGCTTTCCACCACCGGTGACGTGCTGAACGCGGACCAGCAGGCCGCGTTCGAGCGGTACGTGAAGGGAGGCGGCGGGTACGTGGGCGTGCACGCCGCCTCCGACACCGAGTACGACTGGCCCTGGTACGGCGAGCTGGTCGGGGCGTACTTCAAGTCCCACCCGCAGATCCAGCAGGCGAACGTCAAGGTCGAAGACCACGAGCATGTGTCCACTCATGCCCTGCCGGAGACCTGGCCGCGCACCGACGAGTGGTACAACTACCGCGAGAACCCGCGCAGCGAAGTCCATGTGCTCGCGAGCCTGGACGAGAAGAGCTACCAGCCCGGCGACGGCGCGATGGGCGACCACCCGATCGCCTGGTGCCATGAGAATTCCGGCGGCCGCTCCTGGTACACCGGCGGCGGGCACACCAAGGCCTCCTACGCCGAGCCTGCCTTCCTCAAGCATCTGGCGGGCGGCATCAAGTACGCCACCAAGCTGAGCGAGGCGGGCTGCGCCAAGACCCAGGAAGACCCGGTCGACGCGGACTTCGACCAGATCACCCTGGCCAAGGGCGAGGAGAAGACCGGCGAGCCGATCGCGCTTTCCGTACTGCCCAATCGCGACGTCCTGCACACCTCGCGTGACGGCCGCGTCTGGTACACCAGCTCGTCGGCGACGACGTCGCTGGCCGGGCAGATCCCCGTCTACAACCACGACGAGGACGGCCTCCAGGGTGTCGCCATCGACCCGGACTTCGCCAAGAACCGCTGGGTCTACCTCTACTACGCGCCCAAGCTGAACACCCCGGCCGGTGACGCGCCGGAGAACGGCACCCCGGCCGACTTCGAGCCGTTCAAGGGCTACAACCAGCTCTCGCGGTTCAAGCTGGGCACCGACAACAAGCTCGACCTCGCGAGCGAGCAGAAGATCCTGCAGGTCCCCGCCGAACGCGGTATCTGCTGCCACGCCGGCGGTGAGATCGACTTCGACGCGCGGGGCAACCTGTATCTGTCCACAGGGGACGACTCCAACCCGTTCGCCTCCGACGGCTTCACCCCGATCGACGAACGCGCCGACCGCAACCCGGTCTACGACGCGCAGCGCACCTCGGCCAACACCAACGACCTGCGCGGGAAGGTGCTGCGGATCAAGGTCGGCGCGAACGGCAAGTACACGATCCCGAAGGGCAACCTGTTCCCGCGTGGCACGGCCAAGACCAAACCCGAGATCTACGCGATGGGCTTCCGCAACCCGTTCCGGTTCGCCGTCGACCGTAAGACCGGCTGGATCCACCTGGCCGACTACGGTCCCGACGCCGGCGCGGCCGACCCGAAGCGCGGTCCCGGCGGCACGGTCGAGTTCAACCTGATCAAGAAGCCCGGCAACTTCGGCTGGCCGTACTGCGTCGGGGACAACCAGCCGTTCATCGACTACGACTTCGCCACCAAGCAGTCCGGCGCCGCTTTCGACTGCGCCAAACCGAAGAACACCAGCCCGCGCAACACCGGCCTGACCGATCTGCCGCCGGTCGAGAAGGCGTGGATCGCCTACGACGGCGGTTCGCTGCCCGAGTTCGGCACCGGCCCCGAGTCGCCGATGGGCGGCCCGGTCTACCAGTTCGACGCGAAGAACCCGTCGCAGACCAAGTTCCCGGAGTACTTCAACGGCAAGACCTTCGCCTACGAATGGGAACGCGGCTGGATCAAGGAGATCACCGTCGGCGCGAACGGTGAACGCGGCGCCATCAAGCCGTTCTTCGACTCGATGGACCTCGTCCGCCCGATGAACCTCGAGTTCGGCCCGGACGGCGCGCTCTACGTCCTCGACTACGGCACCGGCTACTTCGGCGGCTCCAAGGAATCCGCCGTCTACCGCATCGACTACACCAAGGGCCGCCGCACGCCGGTCGCCAAGGTGGCCGCGGACAAGACGTCCGGCCAGGCGCCGCTGACCGTCAAGTTCGACCCGGCCGGGACGAACGATCCCGACGGCGGCGCGCTCACCTACGCGTGGGACTTCGACGGGAACGGCACGACCGATTCCACCGAGGCCACCCCGGTTTCCCACACCTACGCCGCGAACGGCCAGTACACCGCGAAGCTCTCGGTCACCGACTCCACCGGGCTGACCGGTTCGGCGAGCGTGGTCGTCACCGTCGGCAACACCGCGCCGGTGGTCACGCTGAAGACGCCGGCCAACGGCAGCGTGTTCAGCTTCGGGGACATGGTCCCGTTCAAGGTCGAGGTGACCGACGCCGAGGACAACCCGATCGACTGCTCGAAGGTGACCGTCGAATACATCCTCGGCCACGAGGGCCACGGACATCCGCTGAGCCGTGCGACCGGCTGTGAAGGCACCATCGCCACGCCCGCCGACGAAGGACACGGGGCGGACGCCAACGTCTTCGGCGTCATCAACGCCAGCTACACCGACAACGGCGGAAACGGCGTGCCCGCGCTCACCGGCGAGGCCGAGTCCATCCTGCAGCCGAAGTTGAAGCAGGCGGAGTTCTTCACCCAGTCCAGCGGGATCGAGGTCGTCGTGCACGCCGGCGCCAGTGGTGGCAAACGCGTCGGCCACATCGAATCCGGTGACTGGATCAAATTCGACCCGGTGAACCTCGTCGGTGTCAGCGGCATCGGCTACCGGGTCTCGTCCGGCGGCGCGGGCGGCACGATCGAGGTCCGCTCGGGCGCGCTGGACGGACCCTTGGTCCAGACGGTCACCGTCGCCAACACCGGCGGCTGGGACACCTATGCCGACATCCCGGCTTCCGCCATCACCGACCCCGGCGGCACCGGCCCGTTGTTCCTTGTGTTCAAGGGCGGTTCCGGCGGCTTGTTCGACGTAGACGCGATCACCTTCGAGGAGCAAGCATGAGCCGTCCGATCACCCTGTTCACCGGCCAGTGGGCGGATCTCCCGTTCACCGAGGTGTGCAGGCTGGCCAGTGAATGGGGCTACGACGGCCTCGAAATCGCGTGTTCCGGTGACCATTTCGAGGTCGACCGCGCACTGTCCGAAGAGGACTACGTGCCCGGCCGTCTCAAGCTGCTCGCCGAGCACGGCCTCAAGGTGTGGGCGATCTCCAACCACCTCGTCGGTCAGGCCGTCTGTGACGACCCGATCGACGAACGCCACCAGACCATCATCCCCGCTCGGGTGTGGGGGGACGGTGAGCCCGAAGGTGTCCGGCAGCGGGCGGCGAAGGAAATGGCCGACACCGCCCGCGCGGCGGCGAAACTCGGCGTGGACACGGTGATCGGCTTCACCGGTTCGAAGACCTGGAAGTACGTCGCGATGTTCCCGCCCGTCTCGCAGGCGGTCATCGACGACGGCTACCAGGACTTCGCCGACCGGTGGAACCCGATCCTCGACGTCTTCGACGAGGTGGGCGTGCGGTTCGCCCACGAGGTCCACCCGTCGGAGATCGCTTACGACTACTGGACCACGAAACGAGCGCTCGAAGCTGTCGGCGACCGTCCGGCATTCGGGCTGAATTGGGATCCTTCGCATTTCATCTGGCAGGACCTCGACCCGGTCGGCTTCATCCTCGACTTCGCCGACCGGATCTACCACGTGGACTGCAAGGACACCAGGAAGCGGTTCGACGGGCGGAACGGACGGCTCGGCTCGCATCTCCCCTGGGGAGATCCCCGACGCGGCTGGGACTTCGTTTCGACCGGGCACGGCGACGTGCCCTGGGAGGACTGTTTCCGCGCACTGAATTCGATCGGCTACGCCGGTCCGATCTCGGTGGAGTGGGAGGACGCCGGCATGGACCGGCTCCGGGGCGCGGCGGAAGCCGTGACCTTTCTGCGGGGGCTCCTGTTCGACAAGCCGTCGGCGGCCTTCGACGCGGCTTTCAGCAACCAGAAGTGAGGGCGGTTTCATGTGCGGTGAAGAAGCTGAGCAGTTCCACTCTCGACGGGCGCTCCTGCGCGGCGCGGCGACGGCGGCGGTCGCGGTGGGCGCGGCGGTAGCCCTGCCGAGCGTGGCCAGTGCGGCCACCGAGGGATCCGGCCACCACGGTCGGGGCCGGGTCCCGGTGGACAAGATCAGCATCCAGCTCTACTCCCTGCGCACCGCGCTGCAGGCCGATCTGCCGGGAACCCTGTCCGCGCTGGCGGACATCGGCTACCGGAAGGTCGAACTGGCGGGCACCTACGGCCGCACGGCCGAGGAGTTCCGCGGGCTGCTGGACAAGAACCACATCAAGGCGACGTCCACGCACGTCGGCATCGACGGTGACCTCGACAAGACCATCGCGGACGCGAAGATCCTCGGGAACACCCGCGCCAACGTGCCGTGGGCGAACTTCGACACCCTCGACGGCTGGAAGCAGTTCGCCGGCCGGATGGACACGGCGGCACGGAAGTTCCGCCAGGCCGGTATCCCGCTCGGCTACCACAACCACGCGCACGAGTTCGCGCCCATCGACGGCGTGCGCCCGTACGACGTGCTCACCAGGAACACGAACCCGCGTTACGTGCACCTGGAGATCGACCTGTTCTGGGCGGTGGAAGGCGGGATGGACCCGGTTTCGCTGTACCGGCGGCACTGCCCGCGCGTGGTGCAGTACCACGTCAAGGACCGGACGGCGGACGGTCAGATGGTCGACCCGGGCAAGGGCGTCATCGACTTCCCCCGCATCTTCCGGCACACCCGTCCCCACCTCGCCGAGTACATCGTCGAGCACGACAACCCCACGGATCCCCTGAGCACCGCCCAGACCGGATTCACCTATCTCCGCAACGTCCGATTCTGACTGGGGAATCCACAATGGACATGAAGAAACGCGGGCTGTCCCGCAGATCGATGCTCGCGGGCACCGCGGCCGGGGTCATCGCCCCGGTCGTGGTGTCGGCCAGCGCGGGTTCGGCACCGGCCGCCGCGGCCGGGATGACCCGCAACATCACCGTCTACGCCGACTACGTTCCCGGCTCGACCCGGGTCGGTTACGGGCTGGAGCCCGGGAAACCGACGATCCCCGGGCCGCTCCTGGAGTGCTACGAGGGCGACACGCTGGTGATCGAGCTGGTCAACAACACCGACCAGCGGCTTTCGATCCACCCGCACGGCGTCAACTACGACACCAAGTCGGACGGCTCGCCGTTCAACGATTCCTTCAACAAGCCGTACGAGACCAAGACCTACACCTGGAAGACCCGGACGGCCTACCAGGCGGCCAACGGTTTCTGGATGCCCGGCAGCGCGGGGTACTGGCACTACCACGACCACGCGTTCGGCGGTGACCACGGCACCGTCGGCCTGATGAAGGGCCTGTACGGCGGACTGATCGTGCGCAAACGCGGGGATCTGCTGCCCAGCAAGCAGTTCACCGTGGTGTTCACCGAAATGTGGATCAACCACCAGGTCGCCCCGAACACGCCGATCTTCGAGGCGAACCTCGGCGAACGCGTCGAGTTCATCTGCATCGGGCACGGCAACCTGATGCACACCTTCCATCTGCACGCGCACCGCTGGGCGGACACCCGCACCGGCATGCTCACCAGCGCGACCGACAACGCGCCGATCCTCGACAACAAGACCCTGGACCCCGGTAACTCCTTCGGCTTCCAGGTGATCGCCGGTGACGGCGTCGGGCCCGGCGCGTGGATGTACCACTGCCACGTCCAGCAGCACTCGGACGACGGCATGTCCGGGGTGTTCCTGGTCCGCAACGCCGACGGCGGGATGCCCGCGGGCGCCCAGGAGGCGATCGACCGCTTCAAGGGACATCAGCACCCGACGTCCACTCCGGACGCCACCGGCGCTTCCGCCCATACCCACCACCAGTCTTGAAAGGAGCGAGAACTTGAGACGAGTGTTTTCGCAACGTCGGCTCCGCAGACGGTCACTGGCCGCGCTGGCGGTCGGCGCCGTCGTCATCTCCGGGCTTCCGCTGGCCATCGCACCGGTGACCGCCGAAGCCGCGACGAACGTCCCGATCAACGTCCTGGTCTTCCACGGCACCGCCGCGGACCAGAAGGACCCCGTCCTGCGCGCCACGGACGCGATCGCGAGCCTGGGGCAGGCGAACGGCATCTCCGTTTCGTCCTCTTCGGACCCCGCGGTGTTCACGCAGGCGAACCTCGCGAAGTACCGCGGCGTCGTTTTCCTGTCCGCACAGGGCATCACGCTGAACCGTGACCAGGAAACCTCGCTGCAGAACTACATGAAGGCGGGCGGCGGCTTCCTCGGCCTCTCCGACGCCGCGCGGGCGCAGGACGGCTCGCAGTGGTTCTCCGGGCTGATCGGCGCGCGCCCGGTGGGGGCGCGTCCCACTCCGGAGGCTGTCGCCTCGATCACCGCGAGCGCGGAGAACCCGCCCAACGAGACCAAGGAAAAGCTCGCCGACAACAACGAGAACACCAAGTGGCTGGCCTTCGCGAACAGCGGCTGGATCGCCTACAAGCTGGCCGCCCCGGTCGCCGTGAGCAGCTACGCGCTCGTTTCGGCGAACGACTTCGCCGGGCGTGACCCCAAGAGCTGGACCCTGCAGGGCTCCAACGACGGGACCGCGTGGACCGATCTGGACACCCGTACCAACGAGGTGTTCGCCGACCGGTTCCAGAGCCGGACCTTCACCTTCGCCAACACCACGGCGTACTCGAACTACCGGCTGAACATCACCGCCAACGCCGGTGAATCGGCCACCCAGCTGGCCGACTTCAAGCTGTTCAAGGACAACTCGACGACCCCGCCGCCGCCGGAGAGCGACCCGGCGCAGGCCACGGTCGACGTCCTCGACAAGGCGAACCCGGCCACCGCCGGCCTGCCGCAGAAGTGGGTCCGCACCGACCGGTGGCTCAACTGGGAGGTCAACCCGGTCGGCACCGTGCACACGGTCGCGCAGGTCGAGGAATCGACCTACAAGCCGGGAGTCGGCGCGAACGGCGCCTTCCACCCGATCTCGTGGTGCCGTGACTACGACGGCGGCCGCTCCTTCTACACCGGCATGGGCCGGACCGAGGCGAGCTACGGCGAAGCCCAGTTCCGCAGCCACATCCTCGGCGCGCTGAAGTGGACCACCGGCATGGTGCGCGGTGACTGCAAGGCGGGGATCGCGGCCAACTACAAGGTCGAACGCCTGACCGGGATCAACCAGCCCGGTCAGCTGGACCAGATGGGCGAGCCGCACGGGCTCACCATCGCGCCGAACGGCCGGGTCTTCTACATCGGCCGCGCGGCCTGCGCCGGCAACGTGGTGCCCGCGCCGAACGACTGGACCAACCCCGAGATCGGCGCCGGCTGCGGCACGATCCACCAGTGGGACCCGGTCACCAAGAAGCCGAAGCTGCTCACCACGCTGAAGGTGATGGGCAACCGCGGCAGCGGCGACGAACTGGTCAAGAACGAGGAAGGCCTCCTCGGTCTCGTGCTGGACCCGAAGTTCAGCGAGAACGGCTTCATGTACGCCTACTGGATGCCGCACGCGTCGATCGACCTCGACAAGCGGATCGGCAAGCGCACGGTCTCGCGGTTCACCTACGACCTGAAGAACCAGACGCTGGACCAGGCGACCCGCAAGGACCTGCTGTCGTGGGACGTCCAGATCCACAGCTGCTGCCACGCCGGCGGCGGGATGGACTTCGACTCCGACGGGAACCTCTACATCGGTTCCGGTGACAGCAACTCGTCGCAGGGCTCCAACGGGTACTCCGGCAACAACTGGACCCAGGACTACAAGGGTGTCTCGTTCCAGGACGCGCGCCGCACCGCCGGTAACACCAACGACCTCAACGGGAAGATCCTGCGGATCCACCCGGAGCCGGACGGTACCTACACCAACCCGGCCGGGAACCTGTTCCCCGAGGCGAACGACCCCGGCGACAAGACCAGGCCCGAGATCTACGTGATGGGCGTGCGGAACATCTCGCGGCTGCAAGTCGACAAGAAGACCAACTGGCTGACCGCCGCGTGGGTCGGCCCGGACGCGTCCTCGCCGAGCCCGGAACTCGGCCCGGCCAAGTACGAGACCGCCACGGTCATCACCGAGGCGGGCAACCACGGCTGGCCGTACTGCATGGGCAACAAGCAGCCGTACCGCGACCGCAGCAGCACCGACGCCGCGGTGCTCACCGGCTGGTACGACTGCGACAACCCGGTCAACACCTCGCCGCGCAACACCGGTCTGGTGAACCTTCCGCCGATCAAGAAGAACATGATCTGGTACTCGCCGGACGGCGGCGGGCCGGTGTTCCCCAACCGGCCCAACAGCTCCGTCCCGTCGTACAACGCGGCCGAGGCCACCTACACGCAGCCCTACCTCAAGGGCGGCGGCCAGGCGGTCATGACCGGTCCGACGTACCACCGCGAACTGGTCAACACCAACAGCGGCGTCGCGTGGCCCGCCTACTGGAACGACAAGTGGTTCATCGGTGACCAGAGCAACGGGCAGAACCGGATCGCGGTCACCCTCGACCCGAACGGCGTCGCGAAGCAGGATCCGCCGGTGTTCGCCGAGACCGTGCGGCAGATCATCCCGACCGGCGGTGGCGACACCAAGCTGAACCAGTGGATGGACGCCAAGTTCGGGCCGGACGGCGCGTTGTACGCGCTCGACTACGGCGGCGGCTTCTTCACCCTGACCAACAACCAGAAGCTGCTGAAGATCAGCTACACCGGCGGCGAGGCCACGCCGGCCGCGGCGGCGTCTTCGACCATGGTGCAGAACAAGCCGCTCACCGCGGCCTTCACCGGGTCGAAGTCCGGCGGCGTCTCCTACAAGTGGGAGTTCGGCGACGGCACGATCTCGACGCAGCCCGACCCGCGGCACACCTACCCGCGCACGGGCCTGTACACCGCCAAGCTGACCGTGACCTACGCGAACGGCGAGACGGTGACCACGCGGAACTCGGTGAACGTCGGGTGTCTCGTGGCGGATCCCAGTGCCACGGTGACCATCGGAGACACCGACACCGGGGTGACCAACCGCAACGCCGGTGGCGGCTGCACGGTCGACGACATGATCGACGACGAGAGCACGTGGACCTCCCACGCCGGTTTCGTCAACCACGTCACCCAGGCCGTGGACCGGCTCGGCGACCTCGGCGTGCTGAACGCGGCCGAGTCGGACAAGATCAACGCCGCGGCCGCCGCGTCGCCCATCGGCAACAAGGGCGTCACCGGCTACGACGCGATCTACGACGGCACGCCCGAATCGTTCCGCAACTGGTCACAGGCGCCGTCCGGGCAGTTCGCCATCCAGCCGGACGGGTCACTGCGACCGTCGGGCGGGCTGGGCATGCTGTGGTACTCGGCACGGCAGTTCGGCAACTTCTCGGTGAAGCTGCAGTTCAAGGACATCGCGCCGACCGGCAGCGCCAACAGCGGTGTGTTCGTCCGGTTCCCGGACCCGCGCACCCCGCTGGAGCAGCGTCCGCCGGGCAGCTGCGGCACGGTCGGTTCGGCGAGGACGTCGCAGGCCTGGGTCGCGATCTACTGCGGCCACGAGGTCCAGCTGTACGACGGGGCCACCGGTGAACCGCAGAAGACCGGGTCGATCTACAACTTCGACCCGCGGCCGCTGGACCAGGCGGGAGTGAAGCCGAAGGGGACCTGGAACGAGTACGAGGTCAAGGTCGTCGGGCAGAAGTACACGATCATCCGCAACGGTGTGGTGATCAACGAGTTCGAGAACGCGCCGGGGATCCAGTCGTCGCGGGCGGGCGATCCGTCCACCGACTTCCGGCAGTTCGTCAGCGGGTTCATCGGTCTGCAGAACCACGGTGACAACGACCTGATGGAGTTCCGCAACATCCGGGTGCGGCAGCTGTAGCGCGAAAGCCGGCCGGGCGCGCGGGTTCGCGTGCCCGGCCGGTGTCCCTTGTACGGAAGGTTTCCCTGCGATGTCCCCAAGAACCCTCGTCGTGGCCCTGGTGGCCGCGACGCTCGCACTGGCGGGCCTGGTGTTACCGGGCTCGTCCGCTCCCGCCTCCGCCGCACCCGTCCAGACCCTGGAATGGACCGCGGGCGACAGCACCGACCACTACCTCAGCGCGCCGTCCACCGCGGTGGCGGGTGAGACCACGATCGTCTTCAAGAACACCGAAGAGCTCGGCTCGACGATGTCGCACACGCTGACGTTCGACACGGCGACCCCGGGCTACAACCACGACGTGAACCTGAACATCCTCGCCAACCCCTATGACGACAAGAACGGCGTGCACCAGGCCACGGTGACGCTGACCCCGGGCAAGTACCGGTACTACTGCACGATCCAGGGCCACACCAAGATGATGGGCGAGTTCGTCGTCACCGACGGCGGCGGCGCCGACACCACTCCGCCGACCGTGACCGCGAACGTGACCGGCACCAAGGACACCGCCGGGAACTACGTCGGTTCCGCGACGGTGAACCTGACCGCGTCGGACAGCCAGTCCGGAGTGGACAAGGTCGAGTACCAGCTCGACGGCGGCGCGTGGACCGCGTACACCGCACCCGTGGCGGTCACCGCGGCCGGTTCGCACATGGTCCACTATCGCGCTTCCGACAAAGCGGGCAACGTTTCGCCGGAGGGGATGTCGTCGTTCACCGTCGTCACCGGGCAGCCCGGTGACACGACTCCGCCGACGGTGACTTCCGAGGTGACGGGGACCAAGGACCCCGCGGGCAACTACCTCGACACCGCCACCGTGAAGCTCACCGCGACCGACGCCGGCACCGGCGTCGGCAAGGTCGAGTACAAAGTGGACGAAGGCGCGTGGACCGCGTACACCGCTCCGGTCGCGGTCACCGCGCCGGGGATGCACATGGTCTCGTACCGCGCGTCGGACAAGGCGGGCAACGTCTCGCCGGAGGGCATGGCGCACTTCACGATCGTCAGCAGTGACACGACCGCGCCGACGGTGACCTCCGAGGTGACCGGGACCAAGGACACCGCCGGGAACTACGTCGGCAAGGCGACCGTGGCCATCACGGCCACCGACGCCGGCTCGGGGGTCGGCAAGGTCGAGTACCAGCTGGACGGCGGTCCGTGGCTGACGTACTCGGCGCCGCTCGCGCTCACCGTCGTCGGCGCGCACACGGTGAAGTACCGCGCCACCGACAAGGCGGGCAACGTCTCGGCCGAAGGCACGGCGACGTTCACCATCGTCGAGGGCGACGACAGCACCGCGCCCGCCGTCTCGGTGGTGGTGAGCGGCGATCTGGACGGAAGCTGGTCGTACATCGAAGACGCGACCATCAACCTGACCGCGACGGACACCGGATCCGGCGTCGACAAGATCGAGTACAAATTGGACGGTGGGGCCTGGACGGTCTACACCGCGCCGGTGAAGGTGACTGAGCTCGGCACGCACACGCTGGCCTACCGCGCGTCGGACAAGGCGGGCAACGTCTCGGCGGAACAGGGCGGCGCGTTCACCATCGTCGCCGCGCCGCCGGGCCCGGACGCCTGCCCGGATTCCGACGTCCGGGACACCGTGATCCTCGGCACGGCGGACAGCCAGGTCGAGAACCGCGACACCGGCAACGGCTGCACGATCAACGACGTGATCGACGACGAGTCGGACTACTCGTCGAACGAGCAGTTCGTGACCTACGTGCGGGCCGTGACGCAGGAGCTCCTCGACGGCGAGGTCATCTCGTCCGACGAGCGGAACCTGATCGTCACGGCGGCGATCGACTCCGGTATCGGCGGCTCGACCGCCGAGCCCGAGCCGGAGCCCGGTAAGAAGAAGCCGGAGACGAAGAACCCCGGCATGAAGAAGACCGTGAAGACGCCGATCCGGGACGTCTGAGCGGCTCCTCGTAGCGCGGAAGGCCCCTTCTCTCTGCCCAGCCGAGGGAAGGGGCTTCACACGCCTGTGCCTGTCACCTTCGGTAACCGGGTCGGTCACGTGTGTCGTGAGTGGCGATTCGGGTTCTAACCGTCCTTGCCACTCACGAGACGTGCCCCACCCTGCCACCGCCGCCCTTGCTCGCTTCCCGCGCCGCCACTGAGACTGCTGGAGCTGGTGGTGTTGCTGAGGCCGCGGATGGCGATCACGTAGTCCGTGAAGGCCTCCTTCCCTACCTTCAGGGTAGGCAAGGAGGCCTTCACGGACCTGCGCACTCGACCGGCCGCCGGTTACCTTTCTCGCGTCGCGCTCGTCATGGACATGACGGATTCGGCGCGAGAAAGGTATCGACATGACCGGCGAAGCCCTGGCCAGCGCGTTCGAGGAACAGCGCGGGCGTCTGGTGGCCGTGGCCCAGCGGATGCTCGGCTCGCGCGCGGACGCCGAGGACGCCGTCCAGGAGGCCTGGCTGCGGCTGGCCCGCCAGGACGCCGACACGATCGACAACCTCTCCGGCTGGCTGACCACGGTCGTCGGCCGCGTCTGCATCGACGTCCTGCGCTCCCGCAAGACCCGCCCCGAGGATTCCTACGACGAGCCGCCCGAGCTGCTGGTGCTGGAGGACTCGCCGGAAGAGGACGCGCTGCTCGCCGAATCGGTCGGGGTGGCGCTGGTCGTGGTGCTCGACGCCCTCGGCCCGGCGGAGCGGCTGGCGTTCGTCCTACACGACCTGTTCGCGGTCCCGTTCGCCGAGGTCGGCGAGATCCTCGGCAAATCCGCCGACGCGGCCAAGATGCTCGCCAGCCGGGCCCGCCGGAAGGTGCAAGGACGGCGTCCAGCCGACGAGCCTCGGCAGCACGCGGTCGTCGAGGCGTTCCTCGCCGCCGCGCGCGAAGGAGACTTCGAAGGACTGGTCGAGATGCTCGACCCCGGCGTGACGTGGCGTTCGCGGAGCAGGCACGGCGAGGTCGTGCGGCTCGGCGCGGCCGAGGTGGCCACGCGGGTCCAGCGCGGCGCGCGCGCCGTCGTCACCACTCGTCCCGCGCTGGTCAACGGCAAACCGGGAATCGTGTCGTGGAGCCGGACCGGCAAGCTGCTGGGCGTGATGTCCTGCACCATCGTCGACGGCCGTATCGTCGAAATCGATTCCGTGAGTGACCCGCGTCGCCTCGCGGCCATGGGTGTTACCTCCCGGGAGTCCTCCTCGTCGAAGTAAGTGAACACCGACGAGAAGGAGAAATCCCGTGCAGGCAAGGATCGATTACCTCAAGACCGCTCTCGCGCCGAAGCTGGTGAAGCACCTCGTCTCGGCCGCGAAGGTGCTCGACGGCAGCGAACTTCCTTTGGCGACAAGGGAACTGGTGAACATCCGGGCCAGCCAGATCAACGGCTGCTCGGGCTGCCTCGACATGCACACCAAGGACGCGGCGCACGCGGGGGAGACCACGACCCGGCTGAACCTGGTCGCGTGCTGGCGCGAGGCGACGGTCTTCACCGAGGCCGAACGCGCCGCGCTGGAGCTCACCGAGCAGGGCTGCCGCCTCGCCGACGGCAGCGGTGTCACCGACGAGGCGTGGGCGGCCGCCGCCAAGCATTACGACGACGAGCAGCTCGTGGCGCTGGTGACCCAGATCGCGCTCATCAACGCCTTCAACCGGCTCAACGTCATCACCCGGCAGCCGGCGGGCGACTACACGCCAGGCCAGTTCGCGGGGCATTGATGGACACCGCACTATGGATCGTCGCCTGGCTACTGGCCGTCATGTATTTCGTGTCCGGCGTCGGGAAACTGTTCCTGCAAAGGGAAAAGATCGCCGGCGTGGCGTCGGCCGCGGGCTGGGTACTGGATTTCGGCCCCGGCACGGTGAAGTTCATCGGGCTGGTCGAGATCCTGGGCGCGGTCGGCCTGATCCTTCCGGCCTTGCTCGACATCGCGCCGGGACTCGTGCCGCTGGCCGCCCTCGGGCTGGCGCTGGTCATGGCGGGCGCCGTGGTCGTCCGGCTGCGCCGCCGGGAGCCCCTGGTCGCGCTGCTGGACCTGGCCTACCTCGCGCTGTGCGCTTTCGTCGCCATCGGGCGCGCCTGAAGTACATGAAGGCCCCCATCCCCAGGCGCCTGGGGATGGGGGCCTTCATGTACTTACGAGATCAGGTGCGCTGTTTCGATCGTCCGAGGATGCGACGGCGGCCGTGGCCGTTCGTGCGTTCCTCGTGGAGTTCCTTCAGCGACAACATCATCGCGTCTTCCTGCTTCATCAGCGGGTCGTTGCGCAGGTCCTTCCAGACCGAGACGCACAACCCGACCATCACGAACACGAACGGCACCGCGATCAGGATCGTGAGGTTCTGCAGACCGGTCAGCGCCTTGTCCCCGCCGACCAGCAGCATCACCGCCGCGACGGCACCCATCAGCACGCCCCAGAAGATCACGACGGTCTTCTTCGGATGCACGCTTCCGCGCTGGGACAAGGTACCCATCACCACCGACGCCGCGTCCGCACCGGAGACGAAGAAGATGGACACCAGGATCATCACCAGGATGGCGATCGGGAGGAACCACGGCAGCGTCTCGAGCAGCTCGAACGTCGCCGACTGGGCACTGCCCGCGCCCGCGATGTCCGTCCCCGCTCGCTGCCTGCTGATCGCCGCGCCGCCGAAGATCGCGAACCAGATGAGGCTCACGATGCTCGGGATCGCGATGACCCCGAAGATGAACTGCCGGATCGTGCGGCCGCGCGAGATCCGCGCGATGAACATGCCGACGAAGGGGGTCCACGAGATCCACCAGGCCCAGTAGAAGACCGTCCATCCGCCGAGCCAGGTCTGCATCTCCTCGCCGCCGGTCATCCCGGTGCGGCCGGACATCTCGGCCAGCTCGCGGAAGTAGTCGCCGATGGCGCCCGGCACGATGTTGAGGATCAGCACGGTCGGCCCGACCACCAGGACGAACACCGCGAGTACCGCGGCGAGCACCATGTTGATGTTGGACAGCCACTGGATGCCCTTGGCCACACCGGAAACCGCCGAAGCGATGAACGCGATGGTGAGGATCGCGATGATCGCGACCAGCAGGCCCTTGCCTGGGTCGTCGATCCAGCCGACGGCGCCCATGCCGCCACCGACCTGGAGCGCGCCGAGGCCGAGGGAAGCGGCGGAACCGAACAGAGTGGCGAAGATCGCCATGATGTCGATCGCCTTGCCCAGTGGGCCTTCGGTGCGCCGCTTGCCGATCAGCGGCGCGAACACCGAACTGATCAGCTGGCTGCGACCCTTGCGAAAGGTGCTGTAGGCGATCGCGAGACCGACGACGGCGTAGATCGCCCACGGGTGCACGGTCCAGTGGAACAACGTCGTCGCCATCGCGGTGTGGACGGCTTCGTCGGAATTCGGGGCCGCGGTGCCCGGGGGCGGGCTCGCGAGGTGGGAGACCGGTTCGTACACCCCGAAGAACATCAGGCCGATGCCCATGCCGGCGCTGAACATCATCGCGATCCACGACGACGTCCGGAATTCGGGCAGTTCCTTGTCCCCGCCCAGCGGGATCCGGCCGTAGCGGCTTATGGCCAGACAGACCGCGAAGAGCACGAAACCGCTCGCGGTCAGCACGAAAGCCCAACCGCCGTAAGGGATCACGGCGTCGTTCAACAGGGTCGACGCGACACTCGCCAGGTTTTCCGGGGCCAGCACGCCCCAGACGATGATCGCGAGCGCGAGCACCGCCGCCACACCGAAAACGGTCCGGTCGGTCTCGGCGGGTCGTTCGGAGGCGAGGTCGAGGGGGACGTGCTCATCGGGCGGGTGGCCCGGGCCCGTCGTGTCCGGTGCGTGGGCAAGGTCGGCCGCGGTCTCCGCGACGACCTCTTCTTCCGCTTGTTTACCGTCCTGCGAACTCATGTTCAGTGACGCGCCGACTGCGGCGCGCTCTCCTTCCGCCCGATGTTAACCCGTTTGCACCACTGCACCCTAACCAGAAAACTGGTAACCGGCAGAAAATGCGGGCGAAGTGGTTTAAAGCCGTGATTGTGGGTTTGACCTCGGCGGATGACGGTCGGGTTCGCGGTCCGGGCGGGGAACGTGGCGCTCGTGACACCGGGCCTTCGCGGCCCGGTGTCCTCAGGCCGTGTCGCCGCCTCTCCAGAAGGGGCGGACGAGCGGGTCTCCGCCGGCGGTGCCGGGGCGACCCTGGCGCGTGTGGTTGCGCTCCAGGAGGTAGCCGACGAGGGCGATCAGGGCGAGGGTGACGAGGATTGCGGTCATGGCAGTAAGTTTGCGCCGCCAGAGATCCTGCCAAAAGTGGCAGTTCTGTCGTTGTGCGACAATATCCTGCCAGCTATGCTCCGGCCATGCTGAAGAGCGTCGCCGTGGTGCTGCTGGACGATTTCGCCGCCTTCGAGTTCGGTGTCGTCTGCGAGGTGCTCGGTTACGACCGCACCGATGACGGAGTGCCACTACTCGACTTCCGCGTGTGCGGGGAGCGGGCGGGAGAACCGCTCAGCCTCGGCCACGGCGTCAAAGTGACCCCGGAGCACGGTCTCGAAGCGACGGAGGACGCGGATCTCGTCGTCGTCCCCGCCTGCGACGTACGCGACGAGTACCCGCCCGCGGTGCTCGAGGCGCTCCGGGCGGCTTCGGAGCGCGGCGCCACGCTGCTTTCGGTCTGCACGGGCGCGTTCGTGCTGGGCGCCGCCGGCTTGCTCGACGGACGGCGGTGCACGAACCACTGGCGCCACAGCGCGGCGTTCCGGAAGCGGTTCCCGCAGGCCCAGCTGGATCCGGACGTCCTCTTCGTCGACGACGGCGACATCGTCACCAGCGCGGGCACGGCCGCCGGCATCGACGCCTGCCTGCATCTGGTCCGGCGCGAACTCGGCTCCGCCGCGGCCACCGCGATCGCGCGGCGCATGGTGGTGCCGCCGCAACGGGAAGGCGGGCAGCGCCAGTTCGTCGAGGTGCCGATCCCGGAGTGCACTGGGGACAGCCTGCAGCCGGTGCTCACCTGGATGCTCGACACCATCGCCCACGAACATCCGGTCGCCGATCTCGCCCGCCGGGCCCGGATGTCCGAGCGCACCTTCGCGCGCAAGTTCGTCGCGGAGACGGGAACCACGCCGCACCGATGGCTTTCGACACAACGGGTTCTGCACGCGCGGTCCCTGCTGGAGGAGACGACGATGAGCATCGACGAGGTCGCGCGCCGCTGCGGTTTCGGTTCGGGAGCCTTGCTACGGCACCATTTCCACAAGGTCGTCGGCGTTTCCCCGCAGGACTATCGCCGGACCTTCGCGCCGCGGCGAGTTTGACCTTCCTTCAGGCGGAACGCCGTCCGACGGCCTCGAAGATGTCGTGTGCCAACAGGTCGGCGCCTTCGGTGAATCCGTTGATGAGGATCTTCCTGCCGTCGGTGAGTTTGACGAGACAGCCGACATCGCCGCCGAACGCCTTGGCGAGGATGTTCTTCCTGGTGTGGTCGATGGCCACCACGACCGCGGTCCACGGCACGATCGTGGTGGGCTCTTTCCACGTTCACTATCGCGGTCACGCCCCGGAGCGCGCGCCTGCGCGAATTCGTCTCGAAGCGTTCGACGTACGCACCCGGCTCGGTCACGGGCAGGACCCTGGTGGCGGCCGAGGGGACCGGTCCCTAGTCCTTCGGCTTCTTGGTGAACAAGCCGAGAGACTGGGCGAAGGTCGCACCGCCGACCAGGAAGACGAGTGGCAGCGTCTTGGCCCAGAAGGTGCCTACTTCGAGCGAGATGAGCAACGCGAGGAGCCCGCCAGACAGCGCGGCCAAGACGAGCATTCCCAGTGCGACGCGGGGTTTCGAGACCATGTGTCCTCCAAGGGGTTCGGAAGAGCAAGCCTGGCGACGGCATTGACGCGGAGAGAGGTCATTTTTGCCGCGTCCGGAATTTCAGGGGGTTCAGCGGAGTACGGCATGCAGCGTGCCGCCGGGCAGGCGACTCGTCGCGTGGACGACGAACCTCGGGCCGAGGCCGATCTCCGCGGCGTCGTGCCTGGCCGGTGGGTCACCGATCTCTGCTGAGCCGTCCTCGGCGAGGTCACGAAGCTGGGTGCCCTCGAGTTCGAAGGCACGGCGGCTGCCACGAGGAAAGGGTGTCCGCGGCGATGCCCGGGCGAAGCTGACCGCGGTCGCCTCGGTAGCTCAGGTGTTCTTCGTTGCTGAAGACCGGGAAGGCGTTCTGCGGCAGCCTTCGTGGTCCTGTTGGCGGGCTGTCCGGCACGCGCGATAGGGCAGATACACCAGACTGCGCGGGAGCGTGTGGCCAGCCACCAGGCGGCGGCCAGTTCGTGTGCCGACGCCGTGTACACGTCGGGCTCCGCGCCGTGCCGGCTTTGGACGAGAGGACAGGGCGTGCCGGACGGATGACGCGGTAGGTGTCCTTGCCGAGGTGGACCTGACTGATCAGCGTGCGCCATCTGTACCCGTCCAGTTTCACCGTGGTGCGTTCTCTTCTCGTCGGAAACGGAACTGTAGGGAGCGGACGACGCCGTGACCACCGAGTTTGCGCGCCGAACGGACCAGGGCATAAGATCAGGGCAGTCGTACAGGACGAACGCCCTAGGAGGCGACGGTGGCAGGTTCTCCGGCTGCGGAACGTGGTCAGGTCGCCCGGCGGCGGTTGCTCGAAGCCGCGGTCGCGTTGGTGCCCGAGCTCGGCTGGTCCGCGGTCAGTACCCGGATCCTGGCCGAACGCGCGGGTGTCACGCCGAGCGTCGTGCACTACCACTTTCCCTCGTTGCAGGCCTTGATGATCGAGGCCGTGCTGGGTGCGATGCGCGAGGTCGCGGGCGCTTTCGAACCGGCGCTGGAAACCGTCGAGACCCCGGCGGAAGCGGTGGACGCGCTGCTGGCGTCGGTCGGCGAATATTCCGGCACCGATCCGATGTCGTTGCTGTTCGCCGAGGCCTACCTGGCCGCGACCCGCGACGACAACTTGCGCCAGGGCATCCGCGAGCTTCTCGCCGATTTGCGCGCCCGGTTCGGCGGTTGGCTGGCGGAACGTGGCGTTGCCGACGCAGAGGGCACGGCCGCGGTGCTTTTCGCCACGGTGGACGGGTTGCTGCTGCATCGCGCGCTCGAACCGGAATCTGGCAGCGAGGTGCCCTTCGCGGTCCTGTGCAGGCTGGTCGGCTGAACCGAAAGGGAGGAACCCTGATGAAGGTGGCGATCTGCGGTGCCGGGATCACCGGACTGGCGCTGGCGCACCGGCTCGCGACGCTGGACGTCGAGGTCGTGATGCTGGAACGTGCGGCGGGGCCGCGAGAACAGGGCTACATGATCGACTTCTTCGGCCCTGGGTTCGACGCGATCGAGGAGATGGGTCTGCTCCCTCGGGTCGAAGACGTGGCGTACCAGGTGGACGAGGCGAGTTTGCTGGACGACCGCGGCCGCCGACGGGCGGCGATCGACTACGTCCAGTTCGCGAAGTCGTTTCGGGGCAGGCTGTGCAGCATCATGCGGCCCGACCTGGAACGCGTCCTGCGTACGAGCCTTCCGTCCACAGTGGACGTCCGGTTCGGCGCCGGGGTCACGGGAGCCGAGGATCTCGGCGACCGCGTGCGGATCACCCTGACCGATGGCGAGATGGTCGAAGCCGATCTGCTGGTCGGTGCCGACGGGATCCATTCGACCGTACGGCGGCTGGTCTTCGGTGAAGAGAAAAGGTTCCTGCATTACCTTGGCTTTCACACGGCGGCGTTCGTCTTCGAGGACGAGGAGATCCGCGCACGGGTGGGGGAGCGGTTCTGCCTGACCGACACCGTCGGGATGCAGATGGGTTTCTACGGTCTCCGCGACGGCAAGCTCGCGGCGTTCGCCGTGCACCGCGCGACAGACCCGGCTCTGCCGGGCGACGCACGGGCGGCACTGCGCGCGACCTATGGTTTGCTCGGCTGGGCGGTTCCCAAAGCACTCGATCGCTGCCCGCCACCCGGTGAGGTGTACTACGACCAGGTCGCGCAGATCGAGATGTCGTCGTGGAGCCGCGGCCGGGTCGTCCTGGCCGGTGATTCCTGCTACGCCGTCTCACTTCTCGCCGGTCAGGGCGCTTCGCTCGGGATCGCGGGCGCTTTCGTACTGGCCGAACAACTCACCCAGGCGCCCTCGATCGAAGCCGCGTTCGCCGAGTACGAGAAGCTGGTCCGGCCGGTGGTGACCGAGAAGCAGCAGGTCGCTCGCCGAGGTGCGCGATGGTTCCTGCCCGCGAACCGGCTCCTGCTCCAGGCGCGCCGGATTTTCCTGCGTGTTGCAAGGCTTCCGGGACTGGAACGGACACTCGCGACCGCCGTCACGGGCAAGTCGACGGCGCTGGTGACGAATCTGAGACACGGGACCGAGATCCGGAGCCGGTGAGTCGGCCTATGTCCTGAGGCTTCCCGACGGTCCCGATCTCCGAACGCCCGGCCGAAGCCGACGACCGAGCGATCCCAAGGCACGGGAAAGGCGATCTGATCATGGGCAGAGACAGCGGTTCGGCGATCGGGACCCAGTCGAATGCCTCAACCAAGGGTTTCGGAGGTTCACGCGGTTCGGCTATGTCCTGAGGTGCATCGTGTTGCGTCTGGGTTCTCCTGTGGGTCGAGGTAGGCGGGGGCGGTGAATTCGGGGAGTCCGTCTTGGGCGATTTGGACTTTTCATTCGCTGTGGTGGATGAGCTGGTGGTGCCGAGCGCAGAGCAGGACCAGGTTGTCGATCTTCGTTTCGCCGTGGTGGCGCCAGAAAGCGATGTGGTGCAATGCCGCTAAGTTAAGGTGAAAAGTACACCTATCTCTTTCTCGTGGATTTCGGCCAGTGTGTCGTTGTTGTCGCTGCATGAAATAGGCCATGAATGGGTCTATTATTTCTGCATGGCTGCTCGTGATGCCCATGATGTGAAGCTGATAGATCGGATCTCGATCGGCGTTCTGACGCGATTGTTTCCGCGCGATCTGATGGATTAGATCATTGCCGAAACTGGTTGCAGAGAGAAGCGTTCGCGATTGCTGTCAGCGCATGTTGTGGTCTATTACGTGCTGGCAATGGGACTGTTCTTCGGGGAAGCATACGAGGAGGTGATGCGGCGACTGGTTGGCGCGCTCCGATTCCTGAGGAACTGGTCAGGTGATTGGAATGTGCCAACCACAAGCGCTATTTCGCAAGCTCGTCAGCGATTAGGGTCGGAGCCGCTGGAGGAACTCTTTCATCGGGCGGCCAGGCCAATGGGGCGGTGAGGAACTCGTGGCGCCTGGTTCGACTCCTGGCGTGTCATGGCCATCGACGGTGTGATCCTGGACGTTCCGGAAACTTCGGAGAACAACAAGGAATTCGATCACTCGTCAGGCGGCCGTGGGGTGAGCGCTTTCCGGCTGGTGCGCGGGTTGGTCTCGGGGAGTGTGGTACCCACGCGATCGTCGGTACCGCGCCACCACTCAGTGGGCGTCTTCTGGGATGCGTTGTCGCTGGCCACGAACACAACGCTACCCGCATTCGAACATCTGTGCCATCACACGTTTATGTGGCACCTACATGTGCTATTCCCTTCGATAGAGGGCGCGAAGCGAATAGGTGGCCACCTGAGCGGCGGAACGTGGTGGGGCTCGTGAGTGGTAAGGACGGTTAGAACCGTCCTTACCACTCACGAGGCTCGCCACCAGGACACGTCACGATTGCCCTACCCCTCAATAACCCGAATCGCCACTCACGACCAACCGGTGCCTAAGCCCTGAAACACAAAGTGCCCCACTGGAATCCCGCCCCGATCGCCGACACGACGAAGGCGTCGCCCGGCCGCACCATGCCCGCCGAGAAACCCTTGTGCAGAACGGTGAAAACGCCGGCCGAACCGGTGTTGCCGAGCTTGTCGACGGTGATCGGAGCACGGTCACGCCGCACGCCGAGTTTGTCCATCGCCGCCCGCACGATGTTCAGATTCGCTTGGTGGAGAAAGAAATGGCTTACCTCGTCCACGGTCAGCCCGGCCTGGGCGGTGGCGTTCAGGACGCTGTCGGGCAGGCATCGGGTGGCGGTGTCCCAGACGGCCCGGCCGTTCATCTTGAGGTAGTGCCGCCGGTCCGCGAACGTCGTCGTCCCGGCGGGCTGCCGTGAGCCGCCGGCCGGGATCTCGACGTCGTAGGACAGTTCGGCGCCGAAGTCCCAGCCGAGCAGGCCGGTGCCCGGTGTCGTCGCCTCGGTCAGGACGGCGGCACCCGCGGCATCGCCGAAGAAGACCCGGGTGGTGCGGTCCTCCGGATCGGTCACGCGGGACGCGCAGTCACCCGCGATCACCAGGACCCGTTTCGCCGCACCGGTTCGCACCAGCAAGGAACCGAGGAACAGCGCCTGGACACCGTTGGCGCAGGCGGCCTGCGTGATGTCGAAGGTGAGCGCTCGGAACGCGCCGAGCGCGTCCTTGACGATCAGAGCCGTCGACGGCAAGGGCTGGTCGTAGGTGTAGGTCGCGACGATGATCGCGTCGACGTCCCTCGCGGTACAGTTCGCCGCCGCGAGCGCGGGAAGAGCGGCGGCCACGCACATGTCCGAAGTGGCGAGATCCGGGGCGAGCCAACGGCGTTCCCGGATCCCGGTGCGGTGGACGATCCACTCGTCGGAGGTGTCGAGCGTTTCGGCGAGCCGCCGGTTGGTGACGACGTCCGAGGGCAGGTGGAGGCCGGTGCCGGCGATCCGCACGGGCAGCGGGGTCACGCGACGGTGCTCCGCTCCGGGGCGATCTGCCGGTCGAGGTCGGTGTAGAACCGGCCGGACGCGCACGGCAGGCCGAGCAGGATGCGCCGCGCTGCCTCGCCGCACAACGCGCCGCCCAGCGCGACCCCGGAGGCCAGTTGCGGCCAGCTGCTCAGGGTGCGGCCGAGTTCGCCGAAGGAGGCGGCCAGTTCCGGGCTGATCCGGTCGGCGTCGACCATGGCCAGGATCAGGTCGACCTTTTCCTGCCGGCTCAGGTCGGTGACGTCCACGGACTTGATGTCGCCGAGCAGGCCGTGCAGCAGCGGCCGGTCCGGCTCGAGGTCGAAGCGTTCGACGTCGAGCATGCCGCGGTCGTTGCAGTCCATGACGACCGGGACGCGCAGATCGCGCGCGTACTCGCGGGCCGCGACCTTGCCCCACGGGGTGTCGCACTCCTCGATCAGGAGGTCGATCGCGCCCTGCCCGCCGGTGAAGAACGCCTCGATGTTGTCCTCGGTCAGGCCGCCGCGGTGGATCTCGATGTCGAGGTACGGATCGATCTCGAACATCTGGCGCGCCGACAGGACCGCTTTGTTGACACCGAGTTCGTGCACGCCGGCGCGCAGCCGGTTGAGGTTCGAGAGGCTGAAGTCGTCGAAGTCCGCCAGTTTGAAGGCGCCGCCGATGCCTTCGAGGGCGAAGGTGAGCGCCGCGCTGTTGCCGACCGAAAGGCCGATGATCCCGATCCGCTTGCCGAGCAGGCGGCGCTGTTCGGGCCGGTCGATCTTGCCGCGGTTGCGATCCGTGCGCACGAGCCGGAACTCATCGCGCGGCAGGACGTGCACGAGCCGCCGCGACCACGGGTACCAGACCCAGGTGCCGTACTCCCAGGTCGCCATCCCGGCGAGCTGTTCCCGTTTCCTGACCTCGATATCGGTCTCTTCCCGGCACGACGGTTCACGGCTTCGGACCAGTTCGGTCAGTTGCTCGTCGATGGTGTCGTGGATCTCGCGGACGTCGCCGTAGGCCAGCAACGCCGTCAGGGCTTGGAAATCCATCGCGTTGCGGGGTGTGAGCAGGGTCGGGCGCCACAGGTCGCGGTCGGGTCCGGGGGCAGTGGTGAGCCCGGCGGGCGCGGGCCTGCCCGACGGCGCCTCGGTGGTGGCGAGCGCAGGCGTGGAAGCGGCGATCCGGGGGAATTCGTCCCGCAGCCGGGTGACGAGATCGTGGTGCCGCCCGGCGCCGTCGGCGGTGCGGTGGAACATGATCACGACGTCTTCGGTGTACTGCTCGACATAGCGGCGGGTGCCCGGCATCGCGCGGAAACCGAACTGCGCGTGGAACCGGTCCTGGCCGTCCTTCGTGCCCGAAGTGCCGATCATGGCGTGGGCGCCGAGGTGGTGCGCGGCGCCGATCGCGAGCGCGTTGAGGTACTGCCCGAGTCCGAGCTTCCGGGACCGGTGCTCGACGACGAGCCTGCTGTGTTCGAAGACCCGGCCCGGTTCGACGCCTTGTGCGGCAAGCAATTCCTCGTACCGCTCGACGCCGAGGTAGGTCCGTGACTGAAAGTTTTCGCCGGTGGCGGGGGTGGAGAGCCGGATGTAGCCGAGCGGCGGACCGTCCGGACGCTGCCGTGCGATGAAGTGCCAGGCCCCGAAGTCGAGGTCCTGGTCGTCGATGTGCGCACCGTCCGCCCGGCGAAAGGACGGGCGGCGGCCGCGGTCGAACAGGATCCGCGCGCGGAGTTCGCGCACGGATCCGAGCAGGCAGGTGTCGGCCCCGAGGAACGCGGTCACGATCCACGGGTGGTTGAGATCCGTCAAGTGATGCCTTTTCTGGAGAAATCGCCGGAAATCGGCGAAATAATCGTGGGAGAAGCCCGAAAACTCTACGGAAACCGGACTAGCGCGGACTGTAGCAGCGTGGTGACGGAGCGTCTTGAGGTGTATGCCGCAGCCTGCTGTACGCACGAGCGAGTGCGGAAATCGTTTACCGCCACGGCGATCGACAATCCGTCACGGTGAAGGCAATCAGATCTGATGAAGCCCGCCGGAATTCCCACCCGATGGTGTGTCGGGCTGATTCGAAGTGAGAGCAAGCCATTCCGCGGCATGTGGCGGAGGTCATAGCAGGGCGGGCGTCCGTGATCACCAGGTGGGACGTGCGGAGACGCCTCCGTCCACGGTCAGGTTGTGCCCGGTGACCCACGCCGCGAGCGGCGACGCGAGGAACAGGCAGGCGTTCGCGACGTCGCCGGGGGTGCCGAGCCTGCCAAGGGGTGCGGCCTGCTCCCAGCGGCGGACGCCCTCCGGCCAAGCGTCGCCGAGGCCGGGGCGGTCGATCAGGCCGGGGGAGACCGCGTTGACGCGCAGGCCTCGCGGTCCGTATTCGAGCGCGGCGGCGCGGGCGTGCATGACCAGGGCGGCCTTGGCGCTGCTGTAGTGCGCGTGTCCCGGCGCGGGGTGGGCCGCTTCGATCGAGGCGATGTGGATGACGCTGCCGCCGTCCATCACGTCGGCGGCGGCCTGCGTGCACGAGAAGGCGCTGGTGAGGTTCGCGTCGAGGACGGCGCGCCAGCTTTCCGCCGACATCTCCGGCAAGGGGTCTATCGGCTGCACGCCGGCGTTGTTGACCAACGTGTCCAGCCGTCCGGTCCATGCCGCGGCGGCGGCCACGAGACGGCGGCATTCGCCGTCGTCGGTGAGGTCGGCGGAGAACGCCTTGGCGGTGCCGCCCGCTTCCTCGATCCGCTCGACGACGGCGAGCGCGGAAGCTTCATCGCGGTGGTAGTGCACGGCGACGGCGCTGCCCGCTCCGGCGAAGCGCAGGGCGATGCCGTGGCCGATGCCGCCGCTGGCCCCGGTGACGAGGGTCGTGGTGCCGCTCAGGTCGAGCATCGAGGTCCTTTCCGCAGCGCGAGAACGGCCGCGACGACGAGGAAGACCAGGCCCGCGGCGACGTAGCAGTTTCCCAGCCACTGCTGGGCGGTCGTCCACGTCTGGCCCGGCCGGTCGAAGGCGGGGAAGTACCGGAACGGTGCCCCGACGAAGATCGTGGCGGCGACCCCGGTGACGGCGAGCCAGGCCGCGGCCCGGCGGCGATCTCGGCGATGGAGTACCGCGCAGGCGGCGGTGGTGAACAGCGCCGGGGCGATCCACACCCAGTGGTGTGACCACGACGTCGGCGAGATGAGCAGGGCGAACGTCGCGTTCAGCAGCAGCGCCGGCACCGTGGCCGAGCGGTACATGGTCAGGGTCACCAGAATCAGCAGAACGCCGGTGAGGACGATCCACAGCGGCTTCGCGGCGCCCTCGACGCCGAATCGCGCCAGCACAGCCTGCAAGGTCTGGTTGGTGTGGAACGAGGTACCGCTGATCCCGGACGCCCCCGCGAGTCCGCCGAACCAATACCGCGCGGAAGCCTCCGGGGCGACCGCGAACGCGACGGCGGACGCGGCCACGAACGTGCCCGACGAGGTCAACGCGCCACGGAAGTCCTTGCGCACCAGGAAGAACAACAAGAACGCCATGGGCGTCAACTTGATCGCGGCCGCGAGACCGACGCCGATTCCCCGGTAGCGGCCCCGAGTCAGCAGGCAGTCGGCCGCGACGAGACCCATCAGCAACAGATTGATCTGGCCGAAGCCGAGCGTCTGGCGGACCGGTTCGAGGAAGAGCGCCGGAGTGATCGCCAGCGACGCGACGAGCAGCGCCTTCCGCCGGTCCCCGGACGGCCACAGCGTGCGGGTGATCCCGTAGAAGGTGATCCCCAGCGCGGCCAGGCTGAGCGCGAACAACAGGAGCACCGCGCCGGTCCAGGGCACCAGCGCCAGCGGGGTGAGCACCAGTGCGGCGAACGGCGGATAGATGAACAGCAGGGGGATGCCCGCGTCGGAAAGCGGCAACGCGCCGTAGAGGTCGCCGCCGTTCCACAGGGTGTCGACGCCGAAGCGGTAGATCTCGAGGTCGCTGTGGGAAGCGCCCGTCGTCGCCCAGGCCACGGCGCACGCCAGTACCAGTGCGGCGAACGCGCCGACCGGCCACCAGGTCCGACCGCGCGACTTGGTGGGAGACATCGCGTGGTGACCCTTCGGACGTGCGTCGATGCTCCTGACTGTACCCCGACGGCGACAAGCGACTTCCGTCGGCAGTCAGCGATCCGTCATTGGTCTAGACTTTTCATTCCCAGTGTGGTGAAAGGGACCGGTCCATGCGCGGAACGACGGTGTTGCCGAGGACGCCTTGCCTCGAACCGAAGGCGGGGGAATTGCCACTGCATCGGCTGGAGGTCCGCGCGCCGGACGCTCTGCCGTTCACGGTCGGCACATTCGACACGATCGGGCCGATGTCGCGGGCGGCGTTCCCGCATCGGCACACTTTCTACGAAATCGTCCATGTCACCGGCGGTACCGGCGACCACGTCATCGATTTCACCCGCTGGGAATTGGGGCCGCCGCAGCTCGCCGTCATAACACCGGGGCAGGTGCACCATTGGGATGCCCGCGATCTCAGTGGATTCGTCGTGTTGTTCACCGACGATTTCCTGCTCGAACATCCGTCGGATCGCGAAACCCTGCGAAGGCTCAGCCAGCAGCCGTGGCGGCTCGACGAGCGCGCGGCCGAGGAGACGGCCCGGATGGTCGCCGAACTGGACGAGGAATTCCGTTGTGGCGGCCAGGGTACCGATTCGGTGCTGCGGGCCCTGATGCACGTGCTGATCGTGCGGGCGGGACGCCTTCCGGGATTGGCGGACCCGCGCCCGCCCGCCAGGGCACAGGCGGTGGGCACGGAATTCGCCCGGCTGCTCGGCAGGCCGGATCTGGGGCTGTGGTCGGTCGGCGCACTCGCGGAGCGAATCGGGGTCACGCCGGGATATCTCACCGACGCGGTGAAAACGGCGACCGGCCGGACGGCGGCACAACTGATGCGCGAGGCGAGGACGAGGGAGGCGAAACGATTCCTGCGCGGCACGGATCTCACCGTGCGGCAGGTCGCCAGCCGGGTCGGATTCGCGGATCCCGCCTATTTCTGCCGGTTCTTCCGGCGGGAAACGGGGTTGAGCCCCGGCGATTACCGCAGGACCGGTGACGCGCCCCCGGAGATTCACCACGACTGACCACCTCAGTCCATCGTCCGCAGCTGATCTTCTCCATACCGTCGAGGGTGATTCCCGAAGCCCCCACGAGGAGCAGGTATGGACGAAGAGAACAAGCTCAGCCGGAAGACCGTGCTGAAGGCCGCGCTCGCCGCGGGTGTGGCGGCTCCGGTCGCGTTGATCGGCGGCCCGGCTCTCGCGCGCACCACCGTTGAGAGCGGCCAGGCACCCGAGCTGACCCCCGCCTGTGACGACGGTGACGACCCGACCCCGCCGCAGACCGAAGGTCCTTACTTCAAGCCGAATTCCCCGCAGCGGACGTCGCTTGTCACGCCGAACACGCAAGGGACGAGGCTCACCGTCTCCGGCTACGTCTTCGGTCTCGGGTGCCTTCCGATCTCGCGGGTGCTGCTGGACTTCTGGCAGGCGGACGTCAACGGCGCCTACGACAACGTGGGGTACACCTTCCGCGGTCACCAGTTCACCAACGACCAGGGCGCGTTCTCGCTGAGCACGATCGTGCCCGGCCTGTACCCCGGCCGTACGCGGCACATCCACGTCAAGGTCCAGGCGCCCGGCAGGCCGGTGCTGACCACGCAGCTCTACTTCCCCAACGAGCCGCGCAACAACACCGACTCGATCTTCGACCCGCGGCTGCTGATGACCGTGCGCGATCAGCCTTCCGGCAAGCAGGCCGCGTTCGACTTCGTGCTGAACGTGCCGCAGACGCCGACGTCGACCTCGCGGCCGACCAGCACGACGCCGACGACGTCGACTTCGACCTCCAACCCGCCCGGCGGGACGACCTGGGCGGCGGGAACCGGCTATTCCGCGGGCGCCCGGGTCACCTACAGCGGTCGCGGTTACGTGTGCTTGCAGGCGCACACGGCCCAGCCAGGCTGGGAGCCGCCGTCCACACCCGCGTTGTGGCGCGCGGAGTGACGGACAGCCGCTGCGGAGGGAGATAAACGCGGGTGGACTCCCGCCGCCGGGACCCACACCCCGGCGGCGGGGTCCACCCGCTTCCTCGTGGGGTGGGGTTTTCCTCACCCCAAGTGGGAGCTTTGCTTCAGTGCGCCGCTCCGGTCCGCGGACGATGATCGTCTTCGACATCGGAGCGAAGGGGTGGACGGTAATGACACAGCGCCGGAAACGGTGGGGGAGACGCGGATTGGTGGCCGCGGCGGTGGTGGTGACGGGGGCGGTGCTCGCTCCCGCGGCGAGTCCGGCTCTCGCGGCGGAGACGACCTCCGCCTGGCGGGATCCGGTGCGGTCGCTGGACCGGGCGGCACATCCGTTGCGCTCGACCGAGCCCGGCCGGAGCACCGCCGATCTACGGGCGCTGGGCGGGATGATCGGCGGCGCGAAGGTGGTGGGCCTCGGCGAGGCGACGCACGGCTCCCACGAGTTCTTCACCATGAAGGAGCGGGTGTTCCGCTACCTCGTCGAGGAAAAGGGGTTCCGGGCCTTCGCGCTGGAGCTCAGCTGGTCAGCCGGCCTGGAGATCGACGAGTACGTCCAGAGCGGGCGCGGCGACGCCCGTGAGATCGCGAAGCGCACGCTGGCCGGCTCCCCGTGGGACCGCGAGGAGTTCGTCAGCCTGATCCGGTGGATGCGCGATCACAACCGCGCGCACCCCGACCGCACGGTGCACTTCGTCGGTGACGACCTCGGCGCGCCATCGGTGAACGACGGGTTCTTCGCGCGGATCACCGACTATGTCGGCCGCCATCACCCGGAGGCGCTGCCCCGGCTCAACGAGCTGTACACCGGGCTGCGCCCGATCGACGACGCGTTCGCTTACTTGCGCAAACCCGTCGACGAGCGACAGCGGCTCGCCACGCAGGCGGAGCAGGCCTTCGAGCTGGTCAAGGGCCTGACCGGCGCGGACGCCCACGGCTGGACCGAGCAGCACGCCCGGTTCGTCGCGCAGACCGCCCGCTTCCTCGCCGTCGACCTCGCGGATCCGAAGGGCCTGCCCGCGGCACAGATCCTGCGCGACCAGGCGATGGCGCAGAACGTCGCCTGGTGGCAGCGGCGGACCGGGCACAAGATCCTGCTCTCCGCGCACAACGCCCACGTCGCGTACATCCCCGACATGCCGGCGATCTACCCGAAGACCCAAGGCGCCTTCCTGAGCGAGACGTTGGGCCGCGGCTACCTGCCGATCGGGTTCAGCTTCGACGAGGGTTCCTTCTTGTCCAAGGACACCGCGGTGGGCGGGGAGTGGAAGCGGTTCTCCGTCCCGGCCGCGCCGTCCGGGACGAACGAGGACACCCTCGACCAGGTCCGGTTCGAGGACTTCTACCTGGACCTTCGCACCGCGCCGCCCGCCGCCCGCGCCTGGCTGGACACCGCCCGGCCCACCCGCACCATCGGCACGCTGTTCCCCGTCGACCCCGCGGCCATCTCGCTCGGGCGGTCCTACGACGTCGTCATCCACCTGCACGACGTCCGCCAGGCCGATCTGAGAAGGTAGTGACGTTGCGCCCGTTTAGGGGGTTTTAACCCGGTTTACCTGGCGTGCCGCGACGGATCTCGGTAGTAGTCGAAGTGTTCCGGTACCCCCTGTTCCAGTACCCAGCGGAGGAAATCCCTGATGTTCAAACGGATGCTCAGCGCCTTCGGGGTCGGCGGTCCGTCCGTCGACACCGTGCTCGACTCACCGCACGCCGTTCCCGGCGAGGTGATCACCGGCCAGGTCCGCATCCAGGGCGGTTCGAGCGACGCCCAGATCGAGGAGATCCTGCTTTCGCTGGTCACCCGGGTCGAGGTCGAGCGTGGCGACCACGAGCGCGCCGGAACCGCGGAGTTCCTGCGGGTCAGCGCGGGCCGCAAGGTGAAGGTGACGGCGGGACAGCTGACCACCGTTCCGTTCCAGATCGCGCTGCCTTGGGAGACGCCGATCAGCGCGGTCGGCGGACGTGAACTGCCGGGTATGGTCGTCGGTGTGCGGACCGAACTGGTCATCGCCGGAGCGCCGGACAAGGGCGACCTCGACCCGGTGCTGGTCGGGCCGCTGGAATCGCAGGATCGGGTGCTGGAGGCGTTCGGCGAGCTGGGCTTCTCGTTCCGCAGCGCCGACGTCGAAGCCGGCCGGCTGCACGGCGTCCGGCAGGAGCTCGGGTTCTTCCAGGAGATCGAGTTCTTCCCGCCGTCGCGCTACGCGGGCCGCGTCAGCCAGGTGGAGCTGACCTTCGTCGCCGGCCCGGACGACCTCGTGGTGGTGCTGGAGGCCGATCGGCGCGGTGGCATGTTCCGCTCCGGCGGCGACTCCTTCGGCCGCTTCCACGTTTCGCACGAGGAGGCCCTGCGCACCGACTGGGCGGCGGCCATCGACGGCTGGCTGGCCAAGGTCGCCGAGTCCGGCGGCGGGCACGCCATGTTCGGCGGGCACCAGGAGCACTACGGCCACGACTACGACCACCACGGGCACCACGGCAGGCGTGGACCGGGGATGGGCGGCGTGGTCGCCGGTGCCGCGGCAGGCGTGGTCGGCGGCATGATCCTCGGCGAGGTCATGGAGGACGCCTTCGACGGCGGCGACGAAGGCTTCGAGGAGTGATCCGGCTCCTGGGCACGCCGGCGCTGGTGTGCCCAGGGGTCACTTCGCGGTCAAGGGCGCCAAAGCGGCGTCGACCGCGTCGGTGAGCCGGCGCGGATCGGCCTCCGCCCTGGCCACCACGTGCAGGCCCTGCATGACGATGAGCAGGAGCCGTGCCTGCGCCCCGCAGTCGATGTCCGCGCGGACCTCGCCGGACCGCTGGGCGGCTTCGAGTCCTTGCGTGATACCGGTTTCCAGTGCGTCGAATCCACTGTGGACGATCTTTCCCGCGGCTTCGTCTGCGGGTAGCAGTTCGGCGGCGGTGTTGCCCAGCAGGCATCCGCGTCCCGGGGTTTCCCGCGCCGCTTCGAGGACGCTGAGCAGAAGCTCACGCAGATGCGCGAGGACCGGTCCTTCGGCGAGAGTGTCCGCCTGGTTCGCGGCGCCGCCCGCGTAGCGTTCCAGTGCTCGCAGGAAGAGGGCGTGCTTGTCGCCATACGCGGCGTACAGGCTTCCCGGCAGGATGCCGAGGTCCTCCTTCAGATCGCGCATCGACGTGGCCGCGTAACCCCGCCGCCAGAAGACGTCGAGCGCACCCCCGATCACCTGGTCTTCGTCGAAGGAGCGCGGCCGTCCCGTGCGTGGCATGGCGCCATCGTACGACTTCTTGACAGTGCGTTCAAGAAGTGTACCTTGACTTCTTGTTCATTCGTTCAAGAAGTTAACCGAGGAGTTCACATGGGGCGGCTCTTCCTGCACATCAACGTTTCGCTCGACGGGTACATCGCCGACGCCGCGGGCGACATCGACTGGCGGTTCGCCGACGACGAGTTCCAGGGGCATATCGACGAGCTGCTGGAGTCGATCGACGGCATGGCCTTCGGTCGCAAGGCCTATGAGGAACTCGCCGGCTATTGGCCGGCCGCCGGGGACGAGGTCTCGGCCACGCAGCGGCGCCGGATGCACGAACTGCCGAAGTATGTCCTCTCGCGCACTCTCCGAGCCACGAACTGGCACAACTCCCACGTGATCGAAGACGCCTCGGCGCTCGCCGGTCTCGAAGGTGACATCGCGCTCTTCGCCGGGGGAGGGGCCGCGACGTCCGCCGCCGGGCTCGGGCTGTTCGACGAAGTGCGGCTCGTGATGAACCCGGTGCTCCTCGGCGGCGGGACGCGGCTGTTCGATGGCGAGTACGCCGAGACGGCGCTCACGCTCGTTGACGACCGACGGTTCGCTTCGGGCGCGCTGCTGCTCACCTACGCCGTCGCGCGCTAGCCGGCCGCCCGGGGGTCAGGTGTACCAGGTGGGTTCCGGGAGTTCGTTCAGCAGCGCGTACGCACCGACTTCGCGGCGCTTGTAGGCCACCGGATCGTGTAGCGAGTGCGTGCGCAGGTTCCGCCAGAAGCGGTCCAGGCCGTATTTCGTGGCGCTCGCCCGCGCGCCGGTCAGCTCGAAGATCTTCGTGCCGATTTCGAGGCCGGTTTCGATCGCGCGCTGTTTGGCGGCCGCGATGAGGACCGCGACCTCGCCGCGGGCCCCGGGTGTCAGGTCTTCGCGCGGTGCGTGCAGCACGGCGGAGATCGCGGTTCCGGCCTTGTCCGCCAGTGCCTCGGCCGCCCACAGCTTCGACTGGAGATCGCCATAGCCGTCGAGGATGTACCACTCCTCGCCGGCGGAGGTCTTGTTGTCGCCGCCGTACGGCCACGCGCGGGTGCGTTCGCGCGTGTACGCCAGTGCGGTTTCCAGTGCCCCTTGCGCGATGCCCAGGTAGAAGTTGGTGAACACCAGCTGGATCGCCGGGACGTTGAGCGTGTTGTAGGTCAAGGGACGGAACTTCTTATCGACGTAGCCCGCCGCGCTCGCCCACGGGACGCGCACGCCGGAGATGGTCACGCTGCCCGATTCGGTGAGCCGCTGGCCGATGTTGTCCCAGTCGTCGTGGAAGACGATACCGTCCTGTTCGGACGGAACGATGGCGAAGACATGGTCCTCGGTGCCTTCGAGGACACCTTCGAGCACGGTCAGGTCGGAGACCTTGCTGCCGGTGGAGAACGACTTGTGTCCGTTGTAGACGATCTCGTCGCCGTCTTCGGTGATCTTCAGATCGGAGTCACGGGGATTGACCGCGCCGCCGAAGACGAAGTTGTTCCGCGTGTACAGTTCTTCGACCGCTGCGATCTGCTCGTCGGTCGCCGCCAGCCGGGCGGCCCACGCCCAGAGGTAGTGGTAGCCGAGCAGCTGGCCGATCGAGCCGTCGCCGCGCGCGACCTCGCGGATCACGCGGTAGGCGGTCTCCCAGCTCTGGCCGCCACCGCCGTGTTCGACCGGGCCGAGCAGGGTCACCAGGCCGGAATCCTTGAGTAGTCGTACTTCCGCGTAGGGCGTCTCGTTCTCACGGTCCCGCTCGGCGGCGTCCACCGCGAGTTCGGCGGCGACGTCTTTCGCGGCCGCCAGCCATTCACTGGCTGATCGGATCCGGTTCTCGGTCGTGGTCATGGGCGAATTCCGTTCTGTGCGAGGGCGAACGGGGTTTCCGGGCAGGACGGAGCGCCCGGAATTCCCGGGTTTTCACCGAATTGGGCGGACACTGATTCAGGCCGTACGGAGCATGCGTCCGAGTAGAGCAGTGGCGCTACGGGGGTGTCAACGAACGTCCGCGCTCTGGGACCGGGGTAATCTCCGGTCGTGCCGGATCACGTTGATCACATTCTTCGCCAGTGGGCCGAAGCCCGTCCCGACCTGGACGTCTCCCCGATGGCGGTCATCGGGCGGCTGACCAGGCTGACCCGGGTCCTGGAAGGCGAACTGCGCAAGACGTTCGCCCGCCACGACCTCGACCGGTCGTCGTTCGACGTCCTGGCGACCCTGCGCCGGGCGGGCACGCTGACCCCCGCCGACCTGATGCGTTCGGCGATGATCACCTCCGGCGCGGTCACCCAGCGGCTCGACCGGCTCGAACAACGCGGACTGGTGGTCCGCGCGCCCGACGAGACGAACGGCCGCCGCGTGCTGGTCGACCTCACGGAGGAAGGGCGCGAGCTCATCGACCGTGCCCTGCCCGATCATGTGGACACCGAGCATCGGCTCCTGAGCGCGGTCAGCGCCGAGGAACGGGACGAGTTGGCCGCCTTGCTGCGAAACCTGTTGCGGTCACTGGGAGATGTCGCCCTCGACGACTGACGCGCGAACCTTCTCGGGTACTAGTTTGACTTAGCGCTAAGCATCGAATAGCTTAGCGCTAAGAGGTTCGCGGGTCGTCCCGCGCGCCGTCGATCCTTCTGGAGCGAAGCACCCCAGGGGCGGAATCGCCGTGCCCGCAGGGGTTTCTTCGTCATGCTCGTGAATCGAGAGAGAAGAAATGGTCACCCGAACCGAAAACGCGCACTCGACCCTGAAGGGCTGGGCAGGGGTCGCCGCCATCACCGCCAGCCTGTTCGTCTTCCTCACCACCGAACTGATGCCCGTCGGCCTGCTCACCCCGGTGAGTTCCAGCCTGGACATCTCGGTGGGCGCCGCCGGCCTGATGGTCACGCTCTACGGCGTCTCGGCCGGGCTCGGCGTGCCGTTCGTGGTCGCGTGGACGCGGCGGATCAACCGGCGCGTCCTGCTCTCCGCGTTGCTCGCGATCCTGACCGCGGGCAACCTGATCACCGCCCTCGCGCCCGGCTATCCGCTGGTACTGGCGACCCGGCTCGTCATGGGCTTCGCCAACGGCGCGTTCTGGGCCATCGGCGTGGGGATGGCGGTGCGGATCGTCCCCGGCCGCCACGCTAACCGGGCGGCGGCGGTCGTGATGTCCGGTATCTCCGTCGCCACCGTGCTGGGGATGCCGCTGGGCACCGTCCTGGAGCGTCTCGTCGGCTGGCAGGCCACGTTCCTGATCTGGAGCGGGCTCAGCGTCCTGGTCTTCCTCGCCGTGCTCGTCCTGGTCCCGTCCCTGCCGTCGGCGAACGCGGTCCCGGTCCGTGAGGTCTTCGGCCTGCCGCGGGTGAACGCGCGCCTGCGATCGGTCCTGATCACGGTGGTCCTGTTCGTGCTCGGGCACTTCGGTGTCTACACCTTCATCCGGCCCTTCCTGGAAGGCACTTCGTCGGCGTCGCCCGCCTTCGTCACGGTGTGCCTGATCGTCTTCGGTGCCGGGGGAGCCGCGGGGAACTTCGTCGCCGGGTATTTCGTGGCGAAGAACGTGCTCGTCAGCTTCGCGGTCGGAGCGGCCGGGCTCGTGGCGTCACTGTTGCTGCTGCTCGCGATCGGCCACGGGCAGGCGGGGGCGATGATCGCGCTCGTGCTCTGGGGACTGTCCTACGGCGTGGTGCAGCTGAGCCAGCTCACCATGACGCAGCGGTCCGCACCCGACACGTTCGAGGCCGCCATGTCGCTCAACACCTTGGCGTACAACACTTCCATCGCACTGGGCGCGTTGTTCGCGGGATTGCTCGCGGACCACGCCGGGATCACCAGCGTGGTGTGGTTCGGCGTGGTGCTGACCGCGGCGTCGCTGCTGTTCACGGTCGGCACCCGCCGGACCTGATCAGAACCAGTGCAGGCAGTGCGGCGAACGCTCGGTACGGAAGAGAGCGTCGGCGAGCGCGGCCGCACCCGGGTGATGGGCTCGGACGCGTCCGGCCCGCACGAGCAGGCTCGGGGTGGTGCCGCCGAGATAGATCGAGCCCAGGTCGCTCACGTCCAAGGAGAGGTCGGGTTCGCTGTCGGTCGGCACGCAGTCCGCCTCACCGCCCCGGACGGTGAGCAGGTACCGGCCGTGCTCGCCGAGCGCCGGGTCGTCGACGTCGAGGACGAGCTCGCCGTCGGTGGACCAGCCGCGTGCGGTGAGCGCGCGGGGCACGTCCAGCAGCCGCACCCAGAGCCAGTCCGTGTCACCGCCGACTTCGCCGGCGCGGAAGTCCTCGAGCTGCCACCGCAGCGGATGGTCGGGCGGGCAGTGCTCGAACACGACCTCGGTGATCAGGTCGTGTTCGAGCACGAACCGGGCCAGCGCCGTGGACACCTCGTCGTCGACGGCGACGGTCTCGTCGACGGTCAAGGTGCTCGGTTCGGTGAGCGAGTACGAGGCGTACCCGTCCGGAACGCCGTCGGCGTCGCGGTGGACGGCGATGTGGCGCGATGCCCGGGAGATCGGCGGCTGCCCGGCGCCCAAGGACCACCAGCGGTGCGGCCGCGACAGCGCGCCGGGCCGGGCACGGCGATACCGGTCGTAGACCTCCTCCAGGAGCTCGCCGCACTCGGCCCGGCGCAGCACCTCGATCGAGCCACCGGCCGTCCCGCCGGCGAAGGCGGCCCGATGGCGCTGCACCGTCAGACGCCGGGTGTAGGTCGCCGGGCCGTAGCCGAACCGCCGGTAGATCAGCGCCTCCGACGCCAGCAGGACGGAGAGGAACTCGCCCCGCTCCCGGAACTCGGCGAGCTGATGCCGCATCATCGCGCTGAGCACACCCCGCCGCCGGTGCGAGGGCAGGACACCGACGGCGGTCACCCCGGCGGCCGGGACGACGACCTCACCGGGCAGGGTGAGCTCGAAGGAGTACGCGGCGGCCGTGCCGACGGACCGCCCGTCCTCCGTCACCGCGAGCAGGCCGCGGTCCAGTTCGAGCGCGGACCAGGTCTCGCCCGCGGTGTCCGGGAAACGCGCGAACGCGGTGAACATCGTGTCGACGAAGACGTCGCGGTCCTCGGCGGTCGTGGAACGCATCTTCATCGCCACAGTGCATTGCCGTTCGCGCGTGGCGTCAAGCGATTTGCGGCTCGAGGAACCCGGCGTACCGGCCACCGAGCCGGGCCAGCTCGTCGTGGCTTCCCTCCTCCACGATCCGGCCGCCGTCCAGGAAGACCACGTGATCGGCACGTTCGACGGTCCGCAGCCGATGCGCCACCATCACCACGGTCCGGCCCGCCATGAGGCGCTCGATCCCTTCGTGGACGGCCGTTTCGTTGACCGGATCCAGAGCCGACGTCACCTCGTCGAGCACCACGATCGGCGCGTCCTTCAGCAGGGCACGCGCGATCGAGACCCGCTGGCGTTCCCCGCCGGACAGCAGCGCCCCGCCTTCGCCGACGTTCGCGGACCAGCCGCCGGGCAGCCGTTCGATCACCTCGTCCAGCCGGGCCGCCGTCGCGGCGGCGCGCACCTCGGCGTCGCCGGCGTCCGGGCGGCCGAGCCGGATGTTCTCCTCGATCGTGCCGTCGAAGAGGTGGACGTCCTGGAAGACGATCGCGATCCGCGCCATCAGGTCCTCGGTGCTCATCGCGCGGACGTCCACCCCGCCGACGCGCACCGCTCCCGAATCCACGTCGTGGAACCGGGCGAGCAGCTGCAGCACCGTGCTCTTCCCGGCGCCCGAAGGCCCGGCGACGGCCAGCTTCTGTCCTTCGTGGACGGTCAGCGAGAGGCCGTCGAGCACCGTGCGGCCGCCGCGGGTGAAGACGACGGACTCGAATTCGAGGTCGTGCCGCTCCGGCCGGACGGGGTCCGGCGGCTCCGGCAGCGGTTCGGTCCGCAGCAGCGCGTCGAGCCTCGTCAGCACCGTACGCGCGCCGCGGAGCTTGCCGCCGATGTCGGTCAGCGAGAGCAGCGGATCCGCGCAGCGCGCGGCCAGGACGAGGATCGTCAGCACCTCGGGTGCCCCGATGCCCCCGCCGAGCGCGAGGAACGCGCCCAGTACCAGGAGGCCGGTGAACATCGCCTGCACCGTGAACGTCAGCCCCACGACACCGGGCAGCGCCGACAGCGTGGACCGGTGGTTCGCTCGCTGAAGGTCTCGCAGCGAGTCGTCGAGCAACCGGAATCGTTCCGCGGCTCGGCCACCCGCGCGCAGCACCGGCTGCGCCTGCAGATACTCGATGACCCGCCCGGTGGCCTCGTTCCCGCGTTCCGCGGTCTCCTCGTCGGCGGCGGCCATCGAACGACCCGTCCAGACCTGGATGGCCGCCACGACCGGAGCCGCGATCAGCGCGGCCAGCCCCAGCCGCCAGTCGAAGACGAGGATCACGAACACGATCGTCAGCGGGGTGACACACGCGGCGATGAACGGCGCCAGCAGATGCGCGATCACGCCCATCGCCCGCAGGACACCGGGTCCGGCCAGCGACGACACCTCACCGACCCGTTTCCCGCTGTACCAGCCCATCGGCAGCCGGGCGAGATGGTCGCCGAGCCGGTGGTACATCCCGCGCAGCAACGTCGTCCCGGCGCGGAATCCGGAAAGATCGGCGCGGTAACGCAGGATCGCGAACACCGAGAAGGCCGCGCCGAACGCGATCAGCCACGGGACGGCGTCGCCCGGAGTGCTCCCGAGCAGCGCCCGCAGCAGGGGGACCAGCAGCGCGTACGACAGGCCCTCGACGATCGCGGTCGCCGTCATCAGCGCCACGGTGCGCCGCACCGGCGGGGCGTGGTCGGGGCCGAGGACGCTCAGCAACATCCGGATCATCGAGGTTCCCCCAGTGGTTCGGCGGAGCGGTGGGAACGCCAGAAGGCGGCGAACCTCCCGTTCCGCGCCAGCAGCTCCGCGGGTTTCCCGCGTTCGGTGATGGTGCCGTTCTCCAGCAGTACGACGGTGTCGGCGTCGACGACCGTCTCCAGGCGATGGGCGATGACCAGGACCGTCCGGTCGGCGCGCCCCGCCGTCAGTGCCCGGCGCACGGCCAGTTCGGTCCGCGGGTCGGCGAACGCGGTGGCCTCGTCGAGCACCAGGACGGGAGTGTCGGCGAGCAGCGCACGAGCCAGCGAGATCCGCTGCGCTTCGCCGCCCGACAACCCGGTTTCCTCGTGCAGCACCGTTTCGTAGCCGTGCGGTAGTTCGAGGACGCGGTCGTGGATCTGCGCGAGCCGGGCCGCGCGCACGATGTCGTCGAGCTCGGCGTGTGGCACGGCGAGCGCGATGTTGTCCGCGACCGACGCGCGCAGCAGGCGGACGTCCTGGAACACGAAGGAGACCTTGCGGTACAGCTCCCGGCTGCCGATCTCGCGCAGATCGACGCCGCCCAGCAGCACGGAACCGTCCGCCGGGTCGAAGAACCGCGGCAGCAGAGTGACCAAAGTGGACTTCCCGCCGCCCGACGGCCCGACGAGCGCGGTGACCGTCCCCGGTTCGAGCACCAGATCGATCCCGCGCAGGACCTCGCGCTCCGCCTCGTAGCCGAAGCGGACGCCGCGCAGTTCCACCCGATGGCCTCGCGGCGCGACCGGCTTCGACGGCTCCGGCAGCGACGGCACCGCGAGCACTTCGCGGATCCGGCCGGTGGCGCGACGGGCGGCCTGGAGTTCGTCGAAGCCGTGGCCGAGCGCGGCCACAGGCGCGGTCAAGCCCAGGCCGAGCACCAGGAACGGCAGGAGATCGACCGGGGCGAGGCCGCCACCGGTGATCAGGAGCGTGCCGCCGATCAGGACCACCAGCAGGACGAACGGCGGCGACAGCGCCAGTTGCATCCCCGCCGCCGGCCCGGCCATACCGTGCACCCACCGGGTGAAGGTGGCGACGAAGGCGTCCGCGGCGGTGCGGAACCTGCGATGGGCACGGCCCGCGCCGCCGAACGCCTTGACCACGGCGATGCCCTGGACGAACTCGACGACCGAATCCGAGATCCCCGCCATTCCCCGGTCGAACTCCTCCTGCTCGCGCAGGCGGGAGGGCGTCATCATCAGCGGGACCAGCGCCACCGCCAGCACCACCGGGATCAGCGTGATCAAGGTGAGCCGCCAGTCGATGGTGAGCAGGTAGACCAGCGACACCAGCGGGACGACGAAGGCCGACACGAGTTCGCCGGGGGTGTGGGCGATGAACGGGTGCACGGCGCCGACGTCCTCGCCGACGACCTTGGCCAGTTCACCGGTGCGGCGGTTCGAGAACCAGCCGATCGGCACCCGTCCCAGACGTGCGGCCAGCAGACGGCGGAACGTGAGCTGGACCCGGCCGTCGAGCAGATGCCCGATCCCGGACGACGCGGCCGTGAGCACCAGCCGGACGAACAGCCCGGCCGCGCCGACGGCCACCGCCGTCCACACCCGGCTCTCGTCGGCCGGGCCGGGCACCAGCAGCGCCCTGCCCAGTTCGACGACCGCCAGCAGCGGCGCCAACCCCGAGATGGCACCGATGATCTGCAGGACGACGACAGCGGCGAAACTCCCGGCGAACGGACGCAGCAGCCCGGCCGTCGTGGGTGTCGCGGTGGGTGCGGTCATGACGAGGCCAGCGCGCGGCGCAGGACGCCGCCGAGTTCGTCGATCTGACGGCGGGACACCTCGGCGGACAGGATGGCCTGCGACCCGTGGAAGGTGCCCGCCCACTGGTGCAGCTCGACCGAAACCCCCGCCTGCAGCAGACGGAGCGCGTACTCGATGTTCTCGTCGCGATTGGGGCAAAACTCGGCGGAGGCCACGTACGCGGGTGGCAGCCCGGAGAGATCGGTGGCCCGCGAAGGGGCGGCATACGGCGAAGGCGCGGGCTTTCCGTCCAGGTAGTGCCCCCACGCTGCGGTGATCTTGGCGCGGTTCATCCATGGCGTGTCGGTGAAGTTCCGCGCCGACCAGGACTCCTGCCGGTCGTCGAGCCCCGGCTGGTTGAGCAGCTGGAAGCAGATCCGGGGGCCGCCTTCGTCGCGAGCTCGCAGTGCCGTCGCGGCCGCGAGCCCGCCGCCCGCGCTGTGCCCGCCGACCGCGATCCGGTCGGGGTCGACGCCGAGTTCGGCCGCGTGCTCGGCCGTCCAGTTCAGCACCGCGTAGACGTCGTCGAACGCGGCCGGGAACGGATTTTCCGGTGCCAGCCGGTACTCGACCGAGATCACTGTCGCGTCGGAGGCTTCGGCGAGCCGCGCCGCCCAAGGATGTTCGGTCTCCAGGTTGCCCATGACCCAGCCGCCGCCGTGCAGCCAGATGATGGCGCCCTGTGCCTCACGCGGCCGGTAGATCCGGATCGGGACGCCGGGTTCACCGGGCACCGTCCGGTCTTCGACCTCCAGGTCCGACGTGTCGGGCTGCGGCACGGACGTGGCGAGTTTCGCGAAGCTCACGCGGTCCGCGACCGGGTCGTCGAGTTTCGCCTGCGGGAACAGGGCGATGAAGGCTTCGAGTTCGGGATCCATGACCACGATCCTTCCGGCTCCGGGGCCGGAGGGCGGCCGCCATCCGTCGCGTGTGATCGCCCCTTCGTGCGACGATCGCCGCGTACGCTCGCGGACATGGAGGCACTGGCCGCGCGGTTGTCGCATCTGGATCCCGACGTCGAAGGCGCGATCCGGGTCGTGATGTTCTACGACACCCTGATGCGGCGGCGGGTCGACCTCCCCGCGCTCGCTCGCGCCACCGCGGGCTTGGCGGAATGCGTGGCGGGCATCCGGCTCCACAGCACGGGACGCACCATCCGCATGGCACCCGACGGCCGCGAAGCCGCGCCGACCGCCGCGCCCGCGCCCATCACGGAGGCGGTCACCCTCGACGACGAGGAGATCGGCACGGTGTGGCTGGAACGCGAGGGAACGCCCGTCGCCCTCGACGAAGCGGTGCTGGACCGGCTCGCGATCGCCGTGGCGACGGTCGTCGAAAGGTACGGACCGGCCCGTACCACCATGGCCGATCCGGCGCTGGTGGAGCTCGTGATCAGTGCCGCCGGCGACGACGCCGCGAGGAGCCGGGCCCTGCGGCTGCTGGGTTTCCCCGCCGACGCGTCGATCAGGGTGGTCGCCGTCCGGTCGGGGCTCCCGCTCGAGAAGATCGGGAACCTGATCTGCCCCGGCCGCCCGGTCAAGGCCGCGTCGCTCACCGACGTCGGCATCATCCTCGCCACCGCGGTGGACCCGGACCGCTTTCCGGAGGACGTCCGGGCGGGGATCGGGGAGACCGGCTGCCCGCATCGGTCCTGGCAGGACGCCAAGACGGCCTTGCGTTTCACGACCGCGCGCCGTCCGGTGATCCACTACGACGACCTCGGAGCGCTGGCCCTGCTCGCGCGGATCCCGGAGGAGGACACGCGGGCCAACGCCGACGTCGTCGCGATCACGAAGCTGGCGGCGGATCCCGAGGATCTGCGGACGCTGGACGCCTACTGCGCCACGGGTTCGGTACGCCAGGCCGCCGATTCCCTGCACCTGCACCACAGCAGCGTCGCGCGACGGCTGACCCAGATCGGCAAGAGCCTGGCCGTCGACCTGACCGACCCGTTCGGGCTGACCAGGGCGAGGCTCGCCCTCACCGCGTGGCGGCTGCTCGGCGAGTGACTACCTAATGATCTTCGGCGCATACTCAAAAACCTTCGCCGCGCGTCATGGAAATAAATAGGTAGCCGACGCGAACTTTCGTCGGTTTCCGGGTTCCCTTGGCACGACACAGAATCAGCGCGTTCGTCCCCACTGAAGCGGCCGGAACCCGCCGCAGAAATGAGTCGGAACATGCGACTGCGCTCTCTTGTCCTGCTGGCCGGTACCGCCTTCATGGCGTTGCTCGGCTCGACCGCCCCCACCGCGACCGCCGCCGAGCCCTCGGGCGTGCAGCCGATGATCATCGGTGGTCAGTACGCGCAGAACGCTCCCTGGGCGGCCCGGCTGTTCGTGAACGGCCAGCAGAACTGCAGCGCGACGATCATCGCGCCGCAGTACATCCTCACCGCGAAGCACTGTGTCGCCAGCAGTGGCAGCTACACGTTCCGGATCGGCAGCCTCGACCAGCAGAGCGGCGGCACGATGGCCACGGCGGCGAGCATCACCCGCCACTCGGGCGCGGACCTCGCCATCGTCCGGCTGACGAGTTCGGTCAACGCCACCTACGCGCCGCTCGGCACCACGAGCAACGTCGCGGTCGGCCAGAACGTCCAGGTCTACGGCTGGGGCGCGACCAGCCAGTGCGGTTCGGAGATCAACTGCCAGTCCCGCTACCTGAAAGTCGCCACCGTCCGGGTCAACTCGGTCAACTGCGGTGACTACCACGGCGGGGTCGCGGTCTGCGCGAACCGCGTCGACGGCATCACCGCCGGCGGTGACTCGGGCGGCCCGATGTTCTCCGGCGGCCGCCAGGTCGGCGTCGCCTCGACCAGCGACCGGTCGAACAACACCGCCTACACCAACATCACCCGTTACCGCAGCTGGATCCAGCAGGTCGCCGGCGTCTGACCGCCTCGTGAGCGGTAAGGACGGTTAGAACCGTCCTTACCGCTCACGAGCCCTAGCACGCTCCCGCCGCACCCTATTTGTCAATTGACACTCACCCTCAGGGCCGATCGACGCGATAATGTGGCGGTCGGCGCCGGTGGGGCGGCGCCGTGGACCTTGGGAGGGGGCCAGTGGCGCGACCGACGCGGGCTCTCGACCGCACGATCGTCGTGGTGGACGTCGTGGGGTTCACCGCGCCGGACCGCAACCGGCTCGACAGACTCGCCGTCCACCAAGGCATGTACGAGGTGCTGAAGACGGCCTTCGCCGAAAGCGGTATCGATTTCGATTCCTGCGCGCACGAGGACCGCGGCGACGGTGTGCTGGTCCTTCTGCCGCCCGGAACGACCAAAAGCCTGGTCGCCGACCTGTTCCCGGATCGCATCGCGGTCGCCCTCCGCCGGTACAACCACACGCGGACGCCGCAGGCGCAGATGCGGCTCCGGGTGAGCTTCAACTCCGGCGAGGTGATCGACGACGGCAACGGGTGGGTCGGGGAAGCGGTCGACATCGCTTTCCGCATTCTGGACGCGCAACAGGCGAAGGACGCGTTCGCGGAATCCGGCCGGATGATCGCGTTCATCTGTTCGCAGCGATTTTTCGCCGACGTCATCGAAAAGGACCCGGGCCTGTTGCCCGAGTCGTACAGTCCGATACCCGTTTCGGTGAAGACCTTCACCGGAACGGCTTATTTACGACTGCACGGAGAAGGTACCGCGACGGTCGCCAAATTCCCCGAACCGGCGGTACCGGCCGCCGAAGACCTGTTTCTGGCCGACCTGGACAGCGCCGTTCTGGAGCTGATCCCCCGCAAGGATCTGGCCGGCCTGCACCGAAGACTGACCCGGCTGGAAGTCCCCCATTTGGCGGTCATGGTGAGCCGCGCGCTCGGCCCCGCGGTCCCCTTGCCCCGGCTGGAGGGCATCACCGACGCGTGGGGTGCTTTCCAGTTGCTCGCCGACTTCAACGCGGGGCCGGACGGTATCCCACCGGCCATGACTTTTCTGGGCCTGCTCGCGGAAAACGTGGACGGCGAGCCCGCGGCCATGATCGCGAACTGGATCGCCGACCAGGCCAGGTCGTTGCGGCTCGGCCCCGCCCTTCTGCATCAGCGGCAGAGCAGGCCACCGATTCCGGAGCGGCCCCATCTGCATCTGTTGATCATGCTCGAACCGGTTTCCGGGGATCCCACGCGGTGCACGCTCGCGTTCTGGCGGCAGGACGATCCGGAGGTCTGGCCGCCGTCACTCGGTGGAGTGCGGGAAATCGGGATAGAAGAGGTCGAGTTCAGGGTCGATGACGTCATCTTGGAGACTGAAGGCGTCTGGTCCGGCCAGAGCGTGTCCGCGTCGGTGGAATTCCTGCTGCCGAGGACGTTGATCAATTTGCCCGTGCAGCGCTGGGCGAAGGAACATGAGACCGGCCATCCCCAGCCGTTGCGCTACGGGTACCGGCTCGGAATACGGTCTTTGGAGAGGATGCGGGCGAGGCATTGGCATCGCGCATGGCATGTTCGCTGGGATTCGATGGTGAAGGACCCCGCCGCCGATCGGCTGCACTATTCCGGGTGCGCGGAGTTCGAGGATCATCCGATCGACGCCATCCTGAGCGACGATCACTGGGTCGGCCTGGTATTGACGAAACCCCCTTCGCCCCAAGCGGAACCGGGCGGCGTGCCGGACGAACTGACGAGCGCGCTCCGCAGCGGCCTTCCGGTGGTGCTCTGGCATCCGGACGCCGAGCCGGAGAACCTGCGCGAGTTGCTCGACTGGGTATTGGCCGCGGACAGCGGTTTTATCGAACTCCCGGATCGCCGCAAACTGGCGAATTCGGGTGCGGCGGTACCGTTCAAGAATTCTCTGGCTCACGATCTGGTGGTAATGTGGGACGACCCGAAACGGGTGATCGTTCTGGACCAACCGTTGATCCCGACTCGACTGTAAGGGGATGCCGCGGATGAGCGGGAACGATCAGGACGCGGCCGTGAACGGCCGGACGCCTCAGCACGACGCACCCGATTGGTGGATCTACCGGGGAACCGGAAGGCCCATTCACGACATCGACCTCGCGCAGTTGCTGCCCGCGCCGCCGCCGTGGCGTTCGTATCGCGGCGACCCGCCACCGGAGAACGACGTGCCGCCGCCGGACGACGGCGAGGCGGAGCGCCGTCTCGGCACCGCGTTCACGCTTTCGGAGCTGACCGTCGACGACGGCGAGCTGAACATGGTCAACGCCGCCCTGTATCTGCGCCGTCCGTTGCTGGTCACCGGAAACCCGGGGACGGGGAAATCCAGCCTCGCGTACCGGATCGCCAGGGAACTCGGTCTCGGCAGGGTGCTGCGCTGGGCGATCACCAGCCACACCGCGCTGAGTTCCGGCCTCTACGGCTACGACGCGATCGGCCGGGTCCAGGCCGCGGCGACCAGTCAGGCGCAGCGCGGCGGCGAGGCGGAAGAACCACCGATCGGCGATTTCGTCCGGCTCGGCCCGCTGGGCACCGTCTTCCTCCCGAGCAGGCTGCCGCGGGTACTGCTGATCGACGAGCTGGACAAATCCGAGGCGGATCTGCCCAACGACCTGCTGTCGGTCTTCGAGGACGGCGAATTCTCCATCGAGGAACTGGCGCGCGTGCGCAACCGGCATCCCGAGGTCACCGTGCACACCGCCGATCCGCAGCGCACCGCGGTGGTCCGCGACGGCAGGATCGCCTGCCACGCCTTCCCGATCATCGTCATGACCAGCAACGGCGAACGGGAGTTCCCGCCCGCCTTCCTGCGCCGCTGCCTCCAATTGCGGATCGAGAACCCGGACGAGGAGCAGCTCGCGGCGATCGTGGCGGGCCATCTGGTCGGCGAGAACGGCGAACACCGGGACAGGCTCATCCGGGAATTCGCCGAACGGAGCAAGGCGGAAGGCGGTCTCCCCACCGACAGGCTGCTCGACGCCGTCTATCTCGCGACGTCGGGCGCGTACCAGCCGGATCAGGAGGCATGGCCGCGGCTGGTGGACGCCCTCTGGCAACGACTGACGGTGCGGTGACATGGAGGGGCCGGGCGGTGTGTCCGACTCGCGTTCCGCCCCGGTGGCGGAGCGGCGGAAGACCGGTTCCCCCCAGGGGGTCGAGCGGTTCGGGTTCGAGGACCTGAGCTGGACCGACGTCGCCGACATCGTGTGGCTGGCCGCGGCCATTTCGCCGCGGCGGGCCGCAGACCGAGCCGAGCCCGACGAGGAGCCGGAGCGGCCTTCCGAGAAAACGCGGATCCGCAATGCTCCCGCCGAACGCGGGGAAAACCCGGAACCTCCCGAGTCGCGGCCGTCGCGGATCGTCGACACCGAGGCGCCCGCCGGGGACGACGGTGAGATCGTCGGGATCGAGGCCGTGCCCGGTGAGCTGCCCGAACCCGCGGTGGACGGCACCGGGCCGGGGGGAGTGGTACTCCTCGAATCGCTGGAGTACTTCCGCGCACTGAGATCACTGAAACGGGAGACGGTGTCGCGGCGACACAACAACGTGGTCCTGGACGAAGTGGCGACCGCCGTCCGGGTCGCGGAGACCGGCCGGTGGTGGCCGGTCACCCGATCGAGAAAAGAGCGCTGGCTGGACCTGACGCTCGTCCTCGACAATGGTCCCTCGATGGCCTTGTGGCGGCCGAGGGTGTCGGCCTTCGTCGAATTACTCCGGCAGGTGGGTGCTTTCCGCACCATTCAGGTCCGGCTGCTGGAAACGGCGAAGGACAGCGAAGAGGGTCTCGTTCTTCGTGGTGGTACGCCCGGCGCGCCCGCCCGCGACCCGGACGAGATCGTGGATTCTTCGGGACGGCGGGCCGTATTGCTGCTGACCGACGGTGTCGGCGATGCCTGGCAGAACAAGGACGCGCTGTACCCGATGCTCGCGCGCTGGGGCAGGCGGATGCCGGTGAGCATCGTCCACCTGCTCCCGCCATGGCTGTGGGGCCGGTGCGGAATGGAGCCGCACAAGGCGTGGTTACGTGTCCCGAACGCGTTGGCACCCAACAGCCGATGGGGTTGCGACCTCGCGGACGCCTGGCTCGAACCGGGCTCGGAAGTGCCCGGCCACCTCGTCCCCGTGCCGATGCTCGAACTGCGGCCACGGTCGCTGGGCTGGTGGGCCGGGCTGATGACCGGCGAGAACACCGGTGCCGTCGAAGGAACGGTCGTCCTCACCGCGGAACGGAGTTCCCGGTCCGATTTCGCGGACCCGCCGGTAACTTTGTCACCCGCCGAAAGAGTGCACAGATTCCGCAGTGTTGCGTCGCCGCCGGCGCTACGCTTGGCGCAGTTGCTCGCGGCGGTACCGGTCCGTCTCGACGTGGCGAAGCTGGTGGGACAACGGTTCGTACCGGAAGCGGGAGTGGAGCACCTCCTCGAGCTTTTGCTTTCGGGGATGATGTACGCTCCCGCACTCAGGGAAGGCAAGTCCACTTGGGACACCGACGGGGTCTTCGCTTTTCCCGAGGCAGTCCGGGAATTGCTGCTCAGTGGCGCGCGACGGTCGGAAACGGCCAGTGTCGTCCGAGTGGCCGCCACCCATTTCGGTGACCGGATCAGGTTGCTCGGTCACCTCCGGGACGCCATCGCCGACCCGAACAACACACCGGATCCAGACCTCACCCGCGAGTCCCCGGCCGATGTGGAATTGGAAAGCGCGCTCATGCGCGCGCTTTCCGGACCGTATCTGTCCCGGGCCGACCGGCTACGGAACGCGGTACGAGGCCGGGGTCTCGTCGCATTCGAATCTGAATCAATAAAGAAGGCTGTGAGCCCAAAAATGCCTGAGACGGCCGAACGTCCACCTGCTTCGACACCTGTGCCACAGGGACGGTCGACTTATCTCAGCGAGCCCGACGCGAACGAACCGACGACCAGGATCGTCCACCCGTCGGCGGCGGACAGTTTCCGGCACTTCCCCGACCGCCAGCCCGACGACCCGCCGCTGATCTTCGGGAACGTCCCCCCGCGGAACCCCAACTTCACCGGTCGCGACGAACTGCTCGACCAGCTCACCAAGCGATTGAGCAGTGGTACCACCGCCGTGCTTCCTTCGGCGTTGCATGGTCTTGGTGGTATCGGTAAGACTCAGATGGCGACTGAGTATATTTATCGGCATCTTCAGGATTATGATTTGGT
>NZ_JBWKEC010000010.1:0-236715 GCF_056435645.1 Amycolatopsis sp. NPDC043889
TTGAACGCTTTCTCGATCACCTTCAGTGACCGCTGGCCGGGCGCTGAGACCTACTGACAACCACGGCCGGAAACACCGTTCGCGTTACAGTCCCCCTTGGCGCGTTGGATAAGTGTGTCGACGGCGCCGGCTTTGGCGAAGTCGTGGCGGTGGCCGAGGAGAGTGCGGATCCAGCAGAACATGCCCCCAGACCTCCGTCGCGCAGAGGATGGTCTGGCGACCTCGGCAGGTTGAGGGGATGCGGTGCATGGGTTTTATGTCTGTGTCGGCGTTGCCGGCTCCGTCTGGTCGCCAGCGGGGTGCGCGAGCCTGCGGTGGTGCCTACTGCGGCGTCCGAGTACGGCGGCGGCGAGTATCGAGGAAGCGGCCGAGGCGAGCAGGATGGCGCCTTTGGCGTCGGTCAGGTGAGTGTCGTCGGTGTAGGAGAGTTCGGCGATCAGCAAGGAGACGGTGAAGCCGATTCCGCCGAGGATCCCGATTCCGGCGATGTCGGTCCAGGCGAGCCGGGGGTTGAGATGGACGTTGGTGAAACGGGCGGTCAGCCAGGAGACTCCGAAGATCCCGACGAACTTCCCGGCCAGGAGTCCGGCGAGTACTCCCCATGTGATGGTGGAGGTCCAGAAACCGCCCGCGCCGGTCAGGGACACGCCTGTCGACAGCAGTGCGAACACGGGTAGCGCGATGCCGGCGGAGAACGGTCGGAGCGCCGTTTCCGTGCGGTGGGAAGGAGAAATGGTCTGGCCGAGGCGGGGGCGGGTGCGCATGAGCAGTCCCATGGCGACCCCGGCGATGGTGGCGTGTACGCCTGAGGTGTGCATCAAGGCCCAGATCGCGACCGCGAGCGGACCGAACAACAGCCGTCCTGGCACGCGCGCCCGCATCCACGTGACGGCTCGACCTGTGCCGTTCTGCAGGTAGCCGAAGACCGCGAGCCCTGCCACGGCGGCGCCGAGGGCGATGAGGTTCAGGCCGCTGGTGTAGGCGATCGCGATGATGAGGACCGCGCACATGTCGTCCACGGTGGCCAGGGTGAGCAGGAACGTCCGCAATGGACTGGGCAGGTGTTTGCCGATCACGGCGAGCACGGCCAGGGCGAAGGCGATGTCCGTGGCCATCGGGATTCCCCACCCTCCGATCTCTTCGCCGGTGGTGGCCGCGTTCACGGCGAGGAACACCAACGCGGGCACGACGACTCCGCCGAGCGCGGCGGCGATCGGTAGCGCGGCGCGGCGGGGATCACGGAGTTCGCCGTGGACGAGCTCCTGTTTGAGTTCGTTGCCGACGATGAAGAAAAAGACGGCCAGCAGTCCGTCCGCGGCCCATGTTTCGACCGACAGGTTGAGGTGGAGGGCATCTGGCCCGATGGTGAAGGAACGCAACGATTCGTAGGCCGGGGCGAGCGGCGAGTTCGCCCAGACCAGCGCGAGTACGGCGGCACCGATGAGCAAGGAACCGCTGACCGCGTCAGAACGCAGGGCATGGGTGATCCGGGAAGCAGAAAGCATGAAGAGAGCGTCTCCGTGACGATGCGGAAGGGAGCATGGCGCGCATCGGCTATTCCGCCGATGGCAGGCCGCCGCGGGGGAGCGGTCGGCTCAGCGCTCGTACGGTGGGCAGACGCTGGTGATCGCGCCCCACGTGCTGACGTAGCCGTTCGTGCCGATCGGCCGGTGCTCCAGCTGCTCCAGCTGTGCCGCGGCAGAGGCGAGAACTCGCAAGACCGTCGAAGAGAAGCGGCTGGACATCACCGTCTCCTTCCGTCTACCTGTCTTGACGCAACTCTAACAACCGTGCCGCTGTTCTCTTCAGGCCTGAGTGGTCAGCGTCAAACTGTCCGGTATCGCGTCGAATGCTTCCTCGACACGCTGGACGAGTGTGTCGATGCCGCCGGCTTTGGCGAAGTCGTGGTGGCCGCGCAGGGTACGGATCCAGTTTTTGGCTCCACAGCGCCAAGAGCTGAGGGCGAACTCGCCGAGAAGCCGGAGACGGACGTCGTCGCGGCTGTCGATTCCGAGTTTGGTTTCGAGAATCTCGACGAGGGTGTCCTGGACCTGCATGGACAGCAGCACGCTGTGGTTCCGCAGCGCGGGCGTGCGGGCGGCGAGTCCGCGCGTGGGCAGGAAGCGGCGTGCCCAGTCCTCTCCGAGGCCTGACAGCGCGGAGCTCAACGACTCGCGCAGTGCGGTGAGAACGGGACCTTGGAGGTCCCGAGCGTTGATCTCGGCGACATAGGCGTCCCAGAGTTCGAGTTCCGCGGACAGGGCGGCGTCCTCTTTGGACGTGTAGTTGGCGTAGAAGGTGCGCTTGGACACCTCCGCTTCGGCCGCCAGCTCATCCACGGTGACGGAGTCGAAGCCCCTGTCCAGGAACAGCCGCAAGGCGGCGTCGGCCAGCGCGCGGCGTGTACGCAGCTTCTTGCGCTCGCGCAGCGGGAGCGTGCGGTCGATCGGAGTCGTCATCGCTGGTCAGCGTAGCCGAACGCATCTCGGAATCAAACGACACTGGAGAACAATTGCAACTGAGTGTACTTTTGCACTGAGTAGCTGGAGGTGTGCGGATGACGACCTCGGCCCCGGTCGAGCACGCGGTGGGGAACCGCCCGGCGTTGGTGGTGTTGCTGTTCGGGTCGACGCTCGGGGTGATGGCCGGATCGACGGTGATGCCGGTGCTCGAAGTCATCCGGACCGATCTCGGTGTCAGCGGCACGGCCGCCGGGTTGATCATCACGGCGCACGGGCTGGCGATCGCGGTGTCCAGCCCGCTGGTGGGCTGGCTGATCGACCGTCTCGGTGTCCGTCCGGTGCTGGCCGGCGGGCTGGTTCTCTACGGGCTCGCGGGTGGTGCGGGGTTGTTCATCACCTCGTATCCGGTGCTGATCGCGAGCCGCCTGGTGTTCGGCGTCGGGGCGGCGACGGTGTTCAGCGGCACGACGGTCGCGCTGCTGGCGCTCTATCGCGGGCCGGTGCGGGATCGGGTGATGGGCTGGCGCTCGACCACCACGAGCCTGGGCGGGCTGGTCTGGCCTCTGCTGGCGGGCGCCGTCGGCGGAGTCTCCTGGCACGCCGCGTTCGCGGTCTACCTGGTCGGTGTCCCGCTGGGTGTCGCGACCCTGCTGGCGCTGCCGAACTCCCGCCCGCAGACGTCGGAGCGCACGGCGACCGGAGGTGTCCTCGCGCTGCTGCGGGCACGTCCGGCGCTGCTGGGCTTGTACGGGCTGATGATCACGACCGCGCTGCTGATGTATGCGCTGGCGGTGTTCTTGCCGCAGCGGCTGGCGCAGGTCGGGGTTACCGAGCCGTTCCTGGTCTCGTTGTTCACCGTGGGCTCGGCGGTGGCGATGAGCGTGGTCGGGCTGCTGTATGCGCGAGTCCAGGCGCGGCTGGGCTACGACGTCCTGTTGCGCGTGTCGGCGGCGTTGTGGGTGAGCACGTTCGTCCTTCTCGGCGTCACGGACACGCCCGCGGTGATCGCGGTGGCGCCGATGCTGTTCGGGCTGGGGAACGGGCTGGCCTTTCCCGCGTTGACCGTGCTGGTCGGGGAGGCCGCGCCGCCGGAGTTGCGGGGACAGACGGTGGCGTTGTCGGCCACCGGATCGTTCGCCGGGCAGTTCTGCTCCCCGTTGCTGCTGGGGCCGCTGATCGGGGCGACCACGATCACCACCGGGTTCCTCGCCGCGGCCGGTCTCGCCGGCATCGTGTTGCTCATCCTGCTGGCCACGAGGGTTTCAGCATCCGTGACGTATTCGAAGGAGTCCTGATGACGGTTCGCCCGCTCGCCCATGACATCCCCGGCGGCGAGGAGGACATCCGCGCGATCACCGCGATCTTCGCGGAGCTGGAGGCCGCGTTCGCCGAACACGACGCGGCGAAGTTCGATGCCCGGTTCACCGCCGACATCGTCTTCACCGCGGTGAACGGCGTGCGGTTCACCGGCTGGGACGACATCCACGCCTATCACCAGGAGCGGCTGGAACACCATGCCGAAGGCATCCGCACCTGGTACGAGATCGACCGCATCACCTTCCCCGCGGCAGGCGTCGCTCTCGCGTTCGTCCGGCAGCCGGTGAAAACCGAGCACGGCACGCGCAGCAACATCGGTACCTGGACTTTGTCCAAAAAGGATGGACAGTGGTGGGTCGCGGCCATCCAGAACACCGCGGTCGCCGCGTAACGGCCGGAAGGCGGAGCCCGTGCCGGGACGTGCAACTCACGTCCCGGCACGGTATCCGCGTTAGCGTTCTGCGGCTTCGGTCAAATCCCAGCCATAAGGGCGGGTGATGACTTCCAGGCCATGGCCTGCGGGATCGAGGAAATACACGCCACGGCCGCCGTGGTTGTGGTTGATCTGTCCGGGCTGGGTGCCCTGGGGGTCGGCCGAGTAGCCGATATCGGCTTGCTTGATCCGCTCCAGGATGCCGTCGAAGTCCTCTTCTGGCACCAGAAACGCGTAATGCTGGAGCTTGACGTCCTCGGGCGGGATGGTCGCGAAGTCCAGCCGGACGCCGTTGCTCAGTTCGATCGGGAGGAATGGTCCCCAGGCCGTCCCGATTTCCACGTCGAGGATATGTGCCAGGAATTCGGCGGATTTCTGGCGATCCAGTGCGGGAACGATCGTGTGGTTCAGTTCGACTTGTGCTGACACAGTGCGATGCCTCCAACGGGCATGTCACCGGCACCTCCGCGCCTCACCCAGCCGGTAACCGACGTGCGATGCCGTGCCGACGATCCTAAAGGCGATTCCCTGTCGCTGTCACGCTTGACGAGCACGGGGTACCGGTGGCGGGGTGCGCACGAGCGCTCCGGCGATGGTGACCGCGAGGGGGAGTGCGGTCATGGCGTAGAGGATGGGGCGGTAGGTGGTGGCGTGGTCGCGGCCGAGGGCGAGCAGGAGGGGCCCGAAGGCGGAGGCGCCGACGGTGACCGAGTGCACCACGCCGCGGATCGCGCCGAGGTGGCGCAAGCCGAAGCAGCGGGGGAAGGCGACGGCTTCGAGGGTGCGGATGCCGTTGCCGCAGGCGCCGAGGGCGAGACCGTAGAGCACGGCGGTGAATCCTGGGCTGAGCCAGCCCGCTCCGGCGGTGGCGAGGGCGAGGGTGCCCATGGTGGTGATGATCAGGACGCGGTCGGAGAAGCGGTCGGCGAGCCAGCCGAGGCCGAAGGTGGCGATCAGGCCGGCGATGGTCTGGGGCAGGAAGGTCGCGGCGGCTTCGGTGGCGGTGAGGCCACGTTCGCCGAGCAGGGATTGCTGGTGGAAGTTCAGCCCGGTGGTGACCAGGGCACACACGGCGATTCCGGCGGTGACGACCCAGAACATGCCGGTGCGCATCGCCTGGCCCAAAGTCCAGTCCACCGGCGGCAGAGCGCTCCCACGCGAAGCCTCGATCGCCTCGTCGCCGGTCGGGGGTGTGGGAGGCCGACGCGGTAGCAGGAAGAGGGCGGCCGGAATGACCAGGATCCACACGGCCAATCCCTCGGCGACCCAGACAGAGCGCCAACCCCAGTCGGCGATCAGCCGTTCGAGCAGCATCGGCGCCAGGGAGATCCCGGCGGTGCCGACCGCGGAGGCGACTCCGATGGCGAAGCCTCGGCGGCGGTGTACGTAGATGGCCACGGTGGTGGTGGCGACGAGGTTGAGGGCGCCTTGGCCGCCGATCCGGATGCCGATGAACGCGGCGGTCAGTCCGGTGATCTCACTGGCCGCGGTCGCGGTGATCAGGATGGCGCCGAAGCAGGCCGCGATCGCGGCCATGATCCGGCGGGGCCCGTAGCGGTCGATCAGGCGGCCGAGGAAGGGCATGACGAACGCGCCGGACAGGGACCCGATCAGGTAGGCGGTGGAGACCGCGGATCGGGACACGCCGAGGTCGGCGATGATCGGGTCGACGAACACCGACACCGCCGCGGTCTGCCCGGGTGCGGTCAGAGCGAGCGCGACCGAGGCCGCGGCGATCACCCGGGGCAAGTGCGCCCGCCCCGGAACGGTGGACGCCACGGCGGGAGCAGGGCCGGTGGGCACGAAGTGATCCTTCCTGGTCGTGGCCGGGCACGGGCACACTGACCGCACGGTGGCGGCGGTGCTCCGGCAGGTTCGGAGACGGTTCGGTCGGCCGATGGTGCGAGCTGTCGGGCTCCGCACGGGTGGTCCGGCACGGCGTGCTGATCGCCACACCGGGTACCGCAGCCTTCAGGCGCCTGCGGTTCCTGGGCGCATGGCCGTGTCCAGGGCGATGATCACGGTAGCGCGGTGCGCGGTCGGCTCGTGCCGCCGTCGTGATGGACGTCTCGCCGACGATTCGGGTGAGGTTCCGCTCGTCGGGAGCGGGCTGCTGTCACCTGCGGCAATACTGTTACGTGAGAGTACTGTTGAAGGCGTCGTAGCCGGGCCGTCGCGTGCATTATCGTGGATGACTCGGTCGAAGGAAGGAATCGGTGTGGGCGAGCAGATGCAGATCGGCGAGGTGGCCGAGCGCACCGGGCTGTCGCTGCGCACGATCCGGTACTACGAGGAAGTCGGGCTGGTCGTTCCCAGCGCGCGCAGCCAGGGCGGGTTCCGGCTCTACACCGAGCCGGACATCGACCGGTTGCAGCTGATCAAGCGCATGAAGCCACTGGGGTTCCAGCTGGAGGAGATGCGTGACCTGCTCGCGATCCTCGACCCTGCCCCCGGCAGCCCGGACATCCAGGACCCGGCCGCCCGGCTGGCGGAGTTCAGCGAGACCGCCGAGAAGGCATGTGAGGAATTGCGGGCGAAACTGGCCATCGCCGAGGAGTTCGCCGCACTGCTGCGCTCCCACCTCACAACCACCCGCCCCCAGCGGAAACGCCCGGCCGCAGCAGGAAAATAATCCCGCTGAACACGGTTGACACGTTGCTCAGCCGCCTTCCGCGACCAAGGATTCCAGCACCAGCTCGGGATTGCCTCGCAGCATGACCCGCATGGCCAGTTCGTCGGCGAACAGGGCCAGGTCGGTGCCGTCGAGGCGGGCGAGGACTTCGCTGCGCCGTCCGTTGTCGACGATGGAACGCTGGCCGGGCTCGGCGAGGCGCCGGACCACTTGATAGGACAGAGGTTCCAGCCGGATCGGTGAGCCGAACTCGGCGGCCATCCGGTGCGCGGCGACCTCGAACTGCATCGGCCCGACGGCGGCGAACACCGGCGCGGCGTCACCGCGCAGGTCCGAGCGCAGCACCTGGACCACACCCTCCGCGCCCAGTTGTTCGACCCCTTTGCGGAACTGCTTGGCACGGCCGAGGTCGGTGGGCCGGGCGACGGCGAAATGGGAGGGCGCGAAGCTGGGCAGGCCAGGGAACCGCACGGCGGGCTTGCCGGAGTACAGCGTGTCGCCCACTCGCAGCGCGGTGGCGTTGACCAGCCCGATGACGTCTCCGGGATAGGCGGTGTCCACTGTGGAGCGTTGCTGACCGAACACCTGCTGCACGTATTTGGTGGCGAAGGGCTTGCCGGTGGTGGCGTTGGTGACGACCATGCCGCGCTCGAACACCCCGGAGCACACCCGGGCGAACGCCACCTGGTCGCGGTGCGCGGGGTCCATTCCGGTCTGGACCTTGAACACGAACGCCGAGAACGGCGCGTCCAAGGCGCGGATCCGGCTGTCGGCGTCCGCGCGCGGTGCAGGCCGCGGCGCGAGCTCGACCAGCAGATCCAGCAGATGGCGGACACCGAAGTTACGGACGGCCGCGCCGAACAGCACCGGGGTCGCGGTGGCGGTGAAGAACCGGGAGACATCGAACTCGCCTCCCGCGGAGCGCAGCAACTCCGACTCCTCCTCGGCTTGTGCCCACTCGGTCTCGAGATCTGTCGCCGCTTGCGACGCGCTGAACCGCTCCTCCGGCGCCACGGTCGCCCCGCCGGCGGTGGGGCGATACCGGACGAACTCCCCGTTCGAGACGTCGAGGACGCCGCGCAGGTGTCCGGCCGTCCCGACCGGCCAGGTCAGCGGCATGGGTTGCAGGCCGATCCGGTCGGTGAGCTCGTCGCACAACTGCAGGGCTTCCCGGCCGGGCCGGTCCCATTTGTTGATGAAGGTGATCACCGGGATCCCGCGGTAGCGGCAGACGTCGAACAGCTTCAGCGTCTGCGGCTCCAGGCCCTTGGCGGCGTCGAGCAGCATGACGGCGGAGTCGACGGCCGAGAGGACCCGGTAGGTGTCTTCGGAGAAGTCCGCGTGCCCCGGGGTGTCCAGCAGGTTGATCACGGTGTCGCCGTAGACGAACTGCAGCGCGGCGGAGGTGATGGAGATCCCGCGTGCGCGTTCCATCTCCATCCAGTCCGAGGTCACCCCGCGCCGTCCGGCCTTACCGTGCACCGCGCCCGCCTCCGAGATCACCTGGGCATGCAGCGCCAGCGCCTCGGTCAGCGTCGACTTGCCGGCGTCGGGGTGGCTGATGACCGCGAACGTCCGGCGACGGCCCGCCTCGGCGACCACCTCGGACCGTTCGGCCTGGACTGCGTTACCTGTCGTCACACTCGCTCCTCCGGGTCTCGATCAAGGGTTTCTCCCGACACCCAGAATCTACCCTCACGTTAGAGTATTGTAGGTTGGGTCTGCTCATGACGGGAGCACCTGCCGGTGAGGTGATCCTTCACCTCACCGGCTTCCCGTCGGAATCCCAGGCCTGTTCGGCGGGTCCGAGAAGCTGGTAGAACCGAGCAGTCTGGGGTGCGCAGGTGTATTCCCCGCTGGGAAACGTCTGTTGGTGGCCGTCGAGCGTCCCGCTGGTGGAGTGCTCGATCTGGATCGTCAGTGGCTCACGTATCTGCTGGACGGTGTCGTCGTTTGACGTCGTGACGAGGAGTCCTTCAGCGCTCGGGCCCAGGAGAACATCGGTGGCTCGTGTCCACTCGCCGGTGGCCGGGCGGAGGCCGATGTCGCCCGTGAGTGTCCAGCTGTCGGCGCAATGGTCGTACCAGTCGAACGAGGTGGAGATGGCTGCGGCCGGAGTCGGCTGCAGGGTGAGAGTCTCCGTGGTCGCGATCGCCGCGGCCGTGGCGGGAGTGAGCACCCCGCACCGCCAGAAGGCGGCGCACCGCCGAGCGGCGGCGAGCAGGGACATATGTCCGGCGACCACGAAACGGATGTCACCGGCGACAGGGATCCGGCCGAACTCCGGCACTGCCGGCACATCGAGCAGTGACCACTCGTGATGGAGCACGGCCGCGCGTACGGCGTCGCGGACCTGGCGGCTGTCGCGGTCGTGGCCCCGGACGACCGCGACACGGCCGGACCCGATGCCCGGCGGCCACACCGCATGGTCCGGCTCGGCCTTCAATAGCAGGGATACGGCGCGCGTGATGGCCTGAAGATGAAGGTGGCGGTTGCGTCCGGCGTCGGACCAGGCCACGTGCAGTCGGATCGTCATCGGGAACCGTCCTCGTTTCGTCCCTGTGCGGGCCGGGGTGGGCCGGCCGGTTCGGGCTCCGCGGGCGATTCAACGGTTCGGCTGCTCGCCAGCGCCATTTCTCTCGTGTGCACGGTCGGGGGATCGCTACCGGTCATGGCGGGTCTCCTGTCGTCGTTGACGTGCTGCGCTCGGGGCGCCGCCATGAGCCACTGGTAGCGCTGACGCGAGCGCTGATGGCTGACAAGCCGGGCCATCGGCCTCTGCAGCGGCAGCATGACCAGAAGTGCGATGCCTACACCACATGCCAGGCCGGCCACCGCATCGTGTGGGTAGTGGACGCCGACGAGCACGCGCGATGCCGCCGCGAGCAACGCTGTCGGAACGACCCAGAACACGGCGGAGTGGCGGGCAAGCACGACCGCGGCCCCGGCGGCGCCCGCGATCACCGAGTGGTTGCTGGGAAACGACCAATCACCCTGCACGGGACAGGCGACGATCGTCGCCTGTGACAAGGAACGACAGGGGCGTTCCTCTTGTAGCGCGGCTTTGATCCCCTCGCTCACCGCATACGCCGCCACGGTGGCGACTGGGCCCAGCAGAGTCAGGGACAGCGCGCTGGTGTCATCCCGTCGCGCGCGCCACCACGACCACACCATTCTGGCGGCTAACGCGATGAGGACGACGTCGGTCCCGATTGCGGTGATGAGTCGCGCCCAGGCGGGCATGGCCATGGCGAACTCGGTCATCTCGCGGTACCACGACACGCTTATCGAGGGGATCTCGACCATGGGATTCGATGTGCTCAACCGTGTCCTTGTCTTGTCACGAGGCTGTGGCGCACCTTGTCCTCGTGGGTGTCGGCGACGAGCGCGGCCCGGCGTTCACGCAAGGTCGTGACGAATTCGCACGCGGCATCGAGCCTGGCGCGCAGATCAGCGCACCGATGATCGGTGAGAACACTGAAATCGTGCAGCAACGTGAGCCGCTGCTCACGCGCCAGCTCGGACCCGGTCGTATCCGGTGGCAGCAGGGCGATGAGGTCCCGCATCTCCTCGACGTCGAAGCCGAGCGCCCGCATTTGCCGGATGAGGCGCAGCCGGTCCACGTCGGCCGCCGTGTAGAGCCGGAACCCGCCCTGACTTCGCGTGTCGGGGGTGACGAGACCGACCTGCTCGTATCGCCGGATCGTTCGCAGGGACAGGCCGGTGCGCTCGGCGACCTCGCCGATCTGCATGTGGTCGCTCACATCGAGTCTCCTTCCCTGCCCGCGATCGGCCGCCACCGCGGCAGGTGGGCTGTGGGTGACGGCCGGTACGTCGCGCTGGGGGTTGAACGCGACCCGCGGCCACCGTCGGGGCAGTGCCCGCGGAAGTACCGGCCGCCCTCGCGACCCTACCCTAACGTCAGGGTAGTGTGCGCGATGTGACTGACCTTAGCGAGAAACACGCGGCTGAAGTGACGAGGATCGAGATCATCGACGCCGTGAGTGGCGCTTTTGTCGATTCGTCGGCGACGAAACAGGAGATCGTCGCCGCGGCGGTCGAACGTGGAAGTCGCGACGAGGTGTTGCAACTGCTCGATCGGCTCCCCGTGCGCACCTTCGGCCACGTTCGCGACCTCTGGGATCACCTGCCGGAGGTGCCGCTTGGTGACTGACTGGACCCCGGCCCACGCGGCGCAGTCAAACCCTACCGTAACGTGAGAGTATGAATTCTGTGGATCGCCCTCCGGTCGTCTCGCTTCCGAGCCTGGCCGACGATGCCTTGCGTATCGTCGCGTTCGGCGGGCTCGGTGAGATCGGCCGGAACATGACCGTGTTCGAGCATCGGGGAGCGCTGCTCGTCGTCGACTGCGGGGTTCTCTTTCCCGAGGAGCATCAGCCCGGGGTGGACGTGATCCTGCCTGACTGGTCCGCGATCAGGGACCGGCTCCCCGGCATCGAGGCGATCGTGCTGACGCACGGGCACGAAGACCACATCGGCGCGGTGCCGTACCTGTTGCGGGAGCGACCCGATATTCCCGTGATCGGTTCCCGGCTCACCCTGAGTCTCCTGTCCGCCAAGCTCGCCGAGCACCGCATCACCCCGACCACGGTCGAAGTCCGGGAAGGGGACCGGCTTGACCGCGGCCCGTTCGCGCTGGAGTTCCTGGCGGTCAACCACTCCATCCCGGACGGTCTCGCGGTCGCGGTGCGGACGACGGCGGGTCTGGTCCTGCACACCGGTGACTTCAAGATGGATCAGTTTCCCTTGGACAGACGCATCACCGACCTGCGCGGGTTCGCCCGCCTCGGGGAGGAGGGTGTCGATCTGTTCATCGTGGACTCCACCAATGCCGACGTGCCCGGTTTCACCACCTCCGAACGCGAGCTGGCGCCTGCCATCGACGCCGTGTTCCGCACCGCGCCGCGCCGGATCATCGTGTCCAGTTTCGCCAGCCACGTGCATCGCATCCAGCAGATCCTCGACGCGGCCCACGCCCACGGCCGGAAGGCGGCCTTCGTCGGCAGATCGATGGTCCGCAACATGGGTGTCGCCCGCGAACTGGGATATCTCACCGCGCCCGACGGGCTGATCGTCGAGGCCGGTGAGCTGGACCGTGTTCCGGAGGTCGAACAGACCCTGATCTGCACCGGATCGCAAGGGGAGCCGATGGCCGCGCTCGCGCGGATGGCCAGCGGCCGGCACACCATCGATGTCGGTGACGGCGACACCGTTCTACTGGCGAGCTCGCTGATACCCGGCAACGAGAACGCCGTCTACCGCATCATCAACGGTCTGACACGGCGAGGCGCCAACGTCGTGCACAAGGGAAACGCCAAAGTGCACGTGTCCGGTCACGCGAGCGCGGGGGAACTGGTCTACTGCTACAACATCGTGCGTCCGGCCAACGTCCTGCCGGTGCACGGCGAAGCACGGCACCTCAAGGCGAACGCGGATCTGGCCCGCAGTACTGGAATCGCTGGTGACCGTGTGCTTGTCGCGGGCAACGGCGACGTCATCGATCTGCGCGACGGCCGTGCCACGGCCGTCGGTGCGGTCGCGGTTCGCGAGGTCTATGTCGACGGCCACACCGTCGGCGTCCTGACCGAAGACTCCCTGGCCGAACGCCGCACTCTTGGCCAGGACGGTGTGCTCACCGTCATCACCCTGATCGACCGCGACACCGGGCTGCTGGCCGAGGAGCCCGACTACATAGCCCGCGGGTTCGCGCACGACGACTCCGCCTTCGACACCCTCGGAGCGGTCCTGGAAAAGATTCTCGCCGGAGCAGCCGAACGCAACGTCACCGCCAACGCTGACCTCGAACGACGGATCGTGCGTGCCACCGAAAGCTGGACACGCAAGACGCTGCGCCGTCAGCCGGTCGTCATCCCCGTCATCATCGACGCCTGAATCGCGATCAGCCCTCGAGCACCGGCTCAGCTCATCAGTATTTGCACTTCTCCGATCCCCTGGGAGTTCGGTGTGATCACCGCGACCAACCTCGAACTGCGTGCGGGCCCACGCGTCCTGCTGTCCGATGCCACGCTGCGCGTCCAGCCGGGCGACCGCATCGGACTGGTCGGGCGCAACGGTGCCGGGAAGACCACCACCCTGCGCGTGCTCGCAGGTGAGGGCATGCCCTACGCCGGGCAGGTCCACGCCGCGACCGAACCGGGGTATCTGCCCCAGGACCCCCGCGAAGGCGACCTGTCGACGACCGCGCGAAACCGGGTGCTCTCGGCGCGCGGGCTCGACGAACTGCTCACCGGAATGACGAAAGCCCAGACCGCCATGGCGGAACTGGCCAGCGAGCGCGAGCGGGACAACGCCGTGCGCGCCTACGGACGACTCGAAGAGCGCTTCTCCGCGCTCGGCGGCTACGCGGCCGAAAGCGACGCCGCCCGAATCTGCGCCAACCTGGGCCTCGACGACCGTGTTCTGGAGCAGACCCTGCGGACCCTCTCAGGCGGGCAGCGCCGCCGCGTGGAACTGGCTCGAATCCTGTTCGCCGCGTCGGAGACCGGCGCCGGAGGGCCCTCGGGCACCACACTGCTGCTGGACGAGCCCACCAATCACCTCGACGCCGACTCCCTGTCGTGGCTGCGCGGTTTCCTGCGCAACCACACCGGCGGCCTCGTCGTGATCAGTCACGACGTGGAACTGCTGGCCGACGTGGTGAACAAAGTGTGGTTCCTCGACGCCGTGCGCGGCGAGGTCGACGTGTACAACATGGACTGGAAACGCTATCTCTCCGCCCGCGCCGGTGACGAAGCACGCCGACGCAGGGAACGCGCGAACGCGGAGAAGAAAGCCTCGGCACTGCACCAGCAAGCCGCGAAGCTCGGCGCGAAAGCCACCAAGGCCACCGCGGCGAAGAACATGGTGCGACGCGCCGACAGGATGCTCGCTGGCCTCGACGAGACCCGACGCTCCGACAAGGTCGCCAAGATCGCCTTCCCCGCACCCGCGCCGTGCGGAAGAACCCCGCTGACAGCAAGGGGACTGTCGAAGTCCTACGGCTCCTTGGAGATCTTCACCGGTGTCGACCTCGCCATCGACCGAGGCTCCCGGGTGGTGGTGCTCGGGCTCAACGGCGCCGGAAAGACCACGCTGCTGCGTCTGCTCAGCGGACAGGAAGATCCCGACAGCGGCGAGGTGGTCGCCGGCCACGGGCTACGCATCGGCTACTACGCCCAGGAACACGAAACCCTCGACCCCGACGCCACGGTGTGGCAGAACGTGCGCCACGCGGCCCCGGAGGCCTCAGCTCCGGAACTACGCAGTCTGCTCGGCGCGTTCCTGCTGGCCGGCGGACAATTGGACCAGCCCGCCGGAACCCTCTCCGGCGGGGAAAAGACCCGCCTCGCGCTGGCAGGACTGGTCTGCGGCGCCGCGAACGTGCTGCTGCTGGACGAACCCACCAACAACCTCGACCCGGCCAGTCGCCAGCAGGTCCTCGACGCGTTACGTCGCTATCCGGGCGCGGTCGTGCTCGTCACCCACGATCCGGGCGCTGTCGAAGCCCTCACGCCCGAACGGGTCATCCTGCTCCCCGACGGCACCGAGGACCACTGGTCCGATGACTACCTCGACCTCGTCCAGCTCGCCTGACCGGTCCGGCGCCGAAAATGACCGGCGACTCTTCTGTGACGTGAGGGTAGAGTTGGCGCATGCTGAACAGTGACAGTTCACCCCGGCCGGTGGCCGGCACGGGCACCGCGACCAGGGCAGAGCGGCGGAGGCCGGCGAGATTCCTCTCCGTGCAGGCGTACAACGCGGCCTTCCCGAAGCGGTCCATTCCGACCGATCCGGCCGGCTTCAACGGGCTTCGGTGCTATCACGCCGCGATGGCCGGTGTGCAGGACGATGTGGACGAATCCGAGTACTCGCTGATCGTGGACTTCCTGCCGGGAGGTGCTCCGCTGCCTGGCGGGGCGGATCGTGTCGGCACGGTCGTGGCGACCCGCTGGGGCCAGGGCCCCGTTTTCGTGCTGGCTGAGAACGTGTCCCTGCGCGCGGCGTGGCGGGCGATCATCGACGCCTGGCCGACACAACTCACCGGAGTGCGGGCGGCGCTGGAATCACTGGACTGAGCAAGGCCGCCCCAGGCCGCGGGTCAGACGGAGCCCGGCGTGTCGGAGCCGGTCGATGCCACGTAGACGGTGGCTGTCGCTTCGTTGTCCTGCAACGGATTGGCGAAGGTGATGACGTCGGCGCGTACCTGGGTGAAGGCGGATGCCAGTGCGGTGAGGAACTGTTCGTCGGGCGGGTCGTTGGACCAGAGCCCGAATACTCCGCCGGGGTGCAGCCAGCGGGTGAGGCGGCGGAGACCGGCCGGTTGGTAGAACTCCTGGTGGCTCGGGTGCAGGACGTGGCGGGGGGAGTGGTCGATGTCGAGGAGGATGGCGTGGAACCGCCGTTCCGGTGTATTCGGATCGAGTCCGCCCGGTGACCGCAGCAGTGCGAAGAAGTCACCGTTTACGAAGGTGCACCGGGTGTCCGCGGTCAAGGCAGGGTCGGTGGGGATGAGGCCGTTGCGGTGCCACTCGACCACTGGCTCAAGCGCCTCCACCACCGACAAGGACCGCACTCGCGGGTCGGCCAGCGCGGTCTGCGCGGTGTAGCCGAGCCCGAGGCCGCCGACGGCGATGTCGAGGTCCGGGCCGTCCACTTCGGCCAGTCCCCGCCGTGCGAGTTCCTCCTCGGCGACGGTGAACAGGTTCGACATCAGGAACTCGTCGCCGAGTTTGATCTCCAGTACGTCCCGGTCCGCGGTGGGATCCCAGCGACGGCGCAGGACGAGTTCGCCCATCAGGGTCGGGCGCCAATCAAGTTCCTGGAAACGCCTGCTCATCGTGATCCCTTGTATTCGGTGAAGTTTCGCTCAGTGTGGTGGTCGTGGCTGTACTTCGCCGGGTCAACCGACGCGCGCTTCGGCGGCGCCGACACGGTGTTCGGGTTTCCCGGCGAACGCCAGGAGGTGCGAGAGCGGTCCGGTGTGGGTCAGGTGGAGCTCGTGCATGGCCCGGGTGCAGGCGATGTAGAGCATGCTCTTGTCCATGTCGCTCGCGTAGTTCTCCTCGTCCACGTGCGGCACGATCACGGCGTCGAACTCCAGACCCTTGGAGATGTGCGCCGAAGTGATGACGACGCCGGCGGCGAAGGCCGTGCTGTCGTAGTCCAGGAAAGTCAGCTCGACGCCGGCCTCGGACAAGGCCCGGTGGAGCGTTCGTGCCTGGGCGACGGTCTTGCAGATGATGCCGAGAGATCGCTGATCGCTGTGCCGGTGCCGCTCGATGAGGTCCACGATCCGCGCTGTCTCGTCTCGCGGGCTGGCGCAGGCGATGACCTGGGGCGGCAGGCCGTGGCGTTCGATCGGGACGAGCTTGTCGTTGCGGGAAATGTTCTGGGCGAAGTCGGTGATCTCGCTCGTGGAGCGGTAGCTCTTGCACAACTCCAGGCAGTCGGCGTCCGGGAAGATGTCGCGGATTGCCGATAGTGACGAGGAGCTGAACGGGTTGACCGACTGGTTGGAGTCACCCAGGATCGTCATCTTGCACGAGAAGAGCTCGCGCAGCACGGCGTACTGGATCGGTGTGTAGTCCTGCATCTCGTCGACCAGCAGGTGGCGAATGTGGCCGTAGCTTTCCTGCCGCGCGGTTCTGATCATGGTGTAGATCAACGGGAACACGTCGGCGTACTCGATCTTTTTCCGGCCGAGCGGCTGAAACAGGCCGCGGCGCGCGGGATCGGCGTAGAACGCCTTGTACATCCCGAACGGGTCTTTGTGCGGGAACATGGCGCGGACCTGTTTGCGGAGTTTGGCGGTGTCGGCAGCCGACCACTTGCCGCCCTTGTCCACGACCTGGTTCTTGAGCAGGTGGACAGCGGTGTTGGCCACGTGGTCGAGCCGGGTGAAGACCGGAAGCGCCCGGGACTCGTCGAAGGCGTCCGCGACCCAATCCGCGGAGAGCCGGGTGCTCTTGTGCTCGATGTCGGTCGGCACGAAGTCTTTCTCCGCCCGCTCGGCGAGCCAGTTCTCCAGGCAGGTGACGAATTCCGGCGTCGCCTTGTAACGCATCCGCTCGGCTGCCGCCTCATCGGTGTGGTCGAGCAGGCTGACCACCTGCTCGCTGAACGTCTCGTAGCCGGTGACCTTGGCGAGGAACCTGCCGGCGATCTTGTCGAAATCGATCTCCGCGACCTGCTCCTCACCCAGCTCGGGAAGCACATCGGCGATGTAGTCACCGAAGACCTTGTTCGGCGAGAGGATCATGACGTTGTCGGAGGACAGGGTGTCCTTGAAGCGATAGAGCAGGAACGCCACCCGGTGCAGCGCGATCGACGTCTTCCCCGACCCCGCGACACCCTGCAGGATGAGAACCTGCGCCGTCTCGTTGCGGATCACCGCGTTCTGTTCCCGCTGAATGGTCGCGACGATGTTCTTCATCTTGTCGTCGGCGGACTGACTCAGTTCCCGCTGCAGGACGTCGTCGCCGATGTTGAGCGAGCTGTCGAACATGTACTCCAGGCGCCCGCCCTGGATCTTATACTGGCGCTTACCGGTGATGTCGCCGCGCACGATGCCCTGGGGCGCCTCGAAATGCGCTTCGCCGGACTCGAAGTCGTAATAGAGACTCGACACCGGAGCCCGCCAGTCGTGGATCACGACCTCCTGAGTCTCGGGATCCGAGAGATTGTGCACGCCGATGTAGTAGTCCCTGGCGTGCTCATCGCCGTCCGTGCGGAAGTCGACGCGCCCGAAATAGGGGGACTGCAGCAGCCGCTCGATACGTTTCCGGAGCATCACCGCGTGCTCGCCCAGAACGACGGACATGTTCACGTCGGTGCGGAAACCGGCCTTCTCGGCGCTGTCCATGTCACGCCAGTTCTCCCACATGAACTCCTTCCGCTCTTGGATGGAGCTGGCGGACTTGTCGATCGAACCGATGAGACGCTCCAGCTCGGCCGTCAGCAGACGCACCGTCTCGGCCAGATGTGCACGCTCGTGCTGTTCGTCGCGTGTCTGCACGTCCGTCAAAGCCACCTCCGGTTCGGACTCCTCGCTAGAGTCTACTGTCACGTTAGAGTAGGGTAGTGGTATGGAGGTGGTGATGGCCGGTGCGCGGACAGAGGTCATCACTCAGCAGCTGGGCTCCTTGCAGGAAGGGTTGCTGCTCGCCTTCCGCTGCCTCTTCCGTGCCGCTGATCCCACGCCGCCCTGTCCGAGTCCGCTCGCGCTGGGGGCAGGCGACGTGGTCGTCGTGGTGAGCGGCGGCGATCGAGGTAGCGCCCTGACCCGCGACGCACTACTCGAGAGTGCGACAAACGCCGGCGTCACCGTGATCGACGACTCTCCCGGGAGCCTGCCGGTAGGCCGGGTAAGCCTGGTTCTCGCCACGCACCATTCCGTCGCATCAGCCGCACAACGCCGTGCGATGTCATGCCATGCCCCGGTCCTGCTCCCGGACAGCCGCTGTAGCCCGCCCGGCCCCCTGCGCCTGTGGCTGCGACCCGTTCCGACGCTCACGCTCACCGGCCCAAGCCATCGGCAGCTGATCATCCTGCACGACCTTCACCTTCGCGGTGTGCTCGCCGAGGAGCATCCGGCTCTCGCGGAGGTATTCGCGCGCCCCTCGGAAAACGGTCTGCTGCTCGGCGTCACCGGTGACATCGGCGCGGCGGTCAGCTTCTGCCCCGGCCCGCGAACAGTGCGCATACCCGCTCCGGCCGTGGCGACCGTCGACGGCGTCTCCCGGACCCTGAAGCCAGGGACTTACCGCATCGCTCTGGCCCAGCCACCTCTGTACCGGCTCCACGCCGAGTCGGTCCCCCGACCCGAGACCGGACGAACCAGATGACGATCGCCATGAACCCCATCACCCGCGACCAAGCACGCGGACTGCTCCTCGGCCTCGCGCTGGGAGATGCCCTGGGCGCTCCCTTCGAAGGCAGGGCCAGCGTCGGCGCCCACGATGTCCTTGCCGAGGAGCGCGCGCCCAGCCGACTCGTCCACACCGACGACACCGCGCTCGCCCTCGTCCTGGCCGGCCACCTCGCCGAGCACCGTGACACCACCCTGCTCGACGAGGACGTCCTCGCCCGGGAATTCGCCGAGGCGTGGCGCGCCGAACCGTGGCGCGGCTACGGCGAAGGCACCCCGAAGGTGTTCGGACTGATCAACGCGGGTGTCCCGTGGCCCGACGCCGCTCGCGCCTTCTATCAAGGACAGGGATCGTTCGGCAACGGCGCGGCGATGCGCGTCGCCCCGGTCGCCCTCGTGGGAACGAGCCTGCACCACACCGCCGAACTCGCCAGCCGCACCGCGGCGGTCACTCACGCCCACAAACATGGACAACACGGCGCCGCGTGCCAGGCCGCCGCGACCTACCTGGCGCTGCACAGCGATCCGACGCGGGCGCTCGCCGTGCCCGCCTTCCTGCACGACCTCGCCCGCGTGGTGCGCTCGGCCCCATGGCACGAGAAATTCGACCGCGTCGCCGAACTCGTCCGCCACCGCCCCGATCCCGAGCACGCCGGTCGGGCGCTCGGCAATGACGCCTCGGCGCTGGGTTCGGTCCCGACGGCCCTGCTGGCCTTCCTCACCTATCCCGACCGGCCGGATGAGGCCATCCGTTACGCCGTGCGGGCCGGAGGTGACACCGACACCATCGCCGCCATGGCCGGAGCGCTCGCGGGCGCCCGCTCCGGAGCCGGCTCTCTGCCCGAGAAGTGGCTCCGGCGGCTGGACGTCGCCGGGCGACTGCGGTCACTGGCCGACCGCCTTGCCTGAGTGGGTCAGTCGAGTCCGTCCGTGCCGGTGAGGTGCTCGTAGCGCCGCGGCTGCGCGGTGAACGTGTACCTGCCGGCGGGGAACATCTGCGCGTGGCCATCGATCGTTCCCTCGGTCGGCAGGTCGAGACGCAAGATCACGGAGGTACTCCCCAGACGGGCGTGCTTGTGGTCGTGGTCCCGCACCTGGTCCAGCACGATCCCGTCGTCGGCAGGTTCGAGGGCGAGCGTCGTCACCGGCGTCTCAGGCCCGGTCCGGGTGCGGTACGTCAACGAACCCCGGATCTCCCAGCGCGACGCGCAATGGTCCGACAGGCCGTCCGCAGTCGTGATGGCCACCGCCGGACAAGCCCGGGCCGCGAGAGGGGACGGATGGGCCACGACGTCGGCAGGATCGACGACACGGCACGCCCAGGCTGCCGCGCACCGGCGTGCCGCGGCCCGCATTCTGTGATTCGCCGGAACGACGATGGTGATGTCACCGCCCGCGGGAATGGCACCGAACGCCGGAACAGCCGGCAGATCAAGCAGGCTCCAGCCGTGCTCCGTCACCACGGACGTGACCGCGGCACGGATCGTGCGGCTGCCACGGTCGAACCCGCCGATCAACGCGATCCGTGGCGCCGACGCGGCCGGTGGCTGGCCGTTGCCCACCAACTGTGTCAACGCCGTGCGGATCGCCCGGCCGCGATCATGCGCTTGCCCACGCCAGTGAGAGGTTTCCGACCAAGTGGCGTAGCGACGGCCCCTCATTCGGCGCCACCGTCGAAGGACAGTTCGGGCAACTCGGCCAGCACGTCCATCAAGGACTCGAACCGGCGATCCGGCAGACTGTTCAGGGCCGCGAACACCGCGGGTGACGCGTGGCTGGCCAATGCCGCCTCGCGCAGGTCCGCTATCCCCGGCCGATCGGCGAGGAACGCGTTTTCCACATGGACGCAGAACTCCGGCAACGTCAGTGATGCCGATGCCTGCACCACGCCGTCGGTACTCACTCGTTCACGGCTCCCGTCGGACATGTCGCGATAAAACGACGAGCGGCGACCTCCTCCAAACCCTACACTCACGTTAGGGAAGAGTTGAAGGCATGTCCGTGGATAGGGGCTGGCGTGGACGTGATCCCGCACTCATTTGGCGGCAGGGGCTCCGCGGAGTGGTGATCTCTCGTCTAACGTTAGGTGAGAGTTGCCGACGACGGCGGCGATCTTGCCGCCGGGCCGCCGGGGTCACCGAAGCCCCCGACTCCCTTGTCCGAGCCGAGGAGCTTCCCTTGCCTATCGAGCAGGTGCTGTGACCGACCCGAGCTAGTCCGCGCCCGTCGAGCAATGCCCCGGGCCGATGCCCGCGCTTGCGCGCCTCGCCCGCCACTGTCCTTCCAGCACGCCATGAGGGCGTGACGTTGTAACGCGCCTGCGTGGCGCCCGATCATGTCAGGTTGTTCGTCTGTGTCGAATCTGTTGTCCATGGCGTCCGCGCGCCTGCGCACTCGTCCGTCCTGGTTGTCACCCAAGGTCGCCCGCACCGAGGTCCTGGCCGGCCTCGTGGTCGCGCTCGCGCTGATCCCCGAGGCGATCTCCTTCTCCATCATCGCCGGCGTGGACCCCAGCGTCGGGCTGTTCGCGTCCTTCACCATGGCCGTGGTGATCTCAGTCGTCGGCGGCCGTGCGGCGATGATCTCCGCCGCGACCGGCGCAATGGCCCTCGTGGTCGCGCCCCTGGCACGTGAACACGGGCTGAACTACCTGATCGCCGCGGTGATCCTGGGCGGCCTCTTCCAAATCGTGCTCGGCTCACTGGGTGTCGCCCGGCTGATGCGGTTCGTGCCGCGCAGTGTCATGGTCGGCTTCGTCAACGCACTGGCGATCCTGATCTTCATGGCGCAGGTGCCGGAGCTGATCGACGTGCCGTGGCCGGTGTACCCGTTGTTCGCGGGCGGTCTCGCGCTGATGGTGCTGTTCCCGAAGGTGACCAAGGCGATTCCGGCGCCGCTGGTCTCCATCGTGGCTTTGACCGCGCTGACGATCGCTGCGGGGATCGCGGTTCCGATGGTCGGTGACAAGGGTTCGCTGCCGTCCTCGCTCCCGACGCCGGGCGTCCCGGGTATCCCGTTCACCTTCGACACCCTCACACTGATCGCCCCGTATGCGTTCGCGTTCGCGCTGGTCGGGCTGATGGAATCGCTGATGACGGCGAAGCTGGTCGACGACATCACCGACACGCATTCCAACAAGACCCGTGAGGCGATCGGTCAGGGCGTCGCCAACGTCGTCACCGGGTTCTTCGGTGGCATGGGTGGCTGCGCGATGATCGGTCAGACCATGATCAACGTGAAGACCGCCGGAGCCCGGACCCGGCTCTCGACGTTCCTGTCCGGCGTGTTCCTCATGGTCCTGTGCATCGCTTTCGGGCCGTTGGTCTCGCAGATCCCGATGGCCGCGCTGGTGGCGGTCATGGTGCTCGTGGCCTTCAGTACCTTCGACTGGCACAGCGTCGCTCCCGCCACACTCAAGCGGATGCCCACGGGCGAGATCGCCGTCATGGTCGTCACCGTGGCCGTCGTCGTGATCACCCACAACCTCGCGATCGGCGTGATCGTCGGCTGCCTCACCGCGATGGTGATCTTCGCGCGCCGGGTCGCGCACCTGGTCGAGGTCACCGCCGTCGTCGATCCGGATGGCACCGAGGTCGTCTACGCCGTCACCGGAGAGCTGTTCTTCGCGTCCAGCAACGACTTGGTCTATCAGTTCGACTACGCCAACGACCCGGGCAAGGTCGTCATCGACCTGACCGACGCCCACATCTGGGACGCCTCCACCGTCGCCGCGCTCGACGCGATCACCACCAAGTACGAGTCACGGGGCAAGACCGTCGAGATCGTCGGCTTGAACAAGCACAGCGCACGCATGCACGGAAAGCTCACCGGCGAACTCGCCGGCAGCCACTGACACAGGCCGGACAGTGAGGGCGGAGCCGTCACGGCTCCGCCCCTCACTGGTCCGATGCGGCGGTCGAGTGAGGCAAAGCCGCCACGGTTTCCCCGCTGTGGGTCGAAAACAGGGTGTCCAGGTGATACCGCAACACCGCGGTCGCGCCGTCCACATCCTGTTGTCCGATCAGGACACTGGTGCCCAGGCCATGGCTGAGCGTCACCAACCGTGCGGCCTCCAGCGACACGTCCACGCCCGGGGTCAGCTGTCCGTCGTCCTGCGCTCGCCGCAGCGCGTCAGCGAGCTGCCGGTGGAGGTCGTCCACACTGGAGGCGAAGGGCTCGGCGCTCAGCTGGGGATCGGTCATCGCCAGTACCGCGTACGAGGCGCCGACCAGATGGAAGACACGGCTTTCCTCGTCCGACGGCAGCGCTTCGGCGAGGAACGCCTCGACGAAGTACCGCGGTGGCACCGGATCCGGTAAGCCGGCGAGACGCGCTGCCCACCGCTGACGGCTCCGTCGTTCGAGGTGCCTCAACGCACCCAGCAGCAGCTGTTCTTTGGTGTCGAAGTAGTACTGAACGAGCCTCAGCGACACTCCGGACTCGGCGGCCACCGCTCGCATCGTGACCGCGTGCAGCCCTTCTCGCGCGGCGACGCGGACCAGCGCATCGGCGATCTGAGCACGCCGTTCCTCATGGTCGACGGTCCTCGGCACCAGGCGGCCTCCTTCGCGAACGAGTTATGATACAAGCGTATATGATACCCATGTATCACGATGAGGCCGGGAGGCGCGGTGGGTTTTCGTGATGTCGATCCGAGTGGCCCGGCGGTAAGGACTGCCGGGCCGCAGGTGGTTCTCGCGCTGGCGTGTGCGGCCCAGTTCATGGTCGTGCTCGACATCTCGGTGGTGAACGTCGCCCTGCCGTCGATCCAGCGGTCGCTCGGTTTCGGCAACGCGGATCAGCAGTGGGTGGTCAATGCCTACGCGCTGACGTTCGCCGGGCTTCTTCTGCTCGGCGGGCGGCTGGCGGATCTCTACGGCCGCCGGCGGGTTTTCCTGGTCGGGCTCGCGTTGTTCTCCGGTGCGAGTCTGGCGGGCGGGCTGGCGGACACCGCGGGGCTGCTGATCGCCGCTCGCGCGGTGCAAGGCGTGGGTGCCGCCGTCCTTGCTCCGGCCACGTTGACGGTGCTTACCGCCACCTTTCCCGAAGGCCCTGGGCGTACTCGTGCGCTGGCGCTGTGGACCGCGGTGGGAGTCGCCGGCGGTACCGCGGGGAACCTCCTCGGCGGGGTGCTCACCGAGTACCTCTCCTGGCGATCGATCCTGTTGATCAACGTCCCGATCGGCGCCGGAGCCATCGTGCTCGCTCTGCGGTACCTCTCCGGTGGCGACCGTCCGGCGGCACGCCCACGGCTCGACCTGGCGGGCGCGGTCCTGGCGACACTGGGCCTGACCGCGCTGACCTACGGCATCACGCAGTTCCATGACGCGGGCTGGGACGCCCCGGTGACGGTGGCGAGCCTGCTGGCAGGGGGCGCGGCGCTGGCGGGATTCGTCGTGGTCGAGGCACGCTTCGCCGCCGTCCCGGTCATTCCGTTGCGCCTGTTCCGGGCACGGGCGATCAGTCTCGGCAACGTGGTGATGCTGCTGGCCGGGGCCTGCCTCAACCCGATGTGGTTCTTCCTGACCCTGTCGATGCAGAACGTCCTGCACTACAGCCCGCTGCTGACCGGTCTCGCGTTCCTGCCGCACACCGTCGTCACCATCCTGGTCGCCGCCCGCGTCACCCCGTGGCTGATGCGGCACGTCGACAGCCGGACCCTGATCGCGATCGGCGCTCTCCTCGCCGCCACCGGATTCGCTTGGCAGAGCCTGCTGACACCGGACAGCGGCTACCTGACCGGGATCCTGGGCCCGGCGATCGTCTTCTCGATCGGCGGCGGCCTGCTCAACACACCGATCACCACCACCGTCACCTCCGGCGTCGACACGGCGGACGCCGGGGCCGCCTCAGGGCTGATGAACACCACCAAACAGGTCGGAGGTGCGCTCGGCCTGGCCGTCCTGGTCACCGTCGCGGGCAACCACACCTCGACCCCCGAAGCGCTTTCCGCCGCCTACAGCCGCGCGTTCGTGGTGATCGCGGCACTCATGGTCATCGTGGCCGCGCTCGCCTACACCCTGCCGTCACAACGAGACGGCGTCATCCGGTAGCCGACCGGCTGTGGTGGAGGTGGTAGCGCCGACCGCCGAGTGGGCGCACTCCTGGGGTGTTGGCGAAGAGGTCGTGAAGCTCGTCGTGGGCGCCGCTGGCCGCGGCCTCGCTGTGTGCGTCCTGCGAGGTCCATTCGGTGTAGTTGAGCAGGTGGGCACCGTCGACGCTGAGGTGGAAATGCGCCGAGATGGCACCGGGATGGCCCTCGTCCTCGGGTAGGGCGGCGAGTAGCGTGTCGACGAATTCGCGCTGCCGGCGCGGGCCGTCGGTGGCGAACAACGCGGTCACCAAACAGCCTGGAACCCGCGTTTCCTCCGCGGTGATGAGGCTGCGGTACAACCGGTACACGGTCGGCTGCTCGCTGGTGCCGCTCAGGCCGGGTAGCGCGGCGTGCGGATGGTCGGCCGTGCTTTGCGTGTAGCTCAGAACATGCGCGCCATCCGTGCTGACAAAACAGCTCCAGGACAGGACATCCGGCGGCCACGGACTCTCCTTCCATGCTGCGACAAGGGAATCGGCTGTGACTCGTTGATGGTCCGCGGTGTCCACGTCGTGGGTGGAGACCAGAACGGTCTTCAGCTCGGGGCGGTTGATCACGGGGAACCCGGCGGCCACGGGGCGTCTCCTCGAAGTCTGGTGCCTGCGGAATTCTCATCTCACACCGGTATTCCTGGCAGGGCAACGGAATTACCGGCTACGCGAAATCTCCGGGGTGGTGCCGCGCCCGCCCGGCTAGTGTGGTGAACGTGCTGGATCCACTGGCTCGACCGTCGCTCCGGATGCCGGAGTTGCTGAGGTCGCTGCACGATCGCGAGATCGATTGGGTGCTCAGCGGGTCCACGGTGCTGGCTGTGTACGGTGCCGACCTCGAACCCAACGACCTCGACGTGGTTCCGTCTCCGGAACCGGCGAATCTGCGCCGTCTCGCTGCGTTGCTGGTGGAGCTCGACGCAGTACCGGCCTACTTCCCGGACTGGGCCGACAGCCCCAGCGTGGAGCAGTGTCGTGCCTGGCTGCCCGAACCACCGACCCTGCAGCAGCTGGACCACCTGTTCGTCACACGGCTGGGCATGCTCGACGTGCCACCGGAGATCACCGGAACCCACGGCCGGCTGCGACTCGGAGCGACCAGGTTGAACCTTTTCGGGGTGCCCGTGCGGGTTTGCGATCCGGACGAAGTGCTGGACAGACTGCCCACCCGCCCCCGCACGAAAGACCTGAGCCGAGCCGCGACCTACGAAATGCTGCGGCACCAGCTTCGGACCGACCGACAACCGCTCGGTCTCCACCGGTTTCACTGAGTCAGGACGCAGCCGCCCGGCCCCTTGCCGTGCTGGCACGGGCGGCGAGCAGCGTGGCGAACCCGGTCAGCACCAGGATCGAGAGTGCCACGACTCCGGCATAGAATCCGCCGAGGCCACCGCCGGTGAGGCTCCAGGCCATCGCGGCAGCGGCCGGGCCGATCGTGCTGCCGAGGGTGCGCCCCAGATTGGCGACGCCGCCGGCGGTGCCGGTCTGGTCGGCTGGTGCGGCGGCGAGGATCAGCGTCATGATCGGCGAGTTGGCCAGCGCCATTCCGACCCCGATCACGACCATCCGCCAACTCAGCCCGCCGATATCGGTGGCGCCGTCCACGCTGAGCATGGTCAGCATGCCCGCCACCGTGATCGTCACGCCGACCGCCGCGACCGGCCGTGCCCCACACCGGTCGGCCAGCACACCGGCCAGCGGTGACACGACCGATGCCGTCGCGACGAAGACCAGGATCGCCACGCCCAGCACCTCCGGTCCGCGTCGCCAGACCTCGGAGATCAGGAACGGCAGCGAGAATCCCACCAGACCGCCGGCCGAGGCCATCATCATCAGCGACACCACCGGGAAGCCGAAGGTCCGCCGCCGCACCAAGACGAGCACGGGACGGGAGGTGCGCAGCCGGCACCACCACGCCGCGGCGACAACGGCGATCACGGCGAGACCGGCCCCGAGCCACCACCGGTCCGTGCCTTGTTCCACGGCCAGCAGCCCGGCCGTCACCGCCACGCCCACCAGGGCGGCATCGCCCAAAAGGGAACGGTCGGGCACCGGCAACGCGTGACCCCCGCGCTCCGGATCGCGGGGGAGGCCTAGGCGGCCGAGGCCGATCAGTAGCATCAACAGGGGAACCTTCGCCACGAACAGCCCACGCCATCCCCAGGCCTCGGCGACCAGCCCGCCCAGCGGCGCGACCGCCATGCTGCCGATCATCATCACCGTGGCGATCACGCTCAACGCGCGGCCCCGCTGATTCTCTCGCACCGTCGCCGTCACCAGAGGCAGGTAGACCGCCAGATACGCCGCCGCCGCCACCCCCTGCAGTGCCCTGCTCGCCAGCACGAGCCACCACCACGGCGCCACCGCCGACACCACCCCAGTCACGCCGACCGCCGCCAGCGACAGCAGGAACACCTGCCGAGGCGCGGCCCGGTCCACCCACCGCCCGGCCGGAATCGCCAACGCCGCCATCGGCAACGAATACGCCAGCAGCACCCATGCCGTCGCCCCGGCGCCGACCCCGAACTCCGTGCCGACCAAGGGAAGCGCGAACCCGGCCAGACTGACTTCGCTCCCCACGATCAACGATGCCACCGCCAGCAACCCCACCGCGCCCCAACGGGTGCGCACGCCGACGTCGGACGGCTTCCCGATCCCCAGTCCTGACCCCATACCCACCAAAGTACAATCGGCATGGCAAGTTTGTACAACAGCGATTGCACTTTGAGGTGTCATGACCGATCAGGACGATGCTGTACGCCAGGCGCGAGGACGTGTCGCCAAACGCGACGCGATCCTCGGAGCCGCGCGCACCGTGTTCGGCCGCGACGGCTACCTCCGCGCGAGCATCGAGACGATCGCTGCGGATGCTGAGGTCTCCACCCGCACGATTTACAACCACTTCGCCGGCAAAGAACACCTCTGCGCCACCGTGGTCCAGGACAGCGCGCACCACGTGACCGCCGCGCTCGCCGAGATCATGCAACGCCATCTCGACCACGTGACGGACCTGCAGGCCGCTCTCGTCCAGCTCGGCACTGACTGGGTCACGCCGCGACCGGACTTCGCGGACCACTTCGCCATGGTCCGCCACCTCACCGCCGAGTCCACCAACCTCCCCAGCGCCCTGCTCGCCGCCTGGCACGACAACGGCCCACGACGCACCGAAGACGCCCTCGCCCGCCACTTCCAGCACCTGGCCGACCGCGGCCTGCTCCAGCTCGACAACCCACAGCGCGCCGCGAATCACTACATCTGGCTCGTCCTCGGCGAAGTCAACAGCCGAGCCCACACCGGGCTCCCGCCCCTCGACGACACCGAGAAGAACGAACTCATCACCGCCGGAGTACACGCCTTCCTCCACGGCTACCTGCCGCCAAGCTCCTAAGCGCGACACAGCCGAAACAAGGCGATCCGGGATGCCCTACTTCCAGTCCAGTGAGCCCGATGAGGCAGCTACTCCGCCTATTCTGGTGACAGACCCTGGCAGTCGACGTGATCCCTGCCGAGGGCTGGTGGATGCGGTGATGACGACGCGTCGGGAATGTTTTGAGCAGATGCAGGACGCCGGTCGCGCGGGTCACCCTGCCGACCTCGGCCGGCTGTTGACCAGGCCGCCGTTGGTCGGCACGTGGGTCAGCGACACGAGCCGGGCCCTGTCCTCCATCAGCTCCGGTCTCGCTGTCGCACATCTGGTCTCGGTGAAGTAACCGCCGTAACGGCGGGTAGCGGGCCGCCGACCCCTGTGGGCAATGGTCTAGCGGTCGCCAGAGGTCACTCGAGGCCGGGCAGAGAGCGGGGTGCGACTAGTGGATGTGGACCCGTGGGGCGAAGACGTCGACGAGACGATGTACGCGCAGGGCAGGCTTCCAAGCAGGACTTACGCGTCGGCCAGCTTCCCGATCTCATGGCCGAATTCCGCAGACAACGGTCAACCTGCCCGGTTCGTGTACAAGGTGTTCGATCCCGAGGTAGAGACAACTGCGGAACTTGATGGAGAGCAGTGGCTGGTCTCCGAGTCGCCGGCTGGCCGGTATCAGGTCAAGCTGCTGATTGCGCGGGAAGCTGGCAATGTTCGTGAGCTCTGGGTGCAGCGGGTGCCGGTCAAAGGTCAGGGAAAAGTGGAGACGAGGCTGAACCTGAGGCAGCCGGAGGCGGGACGGCTGGTGGAGTTGCTGCGCACCCTCGAGTGCATCCCGGTCGACGGTGAGCAATCCGTACGGGTTGATGACTCCCTGGTACGGGAGCTGTTCGCCAATCCGGAGTCGTTGACGCGGATCTACCGCGAAGACCCATCGCAGCTGCGGCAGTTGATCTCCGACGACGAGTCCGCGCGCGATGTGATCGCGTTGTCGCATCGCTGCGGTCAGCTACAGAAGTTCCGACGCCTGCTGAGTGACGACGACTATTTCGACGCCGAGGTCGAGCAAGCACCTGGGACACGGCGGGAGGCAGTGTGGCAACGGTTCTTCGAAGACAATCCGTGGATACTCGGAGTGCCGCTCGCCGGCCAGTTGCTCACGTCATGGAGTGACCAGAAGCTGGAACAGGTCGTCGCCGGCGCATCGGTCGTAAGTGTGGGTAAGCGGGCCGACGCGCTGCTCCGTACCTCCGGCCGGATCAAGTCGATGGTGTTCGCCGAGATCAAGACCCATCGCACCGCACTGCTGTCCGCCACCGAGTACAGGTCAGGGTGCTGGCCGCCCTCCGACGAGTTGGCAGGCGGGGTGGCACAGGTGCAGGGCACGGTGCATCGAGCGGTGAACGAGATCGGTGAACGCCTCGGTGACGTCGCTCCTGACGGCTCGGATGTGCCAGGCGGGTTCACCTACATGCTCAAGCCCCGGGCCTTCCTGGTCATCGGTTCCCTTGACCAACTCCTCGGGCGCGACGGCGGGCATCATCGCGACCGCATCCGCTCCTTCGAGCTGTATCGGCGACAGCTCCACGAACCCGAAGTCGTGACCTTCGACGAGCTCCTTGCTCGCGCGGAATGGCACGTCACCATGGCTGAAGACGACGTCGCGCCCCGGGGGACTTAGCGTCAGAGGGATCCGGCGCTGGGTGTCATGTTTTCCGTCAGCCTTCGAGCATGTCGGGCCGCCGAGGTGTCCGTCGGCGGGCCGCCCTCCCGAACCGGGATGCGAACATATGTTCTATTGTCGTGCTAGGTTTCGTGGTCAAGCGCAGCGTGACGTGCAGGTCAAGGAGGTGGGCGGGCTGAGCTGGCTGGTGCGGGAGCGTGTCACCGGGCGTGAGTGGCGCGTCGAGACAAGTGACATGGCGTGGGAAGCCGGAGGCTACGACCTCCGGCGTTTCGAAGTCCACGTCATCGGTGAACGGGTGGTGGGCGCTCCGGACGGTTACCCAGACCTGACGTCCTCCGAGGGTTTCGCTAGAGGACGTTGAGGGCGGCGGAAGGGCTGCGACGGAGACTGCGCCGTTCGACGATGGAGACAGAGACGGGCCGCGCCCGCTGCGCCCCAGCCTGGCGGCGCGGCGACATTCTTGCTGGTGAGTGTTCGAAACCTCACTGAGGCGAGCTGGGGTCGCGTAAGCCGGCTTCCGGCTTGGCTGCAACGTCGAGTGTGGCTCAATCGGCTGTAAGCGGCTGGAGATTATCGGCCAGTGTGGTCATCCATACGATTGATTCGTCTTCGTCCAGCGCGTAGTTTTGGAGCTTCTTGAACTCCTGGCTGCAGTACCGGACATCGCTTTCGTTCTGGGAAAATATGGTCGCGAAGGGGGTTTCGACCTTCGTAAGCGTGGGGAGTTCGGGGTCTTCAAAAAGCCCTACTGTCCCGGGCATGGCTGGAACGGGAATCTCGGCAGGCACGATCCTGATGTGACATTGCGAAGTCGATGCCATGAATGTCAGGTGTAATACCTGGTCTCGCATCATCGAAGCGACATTTGAATGACGATACAAGCTTCGCTCATCGAGATAGAAGGTTGCTTGCATGCCGTTGACGTTGGAGAACCGTCGCTGACGGAGCTTTCGTGCTTCAAGCAAGGGCTCATGGTTGCAAACAGGCGTGTTGAGTATCGAGAGTTCAGCTTGAATGTACGACTCCGTCTGGAGAAGGTCTGGTACTCCGGCAGGGTCGAAGATCATCGCGTTCGCCGCTTGCTCCTCGAGCGCGAGCAGCGGGCCGACTTGATCGGGGAACCTTGCAGGGTGCCTTAATGTGCAGGTCTTTGAGGATGCAAGCCCTGTCAGGGCCATGGCGTCTGAGAATTCCCTGGGTGTTGCTTTGATGAGTCCGAGAATAAACGCTACCTCGAAACTGTCCAGGCTTCGGGCGCCCTTCTCAAGTCTCGAAATGCTTGATGACCCGATGCCGGTCATGCGGCTAATGTCGACTGCTTGATACTTTGCGCGCTTCCGTATGCGACGTAGCTCGCTGCCGAGAAGTCGGCTTGGGAGGGATGGGTCATCTTTGCTCATAGCTGTCTTTCCTTTTGCTGCCCGAACGTGCGCAGGGTGTCAGTTCATGATTGATCCAACCGTCGCTGCTCTCTGACGCTGCGAAGCGGTATTTGCAGCCTGGTCATATCGCGATATACCAGGTTGAGCCCGACAGAGTGCTTCTGTGCAATGGCCAGAACTGATTTCTGGTCTATTTCGTACTCGGCTCGTAGTTGCGCGTCGGTGTATGGTCTGGGCTTGCGTCTAGCTCCTTTGGGACGGAGTTCGACGCCAGACTTTTCAATTGCCCTCTGTATCCATGAGGGCGACGTCCCGTAAGTCTTCGCGAGTTTCGCCGCGGTGAGGTTGTAGTCGCGCTCGTACTCCCGTGCAACACGTTTCTGTAATTGGGGGCCGTAGACGTGGTGTGCTCGTACCTCGCGGGACGGAAGGTTCACCAATGCCCAGTCAAGGTCGAACGTCGGACGCGTCCTGCTCGGCACCTGAATGTCTGGTCGTTGGGCCTCGGCGCAGTGCGTCGACGAGGAGTTTCCGCTGGTGAACATTGATCCTCTCGATGAGTCCGTACGACAGCGCGAAAGTGAACGCGAACGCTGCGTTGCTACAGACTTCGACCTGGTGTCCAGAGGAGCCGGCCCGCGTGGGCAATGGCGAGGGAGGGCGCCCGGGAAGATTCCGGGGGCGGCAGTTCGTTCAATCGGTCCACAATGTCCGCGAGGCCGCCGTCCTGCTGCCAGACGATCTCGTCGTCGGGATTTACCCGAAGCGCGGCAGCATCGCTGCTGTAGCGAACCAAAAGCGCGTCGGCCCATCCGTACACCCAGGCACGTACTCCGCGGATCTCGGTGACTTCGCTCGCCGTGACGACAGGGAAGAAGGACCACTGGGCGGTACTTCGAAGATCGATCAGCTTACGCAGTACCGGGAACTCCTCAACTGCTCGGCGCTCCGCTTCGGGCGCGCTCATATGCCCGCCAAGGACAAGGCCCGCGGGCACGGCTGCATCCCATCCTGCCGACGCCCCGTGTCCGCTCCCCGCTCGAAGGCAGGCGTCAGCAGGGTGCAGGTCGGCTGTTCACCCATCGCTCTTGTCCTCGGAGTGGTCATACGTCCACCCTGGTTTCGAGTTGCCACCTGGCGGAACGCCGGATGCCTGGGATGTCAAGGGGAGGATCGGGGGAGGTTTACAGGGAGAGTTCAAAGGAGTAATGGGCCGATTACTGTGCGATCATCACGAGAGACGAGCACTCCGGGGAGGCGGTCGTGTCTGGACCGAACGATCAACTTCGGCAACTTCGAATGCGCACGGAATCGGCGCAAGTGCCAGGCGAGTTCCTGAGCCGGGCTGAGCTTGCCGAGCAGGTCAATGCCTGGGTGCATGATCATCTGAACCGGACGATCGAGCTCGATGGCAACTACATCGGCAAGCTTGAACGCGGGGCGATCAGGTGGCCGCAGGCGGACTACCGAGACGGACTTCGCGCTGTGCTCGGCGTCGCGACGGACGCCGAACTCGGCTTTCGCCGGTCGCGGTCGCGGCTGGCTAGCCTGGACACCGTGAAACGCTCCGACTTCTTGCGTGCCGCTCTGGGGGTCACGGCCGGAGCCGTGGTGGCCCCGCTGGGTGAGGCGCTGCTGACGCGGCAGCCGACACCGGTTCCCTCCGTCGTCGGCCAAAAGGAGATCGAAGAGGTCCGGACGGCCGCGCAGCTCTTCGGCACCTGGGACCATACGTATGGGGGCGGTCTGGTTCGTGAAGCCGTCGCAGCCCAGCTGCGGTACTCCGCCGGCCTTCTCAACGCGCGATACAGCGAGCGACTCCACAGCGACCTGCACTCAGCTGTCGGATTTCTCGGCCACACCGCGGCCTTCATGGCGTTCGATGCCTACGCCCACGACGACGCTCGCCGGATGTTCGAGTTCGCTCGTGGTTGTGCCGAGGAAGCCAACGACTGGCATCTTCGCGCGAAGGTGTTGTCCAGTATGGCCAGGCAAGAAATTTGGTGTGGAGATCCCGACGCCGGATTGACGCTGGTCGAGCTGGCCATGGTCCGTGCTGACAGGCTCACGGCATCCGAACGAGCCATGCTGCTGACCGCGCGCGCTCGAGCACTCGCCAAGCTCCACCGGGTCTCTGAAGCCGCATACACGGTGGGCCTCGCGGATGAGCAGTTCGCCAATGTCTCGCCTGACAACGACCCTGTCTGGATGCGGTACTACGACGAAGCTCAGCATGCTGGCGACACCGGCCACGCTCTTTTCGATCTCGCTGTCGACGGGCGTTTCGTCGGTGAGGCACGCGATCGCCTCGCGCTCGCCGTCGCCGGCCATTCTGAACCGTACGCGCGGTCGCGCGCTATCTCCGGGATCAAGCTGGCCTCGCTGACGATGCGCGCGGGCGATCCTGTTGAAGCGGCCCAGATCGGGACCCGGGCCTTGCAGGAGGCAGGCACGATTACATCGAAACGAGCCGCCGACGACCTGCGGGAGCTGCGCACATTCGCACACGATCACCGGCGAGTGTCCGAAGTGGCTGAGCTGCAGAGTGGAATCGGTGATCGGCTCGGGGTCGCGTGACCGAGCTGACAGACGAACAGGACGCCCTGAATCTGCTGACACGCGCGTGCGCGACCGCGGGACTGGATACGTCGAACGCAGAGGTCATCCGCCTTGGCGAAAACGCGATCATCAGCGTGGCGCACGGCCTGGTCGCCCGAATCGCCCGTACCGGCCAGGTCGCCTCAGCTCGCAAGGAGGTCGAGGTCGCTCGATGGCTGGAGGAGGCGCACATCCCAGCTGTCGAGCTGGCGGGCCCTCAAGACCAGCCTGTGGTCGTGGATGGCCACGCGGTGACGTTCTGGCGAGAACTGCCGCCGCACAAACATGGAACGCCCGTAGAAGTCGCCAAGGCGCTCCGGCGGCTCCATGATGCCGACCCGCCCCGAACCTTCGAACTCTCCGAGATCCAGCCCTTCGTGAGGTTGGCCGAGCGGATCGACCGGGCAACGACGCTCAACTCGTCGGACCGGGACTGGATGCGGGACTTGCTCGGAGATCTCAAAGACCGCTGGGTCCGTCGTCCAGACGGCTTGCCATGGTGTGTCGTACACGGCGACGCCTGGGTGGGCAACGTCGTGTCGACCGCCGATGATCGCGTCGTCTTCCTCGACCTCGAGCGGGCCGCGATCGGTCCGCCCGAATGGGACCTCGTGCACACGGCGATCAAGTACCGATCCTTCGCTTGGATAAGCCGGGAAGAATATGACGGCTTCTGCGCCACCTACGGACACGACGTGAGTCAGTGGGACGGTTTCGATCTGTTCAGAGACATCCGTGAGTTCCGGATGACGTGCATGGCGGTGCAAGTCGCAGCGCAGAACCGTACGGCACAGGAGCAGGCGGTATGGCGTCTCGAATGTCTCCAGGGCAAGCACGGAGAGCGCCCTTGGCCCGGTTGGCGTGCTTTGCCGTAAGCCTCACCGACGTACTGATTTCGCTTCAACTGCGCAGTGTTCACAGGTGGTGATCGCCTCATTACCTTCGATGGAGTCGAGCTTTCCCGAGCCCATTGGAGGTCCTGCTGTGCCTGCATCCCTTGTTACCCAGTCGGAGGCGGTCGCTGCGTCAGACGAGCGGCTTGAAGTGACCGAGCTGGCGGCCCTGGTCGCCGAGACGATTCCCGTCCGGAACGGTCTGGATCGGATGACGCCGTCGCGCCTCGAGGAGTTCATGACGCCGGTCGCGCTGACCGCGCACCTGTAGGGCGATGGGACCGCGAGCTGGGAGGACGTTCTTCTGATGACTATTGATCGGCAACGTGTCAGCTTGGAGTTCACTGCCGGCCCGCGGTCCCTCAAGCCACCTGAGACCTGGTCGCTGGCGGACATGCTGTTGGCGAACCAGTTGCCGCCGTCGTTGTTTCAAGCCTATGTCGTCGACGATCAAGAGGGATTGCGGCCAACGCCGATGACGACGGTGCTGAACGAGGTGCCGGCGGCTCACCGGGTCGTGCTGCGGTGCATCCGGAACACCGACATCACGACGCTTCGAGCCCCTCAAGTCGAACTCGTCGCCCACGACGAGAGTCCGGTCGTCGCCCTGCCCGACCTCGACGTGGGCAGTCACGAGCCGATGGCCCGGGCGTATCTGGTCGACGAAACGACGTTGCGGGAGATAGTGGCGAGCAGGATCGGGCACTTCCTTGCCCAGTACGAAGTCACCGGTCCGATCCTGGCCGGGATCTCCGGCGGTGGGGACAGCAATACCTTGGTGAACGGACTCAAGCAGTTCGTTTCCACGACCGGGCAGTCGGCCGGGAACGTCGTCTGCTTCACGCTGGCGATGGAGCCTTTGTGGCCGGAGTCCGCGGTCGATCGTGCTCGGGAGCTGTGCGAGAGCGCGGGGTTCGAGCATGTGGTCCTGTACGCGCAGGACATGGCAGATCTGCTCGGCATGACGAAGTCCCCGGCGGAGCTGTGGGAGTCGTTCAGGAGGGATTTCGGCCCGGACACCGTGCACTTCTTCGGGACGTTCTTCGTGAACCTGGTCGGCCGGCGCCTGTGCACGGATCGGGGAGCCCGCTCTCTGGCGGTCGGCTACAACCGGGAGGACCTGGCGGCCGAGCTCCTGTTCTGTCTATTCAACGGCCGTAAGCCCCTCCCGTATCCGGTTCGGCGGATGGGCACGGTGGACTGCTTGTTCCCGCTGTGGGAGATCCCGAAGTACCTGCTGGACGCCTGCTATCCGCGCTACAGCGCGAGCAACTACCGGGAACGGGTGGACTCCACGACACCGCAGCGGTCGGCGATCTACGTCCTGGCGCATGCTCTCGACGCGCTCAACCCGCAGCTGTCGTTGTCCCTGCTCAAAGGTGTCTCGAAGCTCATGAACGACGTCGGCGGCTGGGAACCGCTGAACCCGATCGAGGGCACGCCGATGATGCGGACCGGACTCAGCGACGAGAACAGCGAGCGACAGGTGCTCGGCCTGCTGCGGGAGTTCTTCGGGGACTGGCACGAAGCATTCTGACTGGGGCCGGTCCCGTCACCAGGTCGGGTGTTCGGCGAGAATGACCACTCAATCCACTACGTGTGAAGGGCTGGTTCATGGCGAAGGTCGAGCCACCATCAGGTACCCGCGACTTCGTGGGCGACGAGGTCCGTCGCCGGAAGCTCGCATTCGACCGGGTGAGCACGATCTTCGAGCATCATGGTTTCCAGCCCTTGACCACGCCTGTGTTCGAGCGGCTCGAGGTCTTCGCCGGGAAACTCGGGGAGGAGGCGAGCAGCCTCATCTTCAAGATCCTCAAGCGCGGTGTCCACGAGGCCACCGGAGAAGCCGACCTGGCCCTGCGTTATGACCACACCGTCCCGGCCGTCCGCGCGGTGGTCACTCATGGGAGCCGGTTGTCGCTGCCGTTCAAGCGGTACGTCATCGACAACGTGTGGAGGGCGGATCGCGCCGCCCGCGGACGATTCCGTGAGTTTGTCCAATGCGACATCGACATCTTCGGCTCGGGGTCTCCGTTGGCCGACGCCGAGATCGTGTGGGCGATCAACAGCGGACTCGAGGCACTCGGCGTCAAGGAGTTCGTCTTCCAGCTCAACTCCCGGCTGGCCCTGGCAGGTCTACTGGAGGCCTACGGCATCCCGGACGAGCTGGGCACGCGCGTGCTCGGCTCACTGGACAAGCTGGACAAGGCCGCCCCAGAGGCCGTGATCGCCGAGCTGGTCGAACGCGGCTTGACCGCGACCGTCGCCGAGAGTTTGGTCGCTGACGTGATCGCCCCGGACAGCGAGCGGGTGCGCCAGCAGCTTGGCGCCACCGAGCGGGGCCGCGCCGGACTGGCCGAGGTCGACCGCTTGCTCGCCTTGACCGAGGATCTCCCGGCAGGCCGTGTCCGGTTCACCCCGCGCATGGTGCGCGGCTTGGACTACTACACAGGTCCCATCTGGGAAGTCTCCGCAGCGGGGTATCCCGGCTCGATCGCGTCAGGAGGCCGCTACGACCAGCTGGTCGCCAAGCTCGGCGGGCCGGACATGCCGGCCTGCGGCGGTTCGATCGGCCTGGAACGCATCCTCGCGATCCAGGAGGCCGAAGCCCCGATGGAACAGGGCCTCGACGTCGCCCTGACCGTCCTTGGCTCGGAACGGGAGATCGTGAGCTTGGCCGGCCAGCTCCGCGCCCGCGGGTTGCGCACGGCCGTCTACCTTGGCTCCTCCGGCAAGCTGGCGAAGCAGATGAAGTGGGCCAACGAGCAGCGTTCCCGCTGGGTCTTGCTCTACGGTCCGGACGAGCAGGAACGGGGGACGGTCACCGTGCGGGACATGGAGTCCGGCGAACAGAGCCAGGTCGCGTTCGCCGACGTCGCCGCGAACCTCGCGGAACGGATGGCGTCGAAACCGTAGGCCCGAGGTCTTCGGAGAACGGGCCGAATCTGGCCCGTTCTCCGCGGATCTACGGCCAGGTATCAGCTCGGCCTCGGCAACCGGAAGCTTCCGTTGGCCACGCCGCCGACGAACGCCTCCCACTCACCGTGATCGAAGACCAGCACGAAGCCGTCCGGGTTCCGACTGTCCCTGAGGCCCACGGCGTCCTTGGTGATCGAGACCTCGACGCACTGGTTGTCCGGCGGATTGCTCAGGGGGGACTTGTGCCACTCCTTGAAATCGGTATCGAGGTGGTCTTTATGGGCGTCTTGGATGTCCATCTACCTGCTCGTGCCCTTCTGCTCTCGACGAGGCCGCAACCGGCTACAGCGACGAAGCGATGTCGAGCAAGGTGCGGCGCGTCTGCTCTGGCCCGCTGGCAGCTGCCTTCTGGTGATCCCAGAGCGTCAGGTACCGCGCCGTCCGCTTGCTGTTGTCGACGTATTCGCCGCCGTCGTGTTGCTCGAGATAGATGATGTCAACCGCAGGGTTCGTGTCGTAACCGAAGATGGTGTAGTCGTGCCCTTGGCCCATGTAGTAGCCAGCGGCGAACGGCACGATCTGCAGTTCGATGTTCGGGCGATCGATGGCCTCTATGAGCTTCGCGATCTGCGCCTTCATGACCGGACCGCCTTCGGTCCGATGGAGCGCGGCCTCGTCGAGGATGAACCAGAACTGCTGGTCGGTGTTGTCCAGCACTCGTTGCCGCGCCAGCCGATTGGCGGCGTACTTGTCGATCTCCTCGGAAGTCAGCGAAGGTCGCCAGGCACGCGCGTTCGTGCGCATGTAGTCCTCCGTCTGCAGAAGTCCGTGGACGACGAGCGCTTGGTATGAGGAGTACCTGGTGCAGCTCGGTTCCATGTCGACCAGCAGCCGCAGGTACTGGCGGAACCTGGTGCTGAAGGCGCCGCGCTTGGTTCGGCGGTTGCTCTCGGCTTGAAGGTCTCGCGTGTAGACCCGGTCTGACTCGTTCGCGTCATAGCGGTCGAGAAGCGCGTTGAGCTCGATCAGCTTGATCCCGCTGCCACTTTCGATATGAGCGATCTTCTGTTGAGTGCAGCCCAGAACCGTCGCCGCGTCGTCTTGCGTCGCATGAGCGGCTTCCCGCAGCCTGGCCAGCTGGTTGCCGAGGACGACCTTCATGACGGGCGGCGGCAACTGCAGGTGTTGCGTCACGGAGTCCTTCACCTCCACAGGGTGTCCTGTCGCGGAGCGTATCCGCAATTCACTCATTCGGTGGGCTAGTTAATTTGAGTACACAAGTTACAGTCGAGAGGCAGGGCAGGTAACACCAGGTCCCGAAGGAGCGTGAAGCGATGTGTACACAAGTTAACATCGCCGCTGCGACGGCCGCGGTTCTCCCCAGTGCCTTAGAAGCCCCCGTTGAAATGTCCAGGGGGTCTGGGGTGGCGATCGCAGTGGCGCTCCTTCTTCTAGTGGGCTGCGTGGTCGGAGTCGGTGTCGGCTGGTGGTACGTGGCTGAGAAGCGCCGGATTCAGCGCTGTCGTCATTTGCCATCGCGCCCAGCCCCCGAGGCACCGCTGACGACGTCGGACTCGACCCTCGCCTCCCGGGGTTTCGAGCACCTCGTCGCCCGGCCGCGCAGCCCACGGCAATCCGTCAGCAACGAGCGACCCGCGCTCTCTGACCGCCCCTGTGCAGAAGGAGGTGGCTTGCGGTGACAACTTCGACGCCTGGCGGCCCAGCTACACGTTCGGGCTCAACTCCGGAAGAGCGGTGCGCCTTCTATCGCAACGAGTATTGCCTGCCTGCTGCCGTTGATCCCTTCGCGCGGCGGATCCTCCTTCCCATGGGAGGGTTGTTCGGCGCAGTCAGCATGCCCCGCGACCTTGGTCGCCGAGTGCTCGCAGGTCTGCGCGTTCGAATGCTTGCAGGACCTGTGATCGAGCGGCCCCATACCGAGCGGTGGACGTTCATCACCGGGCCCGGCCATAAGCCGAACGAGACTGTCTTCGCCGATTTGCTCCGGTTCGGTGCGTCCGTCGCTCCCTTGGGAGACCACGTCGTCCTGCCATCTCCGGACGACGAACGGCTCGATCTCTGGCGCTGGGAGTGCAAGCCGACGGCGCGAGGTGACTTCCCACCTCAGTCCGCGGTAATCGCCACCACAAGAGCGATGGCGACGTCCGTCGCTCGGTGACAGACCTGCTCCCGCGGCACCGCGGGCGCTTTGCAACTCCGGTGGCCCGATGTGGCCCCCGACCCGGATCGGGCCACCGGTTCCAACTTCTGCCGCTCTTTCGCGCACGAAAGCGGCGCCATGGAAGGAAAGATCAACGGTGATGCCTTCGCTGATTTCGTGGGCTCAGGCGGCTGGGTGTCACCAATATGTCCGTCGAACCGCGTGGGTTCGGTGAACCATGCAGCAGACGCAGGTGCAGCCATTACTTTTCTGGGGTACCAACCAGCAGGGCGGGACCGCGGACCGTTATGCCGGTCGTGTCCACGTCGTCTGGCCGAACGACGAGTGCTTCGGGCTATGCGGACTTCCGATCGAAGAGATCTGGGAACAGCGGCCACCGGTCCCGGACACCTTGTGCCCGCTGTGCTGCGTGCGCGCCATGGCTGCTCTCTTCCCGGCCTTCGCTGTCTCCTTGCTCGACTCGTCCGGGCCGGGACGACACGAGCTTGCTGAACCTGGCGATTCGCCGCCCTGATAGCAGGCAGGCAGAAACGCGCTTTTGTTGACACAGAACGGAATTGGGGTACGCAGACGTGGTTCAACTTATTGATCGTTCTGGCGAGAAGGGCGGCTGGCGTAGGCGTGTTTGCTGTACGCGCGGTAGCAGTTCAGGGGCTCGGGCGTCGATCGGCGAAGTTCCGGAGAGAAGCGACTCCCGGCTGATTTTCGCGGTCCGGAACGGAGACATTACGGCGTATGGCGAACTCTACGAGCGGCATGTCGCGTCGGCTCAGAACCTGGCCCGGCAGCTTGCTCGTTCGAGCTTCGAGGCTGACGATTTGGTGGCCGAGGCGTTCAGCAAGGTTCTCAAGATAATTCGTTCTGGCCGAGGCCCTAGCACCGCTTTTCGCTCGTACCTGCTCACGGCGCTGCGTTACACCGCCTATAAGAAGACGCGTAGAGATCGGAAAGTCGAGCTGTCGGAGGACATCACGGCGACTGTCGATCCTGTGCTGGTTAGCGTGCCCTTCAGCGATACGGCGATAGCCGGCCTGGAGCGAGGCTTTGCGGCCAGGGCGTTCGCGCGGTTGCCTGCGCGGTGGCAAGACGTCCTCTGGCGCACCGAAATCGAAGGTAGGGCGCCCGCGGATATCGCGCCCGAACTAGGGCTCACAGCCAGTGGTGTCTCGGCTTTGGCTTACCGAGCACGAGAAGGCCTTCGTCAAGGTTATCTTCAGGCCCATTTGGCTGTCGACAACGCGAAACGATGCGCTCCCACGGTCAAACGCCTCGGGGCTTGGACCCGGGACGGCTTGCTGAAGCGCGAGGCCAGCCAGGTTGAGGAGCACCTCAGTGCTTGCGAATCGTGCCGTTTGCTATCGGCGGAACTGGCCGAAATCAATCGTGCCTTCCGCATCGGCAGACGAACTGGCGCCGGTCCTTTGTAGCCGATCAACCTCGCGCTCACGATGGGTGACAGGGTGCCTGCGATCGGGTGAAAGTTCGCCGATGGTATCCAGATGGCGACTCTCCGGGCATACCGTGGCTGGTCCAGACGTGTGACGCCGTTAAGGCGACTGGATAGGCACAACCGCGCGGTTGGAGGGACCAAGTGCGGCGTGTGGGAGGGGCGGGCTTTGTCGACTCATTGAGAGTCGGCGAGTTTCGTGCGCTGTGGTCGGCCGAAGGTGTTTCGATCCTCGGTGATCAGCTTGCGAGGGTGGCTCTGGCGGTTCTGGTCTTCGACCGGACATCGTCGGCTGTGCTCACAGCGCTGACTTATGCGCTCACCTTCGTTCCTGCCGTTCTCGGCGGATTTCTCTTGTCCGGATTGGCCGACAGATTCCCGCGCAAACGTGTTCTCGTGCTGACCGACCTGGTGCGTGCGGGACTGGCCGCGGCGATGGCCGTCCCCGGTATGCCGCTCTGGCTGCTTTGGGCGTTGGTCGGTCTGCTGACCATGGCCTCGGCGCCGTTCAAAGCGGCCCAGCTGGCGCTCTTGCCGGACGTGCTGGGAGGTGAGCGGTATCAACCTGGCCTCGCCCTTCGCCAAATGACGGTCCAGATCGCTCAGGTTGTGGGCTTCGGCTTCGGCGGGATTTTGGTCGGCGTGCTCGGCCCGTCCGGCGCCCTCGTCTTCGATGCCTTCACTTTCGTACTCAGCGCAATGATCATCGCAGTAGGCGTGAGACCCGGCAGAGCCGCGAAGGAACGCACGTCGGCCGAGGCTGATGGCGGTGCGCAGCCCCGAGGGGTCGATTTCAGATTGGCGGCGCCGTTCATCTTGGGGGCGTTGATCGGGCTCTTCGTGGTGCCCGAAGGCCTGGCAGCTCCATATGCGGAAGCTCTCGGACTCGGAGCGGTCGCGATCGGTCTCTTGATGGCGGCGGATCCTGTTGGCAGCGTCATCGGGGCCTGGTGGGCAGCCAAGACCAGCACCTCGACCACGCCGACTCAACGGGCCGTCGTAGTGCCGGCCGCGCTCGCCGGAGTGCCACTCATTGCTTGCGCGTTCGCCCCGGGAATCGTGTGGTCGATCGTGTTGTGGGCGGCATCCGGCGTCTTCTCGACGATCTATTTGATCCGCCTTCAGCCCATGATCGTTTCCCTCGTGCCTGATTCTCGGCGTGGCAGTGTCATGGGACGGTTCAGCACCACCGTCTACGCCGGGCAAGGCGTGGCGATCTTGAGCGGCGGTGTCGTCGCCGAACTCATCGGCCCGACCTATACCGTCGCTGCGGCCGGCTTGCTGGCCACGGCCTTGGTCGTGACCATCGGAGCGGCCTGGAAGATGGCTCGCCCTCGACGAGGCAGAGTCACCGAGGACGAGCCTGCGCAGGCCGATAGGGCAGCGCGAAGACCATCAGACTTCCTTGTTACGCATCGTGGCCTCCTCCCGGGACGTCCGGCTGAAGGAGGAGGCACGACCGGCCAGGAAGCGGCGACTTCGGAGACCGGCCCCTCCTCCGAAGGGAACGGAAGTGCGGTCAGTATGCCGGGGAAGTCACAGAGCGCGCATGGCGATAGCCCGAACGGACGCGTAGGCTGGTCTGTTTGGTCTCACTCTCTGTATGCGCGTGGATTCATCTTGTTCATCGAAATGGCCGCGATCGCGGCCGTCGGCGTCAGCGCGGCTCTTGATCCGCCCGCGTGGGCGGACGTCCGCGTCTGTCTGTTCGTCATGGCCTTCGGGGTGATCGCGGCCGAGTTGGCGCGCAGCGTCGAACGGCGTCGCCGGCGCTTCGCGGACACACCGCACGTCAATTTCTCGTCGGTATGGACGCTCGCTGGTGCTCTTATCCTCTCCCCGTCTCTCGCCGCCGTCCTCGCCGTCGTTCTCTATGTCCACCTCTGGCTCCGTTGTTCGCGCGGCGTGGCCGGGACCTTCGTCTCGAGGTTCGCCTTCAACGCGGCCAACGTGATCCTGTCCTGCCAGGTGGCTGGGTGGCTCGCCAAGCAGATGCAATTGGTGCCCATGACGCACGAGTTCGACGGCTCGGACGCGCTGGCGTGCGCCGCGGTCGTCGTCGTGTACTTCGCCGTCAACTCGCTGATCGCCGCGATCACCATCGCGATCGTGCGTCCCGACAGGACGGCTACGAGGCTCCTCGGACCGTTTAGCGAGAACGCGCTCGAACTCGCGACGTTGTGCATGGGCGTCGTGACCGCTCTCTTGCTCAGCATGCACCCCACGCTCGTGGTGCTGATCTTCGTGCCGCTGTACGCGCTGCACCGGTCGGTGCTGATCCGACAATTCGAGCACGCGGCCACCATCGACTCGAAGACCGGCCTGTTGAACTCGACCGCCTGGCACGCCCTCGCTGAAGCTGAGTTCGCGCGAGCTGAACGCAACGGCACGAGGGTCGGTGTCCTGATGATCGACCTGGATCACTTCCGCCGGATCAACAACGCCTTCGGTCATCAAGCCGGAGATCGAGCACTTCGCGCCGTCGGCCAGGTTCTCCAGAGCGTCGGCGGGGAAGACTGCAGCGGTCGGTTCGGTGGCGAAGAGTTCGTCGTGATTCTTCCCGACGTAACTCAGGACGAGCTCAGAGCCATTGCCGACCGGACGTGCGAGGCCATCTTCGGTTTGCGCGTCGACGGGATCCACGATCACGCCGCGGGCGACCAGCACCCACTCAGTGCGTCGATCGGAGCCGCCTTATACCCGGATACCGGGAAGAGTCTCGAGGATGTGCTCCTGGCTGCCGATCTGGCCTTGTTCGCCGCGAAGGACGGTGGGCGAAACCAGGTTCGCATGATGACGTCGACTGCTTGATCAAGTCCTGTCCGTGCTGGGGGAGGCGTCTTTCGCCAGGCTGTCGCGGTTCTGCTGTGCCCATGTCGCCAACGGCCGCAGGGCGCGCAGAAGCTCCTTGCCGCTGGGAGTGAGCCGGTACCAGACACTGCCCCCGATCTGGCTTCCCTCGGCACGGCGAACGACAAGCCCGTTGTCCCGAGCCCGTTGAAGAGTGTCGGTCAGCACTTTGTCCGTGACCGGCTTCGGGTGCGACACCCATCCGACGCGCTCCTCGACGCCGTTCACCTCCGCCATCAGATCCTTGTAGCGCCTCTCGCCCAGCGCGAGCGTGGCCAAGACCGCCACCGTCCATTGACCGGAGAGCACGGCCAGTGCCTCGTGCAGGCTTTGGCGGTACGGGACGTCCCAGTCATTGGTCACGGCCCCTACCTACCACGAGAGAACTTGCGCCGGTGCAAATATGCGGTCCGATGTCCACTGTTCGAGTGAAGATCAACGTACTGAGCCAAGGCTCAGTACGTACTTACCTTGCAGATAGTCGGGGCTGACCAGCTAGAACGGACTGGCCCGGACGTTCCGCTCCGGGGACGGAGGTAGGTGACCGGCTCGGCCCGCAGCCGGCGAGCGCGCCGGGCCAAGCCGGTCACCATCACCGACAAGGAGGGCGAGGCCATGACGATTCGCTCGTGCTTGCGCACCTCGCCGGGGAGTGCCAACAGTGCCGATCGTGGAGTACGTAATCGGAGTCGGGAGCTTCGCAGCAGGGCCGGCGTTGCTTGCCGCTGCGGAGCGCTCGACGAGCACGGTTCTGGTGACCAGGCCCCGTACACGGTTCGCGGTCGCGGCCACGATGTCGGTCGCTACGGCGGCGGGCAGCTGGATCGGCTGGCTTCGTCTGGGCACGACGCCGAACTGGCTGGTCTGGTGCTGGGTCTGCGCGCTGGGATGCGGCCTGGCGCTCACGGATCTCCGGTGCCGACGACTCCCGTTTCCGATGGTGACGGCGCTGGCAGGCGGCTGTGCCGTGGCGTTCCTCGGCATCGCGCTCATGGACGGAGCTTGGTCGAGATTCGGTTTCGCCTGCGCGTCCGCCGTGGTCGCGTTCGCTCTTGCGTCTCTAGTCCAGGTCTTCGCGCCGGACCACACCGGCGGAGGCGATACGGCGCTGTACGGTGCGCTCGCGCTGTTCCTCGGTTGGTTCGGTTGGGACGGCCTACTGCGGGGCCTGCTGATCGCCAGCGGGCTTACCGCAGCGGTTGCTCTCGTGGTCGCGGTGTCGTCCAAGAGCGTGAATTCCAACTTCGCTGCTGGACCGTCACTGCTCGGCGGAGCGCTGGTGAGTGTCCTCATGGCATAGACAGTCTTGTGACCGTGCTGGCGAGGTCTGGCACGGCGTCGGAAGCACTAGGGGAGGAATCTGTGAGCAACCTCGGCCCGCGTTGTTGGCTAACCCTCGTCTCGAGCGGCATGGTCGTCCTGGTCTCCGCAGGGTGTGGCGGCGACGGCGAGCCGACATCGTCGACCGCGCCCACGTTGTCGGCTCCAACACAGGCGCCCTCGACGCTGACGTCATCCGGTCAGGATCAGCGGCAGGCTGTCGAAGCGGCCTATACCCAATTTTGGCCGCGGTCGCTGGCCGTGCCGAATTCTCCGGAGGACACGTGGCGGGATGCAATGGCTGCGCTCGCGGTAGACCCGCAACTATCTACGACCCTAGAAGCCATGCGCCGAAACAAGCTGGTTGGGGTTAAGCCGTATGGGGATGTCACCACGCGAATCAACAGCGTTGATGTTCGCGGCGATCGGGCTACGGTGCAGGACTGCCAGGACGGATCTCGCTCGGGGCAAGCCGACGCGACTACCGGTGACCGCAAGACCGTCGGTTCCCCTCGTATCCCCATCCACGCCCAGATGGTTCGCGATATGGCGGACGGGCGTTGGAAAGTGTCACAGCTTGACTACCCAGGCGGGCCGTGCTGATGAGAATTCGGAACGCAGTTGCCTATGCGGCAGGGGTTGTCGCTGTTGTCGGTGGCACGGTTGGACATGCGGCAGCGTCGGCAGAGGCTGCCCTTAGTCAGCCCAGTCCGCAGGACGACGGCCAAGTCATTGTCGTCCCTAACAACACGGATCAGTTCGGTCAGTACGCTCCGCCACGTGTTGACATGCGGGCGTTAGACCTAGGAGGTCAGGCACCTGTGCGGCCAGGCGGACCGGGGAGGAAGCCGAGCAGTCAGGGTCGGCAGGCGGCTGGTTTGAGCGGATCACCGGAGTCGTCGGACGGGCTTCCTGCGGGCTGTTCGCTCGGTGGTTTCGGTGTGGGTGGTGCACCTGGCGTTGGTCGGCCGGGTGGCAGTGCGTTCGGCATCCGCTGCGTCCCCTCGCTGCCGGTCGACGAACTCGCGGCGTCAGGTGGACCGGCGGCTCCGCCCTTGCCGACTCCGGCGGATCTTGCTGCGCGCGCATTCGAGCAGCTGCAGTTACCGTTGCCCGTTCCTCGGCATTCGCCGGATGTGCGGTTGCCCGATGGCAGGACCGCCACGATCGTGGGGGAGAACACCTGGATCTGGACCGATCGCAGCGTGTGGAAACCGGCGGTCGAGCGGGTACAGGCCGGTCCGGTGTGGGCCGAGGTGACCGCGACGCCAACGGGGATGACCTTCAACTCGGGGTACGGCGGGTCGATGTCCTGCTCGGGGCCGGGAACACCGTATGACCGGTCCCGCGGGCTGCACGCCGCCAGCCCTGATTGCGGTTTCGTGTACACCCGCAGCTCGGTCGGGCAGCCGAATGATCAGACCACCGCGGAGTGGGCGATTCAGTGGTCGGTGAGCTGGATCGGCTCGGACGGGACTGGTTCGGTGGGCGGTGACTTCCCGCTGATGCAGTCCCGGGCGAGGGCGACGTTCGCTGTCGCCGAGGTTCAGGCCTTGCGCGCGAACTAGAAACGTGCTCTGGGAAACCGTACTTAATTGTGTTCTGAGTTAGCGGAACGCAATTCTTGGTATTGAAGGAATGCTGCTATGGGTACCGCTTTGTCTTTTTCGCTTCCGCCGAAAGCGCACGGCCGTGATTCGGCGTTCGTCGGCCAGCCCGAGGACGACGAGCCGCCGCGGGTGCCACGGCGACGGCGCTGGTGGCTGTTGGGGGTCGCGGTGGTGCTGGCCGCGGTCGTCGCGTTCGGCAACTACGCCTTGATCGCGGGGCAGGACGACCGGGTCGATGTCCTCGTGCTCACCCGTGAGGTGGGTTGGGGGCAGACGATCGTAGAGGGCGATCTCGATGTGGCCAAGGCCGTCCCGGACCAGCCGCTGGCCTTCATCCCGGTCGGTGACAAAGCCAGCGTCGTCGGGCAGGTCGCGCGGTCGATTCTGCCCGCCGGGACGGTGCTGGTGCCTGGGCAGCTGTCCGGGCAGCCGATTCCGGGACCTGGGGAGCGGCTGGTGGGGCTTTCCGTTTCGCCTGGCCACCTGCCCGCCCGTGGTTTGTCGGCTGGGGATCTGGTGCAGGTCACCCCGATCGCGGCCAGTAGCGGGCCGGACGTTGGGCAGGCTCCGGCGAACACGTCCGGTCCGTTTCGTGCGCGGGTGCTCGGCGTCGGCCCGCCGGATTCCGCCGGAGCGGTCACGGTCGATGTCGTCGTCGGTGCTGATGCCGCGCACGCCGCGACCAGCGCCTCCGCTGAGCAGGTCGTCGTGGTCCAGCTCGGGCCGGGCGCGTGAAAAAGATCGGCTTCCGAAGGAGTGGTGAGTGAGATGGCGATGATCGCGATCGTGTCGGGCAAGGGGGCGCCGGGCGGGACGACGACGCTGGCCGCGTTGGCTGCGGCCTGGCCCGTGCCGGTGCTGTTGGCCGACTGCGACCCGGCGGGGGGTGACCTGGCGCTGGGCTGGTTGGGGCATTGGGTGGTGAACGGGTTTCTCCGTACTGACGTCGGTGTGTTGTCGCATTTCATCGCGACCCGGCACGCGACGGCCGGGGATCCGGCGTCGCTGATTGAGCACGTCCAGGCGGTGCCGTCGGCGCGGCATGTCGGCCTGCTGGCCGGGCTGAGTACACCGGGCCAGCACACCGCGATCGGCACGGCCGGATGGACCCGTCTGACCGTCGCTCTGGCCGCGTTCAGGACCGCGGCCGGGCATCCGGCCGACGCGCTGGTCGACCTTGGCCGCTTCAGCTCGGCGACACCGTGGCCGGTGCTGCTCGCTTCGGATCTCGTGTTGGTGGCGGTGCGCCCGACGCAGAGGCATGTTTTGGCCGCGCGCCCCGTCCTGGCCGAGCTCGCCGAGAGGATTCTGCCTCAACGGCTGGGCCTGGCCGTCTGCGCGACAACGCCCGCAGGCACCCGCGAAGTCCGCGTGGCGCTGGGACGGGAAGCCGCGGTGGAAGTCCCGATGGCCCCGCGGACGGCGGCGGTGTTCTCCGACGGCATCGACGGAGGAACGCCTCCGCACCGGTCACCGCTGCAGCGCACCGCACGCCGCGTCGCACGCCATCTCCACAGCACGTACCACAGCTACGCGCCAAGCGAGCCGCGCATTCCGGCCGCGGCCGCACCGTCCCGCCTACTTTCCGGAGGAACACGATGACGTTGCCACGCAACGGGTTCCGCTTACCACATGATCCGGCAGTGTCGCCATATCCAGTGACGTTGCCGCCACCGCGCAGCACCTCGGCGGGACCCGCAACAGCGATACCGCGGACACCGCAGCTGGACAGTGTGCAGACAGGGCGGCTCGACCCCGAGGCTGTCAGGGAGATCCGGGAAGCGGTCGCTGCCCGGCTGGAGCGCATCGCCGCGGGCGAGTCCCATGTGGACACACCGCTGACGAGCGAGGAGCAGCAGGCGCGGATGCGTGCCTACGTGGCCGACGAGGTCGCCGGCTGGGTGCAACGCCGCGCAACCGCCGGACACGCGCCGCTGCCGGTGGCCGAGGAACGCCGGTTGAACCGAGCGGTCGTCGCGGCGCTATCCGGGCTGGGCGCACTGGAGGAACTGTTGGAGCGTGACGATGTCGAGAACATTCATGTGCACGGTTGTGACCGGGTCCTGTTGGAGCTGGCGGACGGCTCGGTCGAGCAGTGGCCGCACCCGGTGGCCGACACCGATGCCGATCTGGTGGAGATGCTGGCGGCGATGTTCGCCCGCCAGGGCCAGACCTCCCGGGAGTTCAACGCCGGCCGCCCGTTGGGAAACCTTCGGATCGGCGCCGGTGGCCCCTTGGGGGCGAGGGTGGCCGCGGTGATGGAGGTTTCCGACCGGCCGCGAGTGGCGATCCGCCGCCACCGCCTGGTCGATGTCGGCCTGGACGATCTCGTGGCCAACGGCACGCTCGATCCGCTGCTCGCGTCCTTCCTGCGCTCGGCCGTGCGGGCGGGCTGCAACGTGATCGTGTCCGGTGGCCCGGCCGCGGGCAAGACGACGTTGCTGCGCGCGTTGTGCACGGAGATCCCGGACTACGAGCACGTCGTCACGGTCGAGGAGGAGTACGAGCTCGGTCTGCACATCGGCGCCCGGCCTTTGGTCACCCCCTTGGAGGCCCGCCCGGCGAACTCGGAGGGCATCGGGGAGATCTCCTTGGACGACCTGCTGAAGCAGACGCTGCGGCACTCGCCGAGCAGGGTGATCGTCGGGGAGGTCCGGGCAGGGGAAGTCACCGCGATGCTGCGCGCTCTCGGGAACGGCGCCACAGGCGGTATGTGCACCCTGCACGCCACGAGCGCCTCCGCGGTGTTCGACCGGATCGGCGCGCTCGGACAGCTCGCTCATCCGCCGTTGGCGATCGACGCCGCTCACCAGTGGACCGCCTCGGCGATCGACCTCGTTGTGCACGTCGCCCGCGCCGACCACGACACACCCAGCGGGCGGCGCAGGCAGCGGTTCGTCACCGAGATCATCGAGGTCGGCCCAGTCGGCGATTCCGGCCGCCCGGACACCACCAGAATCTTCGCCCCACGCCCAGCCGACGGCCGCGCCGTCCCGGCCTACGCACCCACTCGTGAGCTGCTGGAACGCTTGGCAAGGCACGGGTTCGACCGCCACCTGTTCGACACCGCCGGTGCAGACACCTGGCGTGCCAACGGTCTGCCAGGCGGGGGCGGGCGATGACGGGCGTATGGGCCGGCGTGCTCGGCGTCGCCGCGGTGGCGGCGATCGCCTGCGCCGTCGCGGCTTTCCGCCCACCCGCTGCGCGGTCGACGCCACCGGCCACGGCGCGCAGCGCGGGCTGGAGGACGTTCGCGGCGCGGATACCGAGGCGGCGGGTCGTCGTCGCGGTCGTCGCGGGTGGTGTTGTGTGGTGGGGCACCGGCTGGCCGGTCGCCATCCTTCTGACCGTCGCTGCGGTGCTGACGGTGCCGATCCTGATCCGCGGACACGACGCCCGCCGCGTGATCGCGAGGCTGGACGCCCTCGCGAGCTGGGTCCGGCGTCTCGCCGATGTGCTTGCCTCCGGCGCCGGCGGACTGGAGCAAGCGATCGCCACCTCCGCCCGCACCGCCCCCGAAGCCCTGGCCAGCGAGATCGAAACCCTCGCGGTACGGCTGCGGACCCGTGGCCTTGAGGCCGCGCTCCGTGCCTTCGCCGAGGACGTGGGCGACGAAGCCGCCGACGAAGTCGTGCTCGCCCTTATCCTGCGCGCCCGCGCGGGCGGACGCGGACTGGTCGACATTCTCGACAGCAAGGCCACCGCCCTGGAACGCGAGGTCGTCGCCCGCCGCGACATCGAAGCCGACCGCGCTAAACCCCGTACCGATGTCCGCGCCATCCTCGGAATCACCGCGCTCCTGCTCACCGGCCTCGTGGTCTTCGCGCACGAGTTCCTCACCCCGTTCAACGACCTGCTCGGCCAGCTGGTGATGGCCGGGATTGGTGGTCTGCTGGGTGCTTCCGGGTGGTGGATGCACCTGCTCACCCGAACTCGCCGTCCGGCGCGGTTGCTCGGTGCGACTTCGAGGATTCCGCCCGGGACACCGAAGCCGAGACGCAGCCCGATCGCTGCCGCTCGCCTCGATGCGGAGGTGCCACGATGAATCCCGGGATCACCGCTGCGCTGCTGGGCGCACTGGGCGGGCTGGCTCTGGTCTGCGTGCTCCTGGCCCTGGTGCGCCCGGCTCCGGTCAACGTGGCCGCCGCGGTCGCCGAGCTGGACGACCGTGCCGCTCGCCGTGCTGACGGAGCAACGCCACGCAGCCGCTGGTCGACCCGGATCGAACGCCTGGCCGGGGTCTCCGGACGTTCGTCGAACCGCTGGTGGGGCATTCCCGCCGCAGACCTCGACGTCCTCGATCAGACCGCCGACCGCTACCTGGCCCGCCGCCTGACCTGGGGTGCTGCAGCTGCCGGAACTGTGTTCGCGGTGGCCGGGCTTGGCTGGTTCGGCGGCATCGACCTTTCCGCCGCGGTGGTGGTGCTGGCCGTGATTGCCGGCGCGGCGGCCGGATCGGCGGTGCCGGCCCTGGCCGTGCAGGAGGACGCCACCCGGGCGCGGGAGGAATTCCGTCGCGCCACCGCCGCCTATCTCGACCTCGTCGCGCAGGAACGCGCCACCGGCCGCGCCCCCAGCCAGGCACTGGGCGAGGCCGCCGCCGTTGGGGACTCGTGGGTATTCGCCCGGATCAGCCGCACCCTCGGCCGCGCGACACGAGCCGGACACACCCCGTGGGAAGCCCTGTCCCGGCTTGGGAAACGTATGGGAGTCGTCGAACTCAGCGACCTGGCCGACATCCTCGCCACCGCAGCCGACGGCGCCGCCATCTACACCACCCTGATCGCCAAATCGAGCTCCCTGCGCGCCGCCGCGCTGGCCACCGACAAAACCGACGCCAACGCCCGATCCCAACGCCTCGCACTCCCCGTCGCACTGCTCCTGGTCGCGTTCCTGCTCCTGGTCATGTACCCCGCCATGATCCGGCTGGCCGCAGGCGGTGGCTAGCCGGTACGCCACCGACATCGCGAACTTTCCCGCTCAGGGAACAAAACTGTTTCTTGTTAAGGAGAAACTGATGCGCCACCACGATTCGCCTGCGACGGTGCCACCGGTGCTCGACTGCGTCCTCCCTGACGGCTACGACACCGTGCTGCTCAATCCTTCGATTACCCCGCGGCAGTGGCGGCGCAGGCAAGCTCTCGGGCTCGTCCGCCCCATGACCATCCTCAAAGGACTCTTCGCCGCTGGTCTGGCCGTGCAGATATTCAGCGCAGGCCACGGATTCGGTGAGAAACTCGGCATCGGCCTGGTGACCTTGATCCTGGTGCTGGGTGTATTGCGCGTCCTTAGCCGCCCAGCTGGAGAGAACCCGTTCGAGCGCGAAGGAGCGCCACGGCCTCGGCTCCGGAAAGGGGAGTTCTTTCAGTGCCACGATTTCGACGACCTGGATACCGGCTCTCGTGAACTGGTAGCAGAATTGCTAACGGGGCTAAAGGAGCTGTACCGCAGCCCGGCACGCGCCTGGCTCGACCCCGCTCTGCCGAGTGAGGTCCACACAGTGGTGTGGCGTGCCTTGTACTGCCTTGACCGCAGCCGCGAGACCCGTGCTCTTGCTCGGGAAGTCGACTCCGAGTTCGACATGGGCGACGACCTGGTCGCCGCCACGCGACGAGCGGTCGACGACGTCGACGCCGGCCTGCGAGGGGTAGCTCGGCATGTGCGTGGTTGCGTCGTGCTCTGCCGCGCGTGGGAACAGAAAATGCGGCGACACGACCTCGCTGCCCGGGCTGGCCACACGCTAGCCTCCGTTCCAGGACAGGACCACCTCGCCAGGTTATCGCGAGCTTCCGAAGTGTTGCCGCTAAGCGTGTTCGCTCACGTAACCGCAGCACGGGATATCACCCGTGCTGGGTCGTTCCCGTGGGAGCAGCCGCAGTCCCGATGGACCGACCTCGCTCTCTTTCCATCACACGAATCCTCAACCTCACCGACTGCCAGGAGAGGGCCATGAGCACCTGCCAGACAGAGAAGCTTTGCAAGACACCCGCATCGTCGGGAGGGAGTTCGATATCTATGCACAACATCGTGAACCGCTATGTGACCACTGTCCGGCGACGTGGCGCCCGGCTCGGACTGATCCTGACCAAGTGGGTGCTCGCTCTCGTGATCGCTACAGAAGAGCAGTGCACGCGAGCCCGCGCGTCGCGAGACCGCGGATCGGAGTCCGTGGAGAAAGCGGTCCTCGTTGCGATTGGCCTTGCTGTGGCGATCGGGCTTGGCTTCGCGATCCGCGCCGCCGTCCAGACCTATCAGGGCCAGATCAAGTGAACCTTCCGCAACCGGAAGCCCTGAAGAACAAAGGAGTCCACCATGCCTACCGCCGAGGAGATCGAACGACGTGTCGAAGCAGCCGACGCTGCCCGGAGCGAGAGGAGGTCTGCCGCGGCGCGACGCGTCGGCGACTTGGCAGAGCGTCACGCCGAGCTCGCCGAGGAACTCGGCGATCTCGAACGAGAGCTGGGTGAAGTGCTGTCAGAGTCCGGTGACGTCATTGAGATCGAAGAGCTGGCAGTGTTTACCGACATACCCGCCTCCGACCTTGTCCGCTGGCTGGACAACACCAAGCCCAGCCGTACCAAGCGGAAGAAACACGCCGGAACGAGCCACACGAAGACCGTCCAAACCCGGAAACCGGATGCGCCCAACTCGCCAGCGAAACCAAAACCCGCCACAGCACGAGATGTTTCGCTCGCGCGCGACGCCATCATGCCCACACCGGCGGTGGCGTCGTGATCACGCCAGCACTTCCACGGCGAGCAGGCGAGCGGCCAGTGTGGACACACTGTCGCGAATTCTGGCGAACGCGGATGTACGACGACAGGGGAGCTGAGTCTGTCGGCCTGGCCGTCCTGTTCCCGTTGGTGCTGCTGCTGATTCTCGCGGCCGTGCAAGGCGGGTTATGGTGGCACGCGCACTCCGTGGCCGCTCAGGCAGCCCAGGCTGGTGTGGACGCCGGACGTCCAGTCGGCGCTACCCAGTCCACCGCGGCCGCGGCCGCACGGTCGTTCGCCGAACGCGCCGGCCGCGGCGTCCTCGCCACACCCGGGATCCGCGCCACGGTGTCCGCTGACATCGTCCAGGTCGCGGTCTCCGGTAAGACCGTCCGGCTGCTGCCGATCCCCGGCCTCGATATCGAGGTCGAAGTGACCGCCCAGGCGGCCAAGGAGCGCTTCACCACGCCGCTTGCCGGGGGTGGCTCGTGACCAGCCAGGTACGCGCGCATCGCATCGGTCGACTGTGGACAGACAGGGGTTCCGTCAGCGTCGAAGCCGCGGTGCTGGTGCCCGCCGTCATCATCGTCGGACTGCTGATCATCGCCGGCGCTCGTGTCAGCTCCGCCCAGCAAGCAGTCGACAACGCCGCTACGGCGGCTGCACGCGCCGCGTCGATCGCCCGCAGCCCTCACGCGGCACAGCAAGCTGGAACGGCTGTGGCTCGCGACCGTCTCGGCCGTGAAGGCGTTACCTGCCAGGAAACCAGCGTGTCGGTCGACGCGAGCCAGATCGCCGTCGGCCGCGCCGGCATGGTGCGGGCCAGCGTGACATGCCGCGTCGCGCTCCACGATCTCGCGCTGCCTCTTCCTGGCGGGACCCGCACGATCACCAGTTCCTTCACCAGCCCCACTGATCCGTACCGAGGATCCCCATGACCGCTCCGGCACGGCCACGTGATGCCGGGTCGGTCACCGTGATGATCGCGATCCTGGTGCCCGCGCTCCTGTTCGTGCTCGCCCTGGTCGTCGATGGCTCCGCCTGCCTGCGGACCATCGCCCGCGCTGACGCCCTGGCCGCCGAAGCCGCCCGCGCGGCGAACACCGCCGTGGACACCCGCAGCCCGCACGTCGGCGTCGACACCGGCACAGCCGCCCGCACCGCGGCCGACTATCTTGTCCGCGCCGGGCACCCCGGCCAGGTCACCGTCAGCGGAACCCGCACGGTCCGCGTGACGGTCACCGTCACCGAGCCCGCGCCCATCGGACTGCTCGGCCGTAGCGTCCAGGCCACCGGAACCGCGCTGGCCGAACTCGGCGTCGGCACCCGCGACGGCGGCTTCCCATGACCTCCCCGACGGCACAGCGCGTTCGCGGCGTGCTCGCCGCGCTGGCGCTGCTCGCCTTCGTCGCCGGCATCCCGAATGGACTTTTCGTCCTCGGTGCTGATCCCGCCCGCCTGATTCCAGACCGCTGGCCTGACCCGGTACCGATCGACCGCTGGCCCGAACAGATCTGGGCCACGCTGCGCTGGGCATGGATCACCGGTGACCTCATGATCTGGCTGGTCGTCGCCGTGGCATGGGCAGGCTGGCTGGCACTCACCCTGTCCGTGATCGTCGAAGTGATCCGCCAGACCGGACACGGCGTCCGTACCGCCCGCGGTCTGCTGCGCCGAGTACCGCGTGGCCGATGGATCGCCGGACTTGTGGCCGCCGTTCTCGTGGCCACCTCCACCGGTACCGCAGGGGCATCGACAGCCTCGGCAACACCCGCTGCGGCCACCGCGCCGCCATGGCCACACGAACACTCTGTTGCGGCAGCACGGGGCTCCGCGACCGATCAGCCTGCGGGGACCGTCGGCGCCGCGACCACGCCGGTTCTCGCGGCGGCGCGAACAGACGACGCTGTGCCCTACACGGTGGTACACGGCGACACCTTGTGGGACTTGGCCGAACGTCACCTCGGCCGTGGCACCCGCTACCACGAGATCGTGCGGCTCAACCCCGCCCTGCTCGCCGACAGCCCCGGAGACCTGGAACCGGGGTGGACGCTGTTATTCCCGCCGGACGCCATCGCCTTGCACCGTCCTGCGGGCATCATCACAGCGAGCGGGCGCACCGTCACCGTCGAGCCCACCGACACGCTCTCCGCGATTGCGGAACGCGAACTCGGCGACCCAGATGCCTGGCCCGCGATCTTTGACCTCAACGCCGGCCGCACCCAACCCGACGGCCGCGCGCTGCGCCACCCCGACCAGATCCTGCCCGGCTGGCACCTCGTCCTGCCCGCCCAAGTGGCGCCGCCACCAGAGCAGCCCGCGACGCCACCGAACAGCCCGACGCCCGCGCCCGCCCCAGAGAGCCCGGCTACCTCCGCCGAGGAGCCCGCCTCGCCGGACGCACCTCGAGGAGAACCGCCGGACCTGCCCGAGGCACAGCCCGGAACCGGTATCGCCCTGCCGACCGGTGCGTTCGTCGGCCTCGGACTGGCTGCCCTGATCACCCTCGCGATGATCACCGTCCGACTTCGGCGCCGCCGCTGGTACCACCCTGGCGTACGCGACGAGGCTGACCCTGCCGGCCTTCCAGTCGTCCGCGCACTGCGCATCGCTCACGACACCGCCACGAGCACGCCCGCTGGCGACGACAACCCGACCGCTGCACCCGCAGCACCCGGCCACGCACGACTGGCCGACATCCACATCCGCGACCGAGCCCGAGCCACGGTCCGTGCTGTGCTCCCGGCACCCCAGAACACCGCGCTCGGCGTACGCGACGGGCACGCCATCGCACTCGACCTCGCCAGCACGCGGGGACTAGGACTCACCGGTCCCGGTGCCCATGCCGCCGCACGAGCCTTGATCATGACCCTGCTCGCGCAGGCCACCAGCGACGGCCTCGACGCCATGATCGTGATGCCCGCCGACGATGCCCGCGCACTCTTCGGACACGACCTGGCCGATCCCGTCCCGGACCGGCTGCTCATCGTCGATGATCTGCCCGCAGCGCTGGCGACGTTGGAGGCCGAGCTGGTCGCCCGCACCGACACTAGCGACCTCACGCGCGACGACCCACCAGCGAACACAGCGTTTCAGGGCGGAGACACTGGACCTGCCGTGGTGGTGGCCACGCCCACCGCGGACACGAACCGGCGCGCGCACGCCGTCCTCGACAACGGCGCGCACCTTGGTCTGGCTGGCGTGTTCCTCGGCCCCTGGCGCCCCGGCGGCACTGTGCGCGTTCGCGACGACGGCACCGTCGAAGCGACCAGCCCCACCCTGAGCGAAGACTTGGCCGGCGCCCGACTTTTCACATTGCTGGACGCCGATGCTCGTGACCTGCTCGCACTCTTGCATGCGGCCGAGCCCGGCAGCGACGGCCCGATCCGAGACTGCACCGTCGCCTGCAGCGCCGTGGAACCGGGCACACAGCGGCAAAGCCGGGCTGAGAGCACGAGGGCGAGTGCCGAGCCACTCGTCTTCGAGTACGAGTTCGCTACGGCACCCGACGCCGCAGCCGTGACCCCACCGACGGAGACCGCCAGCGACAACCGCGGCGAGAACCCGACAACCGGACCGTCCGGACCAGCTGAATCAGAAACGCCCGAGCCATCCCCGCCGGAGGTCAGCAACCACCCGCGCCCCTCGGCCGCCCGGCGCGACGACAACCCAACGACCGCGCCGCGCCCGGCCACAGATCCAGCCCCGGCCCCGCCGCTGCACCTGCAGGTGCTCGGCCGACTGCACCTGACCAGAGCGACCCCCGAACCCCGTGACCTCATCGACGTTCTCGCTCCGCGGCAACGCGAGATCCTGGTCTACCTGGCGCTACACCGTGACGGGTGCCGACGCGAAACCCTCAGCGCCGCCCTCTGGCCGGACGCTCCCGGCGAACGTCCCTACAACAGCTTCCACGCGACCCTGTCCCAGCTACGCCGCAGCCTTCGCCGGGCAAACAACGACGACACCCTCGACCTCATCGTCAACCAGGACAGCCACTACCGACTCGATCAGACGATCCTGACCGCCGACCTCTGGCCGCTCCAGGACGCCATTACCGCCAGCCGCCATGCCTCGGCAACAGAGGCCGTCGCGGCGGCGAACCGCGTCACCGAGCTATACCGCGGAGACCTCGCCGAAGGCATCACCGCGGACTGGATCGACGGACTCCGCGAAGCACTCCGGCGCGACGTCCTCGACGCGCTCAGCACCCTGATCCGCAAGATCAGAACCGACAACCCCGAACAGGCACTCGCCCTGCTGGAACAAGCCCGCCACCTTGACCCCTACAACGAGGCGATCTACCGCGACCTCATGCGCCACCAAGCGCGACTCGGCCAGCACGACAGCATCCCGCGCACCCTGCACCTGCTCACCACATCGCTGGCCGACCTCGACCAAGGCCCCGCCCACAGCACTCTCAGCCTCGCGGACGCCCTACAACAGCCGAGAAATCACATATCCAACCGGCAAGCCAGCTAAACGAACCCAGCGCCTCACGCAGGAAATCGCCGCGATTTTCATTGCGAGCCACCAGTTGCCGGAGGCTGTCCAACACGAGCCAGCCTCGTTATACTGAGCTGATTCCTCGCGGATACTTCGAACGCCGTGACATGAACTTGTTAATATGATTCCGGGAAGCGGCGGTGGCAGCCGCGGAGGCGATCCGAAGCACGGCCCGAGGCCAGTACTCTGCCGGATGTACAACCGGCACAGAGCCGGAGACGAGCCCGTAGACCTCTCGCCCGTCCACCTTCCTCTCCACCTTCCTCTCCACCTTCCTCTCCACCTTCCCCTCAGCCTTCCTTTCCGGACTCCCGCTAGAGAGGAAGGGGCGCGCCAAAGCCTTGTTGCAGGCCAACGCTGGGCAACCCCCTCCTCCGTGTCCCCCAACTTCGGTGCCGGCAGGCACGTGAACAGTCGGCTTGGGTGGTGTGTTGGCTATCTGATGCTCGCACTGCGTTCCGTTCGCAAGTCCCCGTTCTGTGGTAGTCAGCTTCTTCATCATCTTCCTTTCCCGCGGCTTTCCTTTCATTCTTCTTTTTGATCTCAAGTGGTCACATATCGCTCTCTGTCTTTTCTTGCACGCAAGATAAAATCTAACGATACAGAAACACGGCTCATAAATGTTGACAACCATATAAACGACGTGGCCGCAAGTGGTGCGATTCGAGAACCGCGAGATATCCAAAGGGAAATTCGTACAGATTCCAAGCTGTGCCGCTGTGCGGGTCGCGGGCGGTGGCTGCCGCTGTGCGGGTCTTCTCTTCCTCTGCGTCTTCCCAGCTCAAGGGCCCGACCGGCCCTGTGCAGCGAGGTCGATGCCGAAGGTAACGGCGAGATAACGGAACCCGACTGAAGGTTGAAAGTGTCTAGGTACTATGTCAACCTAGACATGTAACCAAGACAGACCGGAGCGGATTAGACAGAGAAGGGGCGTGAGGACCGGGACACGGCGTCCCGCGAGCGATCTCTTTCCTTTCTTTTCCTTAAGGGTTTGGTCGTTACGAACCATAAGACCCGCACAGCGCGGGCAGCGGCTTGGGTCGCGCGGACAGCAGCGAAACCGTGCAGGGCGGTAGCGGGGAACGACGCGTAGCCAAACGCGCATTTCTAGTCTGAGATGCGTAGTAACTGCGCTTGCAGCCCCGTTATGTGAATCCCTTGCTATAGGGCGGAGTAGTGCGCATAAAAGGCATGCCTGCCAGAGGTGTGTCCCCAAGATAACTACATGGTGCTCAACGATCCCCTCTGGGAGAGGTTCAGGGGAATGTGCTGTCGACTGAGAATATCGCCATTGGTCGGTATCAGCTCACACCTGGCCTGAACCGCCGTGCAGACGTTAGCCACTTCGACGAGAACCATGAAAGGAAATTCTCATGTCATACAAGGGTGAACACGTATACTCGCCGGAACAATACGCCAAAACTGTAGAACTGTGGCTCGAACTGTTGGAATGCGACCGGGTCGGTCTCTCCGAGGATCGGAGTGGATACGCGTATCCGATTCAGGTGCGAGACCTGAAGGCCGACGTCATCCATGCGTTGGTGTTGTCGGACGGGGTCGAAACCGATGATGACTATGCAATCACCGTGACCCTAGTTGACTACTCAGACTATGGCGGTACCGAACGTGACGCGGCTAACGTCCGCTACTTGGCAGGCGCCCCAGGTGTTCAGACGTCCACAAACGGTCAACACGGCTACGGCTCCGCGTGGGTGCAACTCGGGGAACTCCCCACTGACGGAGACGACGTCGACACGGGGATTGAATGGCTGACCAGCCTCGTCCAAAGTGCCCAGGCAATCGACGCAGGTGAAGTCGACGAAAGCACACTGGAAGAATACGAACAAGAGTTACAAGAGGAAGCATGGGACGCGTGGCTTGAGTCGGATACTCGATCGGAGCTGGCGGACTGGTTTGGGTGCGATGATCTTGACGACTTCGGTTACACCCACGAAGAAATCCGCAACCTCTACTACTCGTTCGAGGGAAGCGAGTGGACGTGCGATTCAGCAACGTCCGCGACGAACGACGCGCACGAGAACGCCATAGAGCACATAGCGGAAACGATCCTTGTCGCCTGGCGCAAGCCGTACGTAGACCCCGCTCAAACTGTGCTTCCTATCGCTGTCTGAGGGTCATTCGACCGAATTTCGCCCCGTGGATATCAAGCGGCCGTCTGGCGATCGCTGCGGCGATTGGCAAATAGCCCTTGTGTCTTTTCGGTGCCGCGCGCGTTGGCGCGCGGTCGCCGTGACCGCACAACGGTTCCCGTATCACCTCCGATAACGAAAGTGAGTCCCGTCATGTCCAAAGAAACCAGCGAATGGCTCAACAACAACGTGCTGATCGGGTTCACCGACAAGCGCGGGCACGCCTGGCACTACCGGGCCTCGGCACAGGGCCGAGAGCCGAACCACTACACCGGCGCCATCCCGGTAGCCGACGTTCAGCGCCGCCTGTTCCACTGGACCGCCGAACCGGAACCGGTGCTCGTCGCGGGCAAGTTCGGCCTTCGCCGCGTGCCCAACAAACAGGCCATTACCGCATCGGATACCGGTGATGTCCTCGGGATCTTCGCCGACGGGTACACCGTGCACCAGTACCAGGAATGGCTACTCGACAAGGTCGGCACGATCCTGGATGACGGTCTGTCAATCGGTTCCGCCGGCCTGCTGCGTGACCGCCGACAGGCATGGGTGAGCGTGGAAGTGCCCGAGAACATCACCACCCCGGAAGGCGTGGAGTTCCGGCCGAACCTGGTCGCCTGCACCAGCCACGACGGCAGCCTTGCCACCACCTACAAGCGCACCGTGACCAACGTGGTGTGCGACAACACGATGTCGGCCGGTCTGCGCGAGTACGGCCAACAGTTCAAGGTCAAGCACTCCAAGAACGGCAAGTTCCGCATCGTGGAGGCCCGCGACGCGCTCGCGATGGTCCACACCGTGGCCGAGGAATTCGCCGCCGAGGTCAAGGCCCTGTGCGAAACGACCGTGACCGATCAGGCATGGCGCGCCTTCCTGGACGCACACACCCCGATGCCCGAGGAGAAGGGCCGCGCCCGCACCACCGCGACTAACGAACGGGCCGCGCTCAACCGGTTGTGGAACAGCGACAACCGGGTCAGCCCGTGGCGCGGTACCGCGTGGGGAGTGGTACAGGCCATCAACACCTACACCCACCACGAAGCGATCGTGCGCAACGCCTCACGCGCCGAACGCAACATGTCCCGCGCAGTGGACGGAAAAGCCGACGCGCTCGACCAGGAAACCGTGACGACGCTCGGCAAGGTGCTGGCTTCGGTCTGAAAAGGACCGTCGCCGCTTCGGTGCCCGCGCGGCCATGCGCCGCGCGTGTGCCGTGGCCGCGAGATGGCCGCTACCGGCGCCCGAACCAAAACCAGCGCACACAAAACCCCGACACAGGAAGGAAAACACCCCATGGACATGCAGGCATTCGCGGCAGCGATGGCAGAAGCGCTCGACGGAACGTGGACAATCGAATCGGGCTACCACGGCCAGCGAGACCGCTACCTCATCGGCCCAGACGGCGAACAAGTTCACGTGAGCTACTCCGACTCGGAGAAGACACCACGGCTCAGGCTGTCCGCCAGCCTCCCGGCCAAACTAGCGACTATCCGGCACCGCCACGGAAACCCGGTGCCATCACACGAAATCACGGTGTCCCCGGCCAAGACACCAGAAACCGTCGCCGCCGAAACTGCCCGGCGGCTGCTGCCCGGCTACCGGGCCACCCTCGCGGAAACCCGCGAGCTGAAACAACGACTCGATGACCAGGCCGCCGCACGCGACCAGCTCGCGCACGCCATCGCCGACCCGCTCGGCGCGACCGTCCACACGCCCGGCCCCAGCCCGCTCGGCCACGACCCGCAGGAAGCCATCGTGCGCTACCAGGGTCCGCTGGCCGGCACCGCCACGGTGCCCCGCAACGGCGGACACGTGGCCTTCGCCTTCTCCGTCGCTCCAGGCGAGGCCGCCCGTGTCGCTGCGTTCCTGGCGACATTCCCGCGAACGGCGGGTTGAGACCAGGACCACCGACCCGCCCGGATCTAGGCGGACCGAACAAGACGGCTCACACCACGTGCGAAATGAAGCGAAGGAGGCGCATCGCCATGTCCTTGGGCACTCTGACAATCCACCACGACTACGAATCCGGCACCACCGTCGAAGGCACCACTCGTAACAGTCCTGCGCACTTAGCGCTGAAGGCGCATCCGTCCTGGACCTGGTCGCGCTACGCCGGAGCGTGGCTGCTTCGGTCCTCGCGGCACCGACAGTCCAAGCCGTACGCCCTCGCCGAGATCGAGCGCGTACTCGCTGAGGCGGGCTACACCATCGAGCGCGCCATCGACGACACGACGCCCAGCGTCGAGCAACAGGAAACCGATCTCGCCGACCGGATGGACGACCGGGCCGACCGGCTCACCGAACGCTCGGGGAAGCATCAGGCCAAGGCCGACGCCACGCGGGCGAAAGCCGACCACGTTTTCCACAACATCCCGATGGGCCAGCCCCTGCTGGTCGACCACTACAGCTACAAGGCCGACCGCAACCGTCGCGAGCGCGCGTGGAACAACCTCGGCAAATCCATCAAACAGGGTGAGTACGCCGACGAGCTGGCGCGCCGCGCCGACACCGCGTCGCACCACATGGGTGCCCGCCACAACCCGGTTACCGTGGCCAACCGGATCGAGAAGCACGAAGCCGACCGTCGGCGTCTTCAGCGCGAACTCGACGGCGAACCGGCCTGGGTGACCGAGACCGACGAGCACGGCCAACGGCGGCACCGCTGGGGAATCCAGCACCCCGGCGAGGAGCGCGCGGTCTATCTGCGGCGCGAAATCACCACCCTCACCGAGCAAATCGACTACTGGAAGGGCGTCTACACCCAGCTCCAGGTTGAGGGCGAGGCGTCCACGCTGGGCCCGGAAACCGTGAGCAAGGGCGATTGGCTGCTCTACAACAGCATGTGGATGCGGGTACGGCGGGTCAACAAGAAGTCGGTCACCGTGCCGAACCCGCTCTTTTCACCGCCACGGCCGGGAGAGAAAGAGGCCACCTGGACCGTCGCCTGGCACAAGCTGCGCGGCCACCGCACCACTGAGCAGATGCCGCCGGAGATCGTCGAGGCGTACGAGGCACCTGGCATCAACCGGATCAGCTGATGCACGTACTTCGGAAGCCGACCCATCGAGGAAAGTTGGGCCACCGCGCACGACAGGTGCGCATCAATCATTTCAGAAGCCGGTGCTGTCTTCACGCTAGAAATAGGCGCAGCGCTCACGCGCAGTCCAGATCGCAGGCGCTATGTACCAAACTTCGTATGGGCCAGATGGAAACTATGTGAATTGTATTTCATCTCGTTTTTTGCTGACATGATCTCGCGCCGAGCGATATGAGAGTTCAAGCGTCCTTCCGTGAAGTCTCCTGGAATGAAGTCATTCGGAGTGGAGCATAATACCACGTAGGTGACTTTATAGCTGAACCAAGATAGAAATTTTTTCTTCTGAATGCCGGCGTTCATTTCATGCTTGCTCCACTGCTCTCGGTAATACTTGCTGAGGACCTTCTTCTGGTTGTCGATGTCCCGCGACAAGATGTCGGCAGCAACGAGAATTTGTGAACATGCGTCACGCATCTTAGCTGCAAAATCCTTCTTTGCATGGATTACATACAACTTCTTATTCGCCTCGTCGATATACAATAGGTCGAAGAGCTCCACCTTTCCTCGATCCGTCCATGCGAATATCTCGTCGCCAAAGTAGAAGTTAGGTTGCCTGGCTTGCGCTTCATTGTAAGCGCCCTCGCTGCCGCCTTTCCATGGTAGAAAGGGTATGACACCTCGTAGGATAACTGGCTCCTTGACTTCGAATACTTCATTGATGAAGTCGCGCTTCAAATTCTCCAGGAAGTCACCGAGACCGTAATACCACACCTTCGAAATTCGGAAGTAGACCTTCTTGTCATATTCAACCTGGCCGTGCAGGAAGTCAATCAGATGGCGGCGAATCTTTCTTGACGTATCATCGGGGCTGATTTGGTATATCAACCTCAGCTTCATGAAGCCGGCGAAAAAGTCTGCTTCACTTCCTAGTGAGGAATCCAACGTGGTGCGGATGGCCGGAATGATGTCGTCGAGGTCGGGAACACTGTCACTCACTCTTCTGTAGCTTAGCTTGAAGTTTGACCCGGCATTAAATGAGATGATATCGCCCGGGTCGAGTAGATCAATATCTGGCAGAGAGTCGGACAGGATCCTTTGGCGAATATTCTCCACAAAGGTTCGCGCAAGTGCGTCAGCCAATTCAGGATTGTTTCTCACTGGATACAGGTTGTCCAGAAATGACAATTCTTGCAAATCTTCCGGGCTTGGCTCGTCGAGGTTTTCTACCGCGGCTATCAATTTTCCGACTTGGTCGAGGTCTAGCTTCTGTCGCAGCACGAATGAAGATTTGATTTCGACAGCAGGCGGCTTGTCTGGGTCTATTAGTCCGCGCAATGGACTATCTTCTGGAAGGCGCTCGGCGTCGAGGCGGCCTACCAACTTTTTCCAGACGGTGTCAACGGCTTCGCTTCGAGAAATTGAGTATGTGCGGCGATACGTTTCGGCGCGACTCGTTCGTGAGCCGATCATGTCACGCACTTCCGCTGCGCGGAAGTTGTTGGATATCAACTTCTTGGCTGTGTCGAAAGGGAAAGTGTAATCGACGAAATCTGTGATGACATGGTATCCGCCGCCAGATGTTATCGCGAACAACGACGTCTTATTGTAGAGAAAAAGACACGCATCCACTCCGCGGATATGAAACTTCTTTGCGTCGTCAGCCTCCAGCAGGTAGCCCTCTACAAATGAGAGCAGCCCCGTGCTGAAGCTCCTTCGCACATAGAGTTCTAGGGTTAGACCAGTGATCCGTTGTCTGAGCGGAATAGGCGTCAGTGGACGCCTATCTGCTCCCTCGGTGAGCGCTTGTTCAGCGTACGATTCGAGCACCTCATTAATACGGTCCTTCGGGGCTTCGTTTTCCGGAATCGTGAGCTTCCATATGGCGTTATTGGACCGCTTGGCGTTCATCGTCACCGGCCTTCCATTGCACACCGCGCTAGACATCCAGCAGGTGATCACCGAGTCGCTAGCCGCAGCGGTCCTGTTACACGGTGTTATCGGACTGCAACGCAGATCCGGTTCGCCCCGGCCTGATCCCGCAGCAGCGTTGACTGAGTGTGCGAAAGCGAAGGCCGCCGAGTTGGCCGCAGTCGGCAGGAATGGTCGGCTTCGCTGTCTGTGGCTAACGCGACCGGCAACCGCCTGAGATGGTCGCCCAAGCGCTCCATGTGGATGTCATCGCCGCTCGGCATGCCGAACGTAGCCCCTCCCTGGCTGTAGTGCGTACGGCTTCGAGTCTGGGCTGCCGTGCCTATGCGGGCTCAGGCCCGATCACCTCGGCGAAGTCCGCTGGGGGCCAACGAGCTGCTGCCGCATCGGGATGGGCCCCACTAGCACCCGCGCAGACGAGGTCACCGTCACTCACGGACTCCGATGGCTCGCCGAAAACCCTTTGACCAGGTCAGCAGGGGTGTGTCGTGACCAGGAAACGCTGGTTACGACATACCCCTGCTGATCGCGGGCTGTCTCGGTAGGGTGTCTAGGGCGACACGGCGGGCATCCAGCGACTATCAGTCAAGCTTCAGAGTCCGGCCAACCATGGCCACATGAGAAAGGGCCGCAGATGGACAAGGACGAGCACATCGCGCAGCTGCGCGCCCGCCGACACCGCGTGGAAGCGATCGAGACCACGCTGGAGAACATCCGGGACGTGGAAAGCTCTCTGCAGGAAATGAAAGAGATCCTGACTAAGCAGCTGAAAGTCGAACGCACCGAACGGCTCGCCGACATTCGGGAAGCAGACAAGGCCGGTGTGCCGAAGACCAGAATCTCCAAGGAGGTCGGCCTTAGCCGCGCGAACCTCTACAACCATCTCAAAAGCACCCAGGCTGACGAGTAGCCGGACTCACCCGTCTGGACGATTGTCTAAGACCAGGGTCATGCGTCGAGAACGCGACGAAGGCTCCTCCCAGGTGACGGGGCTGTGCGCACCTATCTGCAGAGCTGGCCTCCTCGCTGCCGGTAGAACTCCACAGGATCGACGGCCTGCCCGTTGGCCTCGATCTGAAGGTGCAAGTGCGCTCCGGTGGAAGCTCCCCGGTGTCCGACCGCAGCGATTGGCTGGCCGGCCTGAACGGATTGCCCTTCGCGGACCAGATTGTGGTCGTTATGACCGTAGATCGTCACGATCCCGTCCCTGTGCTGGATGCGTACCCACAGCCCGTAGCCGGACGCCGGGCCTGAGCTGATTACCGTGCCCGAGTTAGCTGCCAGGATCGGCGTACCGATGGGTGCGCCGATGTCGAGTCCTTTGTGGAATTCGCTGCCGCGGTACCCGAATTTGGAGGTGCAGGTGCCGCTCGTGGGGGTCGTCCAGCCGCCGGTCGTCGCACTGGTCGTGCAGGTGGCACCTTGGACGGCCCCGACGATCTGGCGTGCTGCTGGCTCGAATTTCGCGTAGCGGTCGGGAAAGCCCGATCGCTGCACGGTCTGGGCGGCGACGGTGACCGGCATGTTCTGCCAGTTCGGCAGCGCCAGTAGATGCCGGTAGAACTGCTCGCTGCTGTAGGTGGGGTCCATGATCTGCGCGACCGTTCCCCAGCCTTGCGAGGGTCGCTGCTGGAACAGGCCGACACTGTCGCGATCGCCGTAGTTCAGGTTCTTCAGCCGCGACTCGGTGAGCGCCGTGGCGACCGCGATGACCCAGCCCTGCTCGGGCACGTTCATCCGTTTGCCGACAGCGACGATCGTCGCCGCGTTGCCCATCTCCTGCGGTCCGTATCCCGCTGCGGAGGTCGCGCTCGCCCCGGCGGGTGCACAGTTCACGCCCTCGGCGGAACTGCTGGAACTGCCGAACACGGCTTGAACCACAGCGATGGCGCCGCCGCCAATGAAGAGAATGATCACGACGACGAACCCAGCACCTGCGGCGGCCACCTTGCCCATGACGCATCACTTCCACGGATGCGCGGGGTTGGGCGGGGGCATCGGGGAGGGCGGGGCCACCTTCGGACGTGCGGTGGCAGGCGTGGCGGCTGTCGGGCGCTGTCCACCGCCGGGTGCCGAGGCGCGCAGGTCCGGCCAGAGGGTGGGCAGGTCGGCCAGCTCCACGCGACCGGCGGTGCCGGACTCGTCGAGCCGTCGCCAGCGCGGCGCGGCCATATCGAGCGGGTCCGCGGCGGCTTCGCCGCTGCTAGTCGCCACGGGGACGCGTGCGGGCCGGTCGAGACCGCGCAGCGCCTCGGCCATCGCCCTGCGTGCGTTGACCTCGCGCCTGGCGCTGGGCACCCACACCAGCACGGGTGTGGTGATGCCCGTGACCTCGGCCAGCCGCTCGTAGCGGGCGAGCTTGCCTGCCAGGCGGGACAGTTGCTCGGTCCCGAAGTCGAACTCGATGAACCACTCGACCTCCCGGCCGGCCTCGCGCCAGCGGCCGTAGCCGTCCGGGGTGACGATGTCGCCCCAGTGCCGCCCGCACCGGGCGGCCGACCACCACGCGGCGAGCACACCAGCGGCACCGGGGTGACGTGCTCGGCGGATCAGGGCGGTGAACAGTCCGTTGCAGCCGACGGTGTGCGCCAGCTGCAGCGAGAATGCGCGTCCGATCTCGCGCTCACGGCTGTAGCCCAGTTCCTTGGGATCGATGCCGTCCTCGCGGGCGAGGGCGACTGCCCCGGCGGTGTCGAGGACGTAGTACATCGGGTGCGAGCCGCGGTCGCGGTGCGGCTGGAACCGGTGCACCACGCCCCATTGGTAGAGGTTGCGCAGGCGCAGGTTCGCCCCACGGCGCCCGGTGAAGGCGATGTCGATGATCTGGGTGCTGGTGAGCACGTGGTGCTCGAACAGCATCCGGCACAGCCACCGGTCGCGGTCGGTGAGATGCCGGGCCAGCCACGCGTGATGCTCGGCGGAGTTGAGTACCCGCGCCGCGGGACGTTCCGGTCGGTGCGAACGCAATTGTCGCTGCGGAGTGGGATTGCTAACCATCGTGACGAGCACCTCCAAAGCCCGCAGGCCGCGAGAACGCCCTGCGGGAAAACGGAAAGCTGAGCGGGGTCAGGCCGCGCGGCGCGGATCGAACGCCACCGGCTGGACGTTCTCGGCTGGCTCGAATGTGTTTCGAGGCTCGGTGTTCACGAGCGCGAGCCGACGGATCTCCTTGGCGCGTCCGGGAATCGCGGGCGGAAGCTTCTTGGTGACCGCGGTGAACGGGGGAGCTTCCTCACTGTCGAGCACCAGCCGCGCGGCGATGTGGAACCGGCCGAGATTGGCGAGATCGTGTTCGGAGAGCCTGGGCGCGGTGTGTCGGGCCAAGTGGCGAGCGTCTTCGGGCGACGCCGAGAAAATGATCTTCGAGCGGGCGTTGGTGCTGATGCCTTCCTCCAGCTCGCGCGGCAGCTGCCGCAGATACTGATGCGCGAGCGTCATCGACATCCGGTAACCCCGAGCTTCGGCGAGCATGTCCTCCATCGGGTACGCCAGATTCAGGAAGTTGTGGCACTCGTCGATGTAGAGCGAGGCATCGTGGCGGTCGCGCTGCGGTATCCGGGCGCGGCGGGCGGCTGCCTGCCATGTACGGGCCACGACGATCGAGCCGATCAGCCGTGCGGTGTCCATCCCGAGCGCGTCCTTGCCCAGGCGCACCAGGCAGATTCCGCCGTCGAGCACTGCGTCCATGTCCACGGTGGACTCACCCCCTGCGAGGGATGCCCGCACGAACGGGCGCAGCAGCAGGCCGCGGAGTTTGTTCATCAGTGGTGCGACGACCTGTGCCCGGCTGGCGTCGGACAGATCGTCGTACCAGTGCCAGAAGCCGGTCAGGACATCGTCGGAGATCTGTTCGAGCGCACGCTGTCGGAAGGCGGGCACCGTCAACAGTTTCGGCAGGTCCGTCAGCGTGGGCGTGCCGGGCAGCTCGCGCAGGGTCAGCAGCCCCGAGCGCAGGATGTCCTCGGTGCGCGGCCCCCAGCTGGAGGCGTAGACGTGGGAGAAGATCGAGACCAGGTTGTCCACCGTGCGGGCGGTGTCGTCGCCTTCGAGCGGGTTGAGCACCGGCGGGCGGGATCGGCTGTCGGCATCGAAGAGCACGACCTTCCCCCCGAGCCGCGAGGGCAGCCGCATCAGGGTGTCGGCCACCAGATCGCCCTTGGGATCGATGACGACCAGCCCGCGGCCGGCGTCGGCGTCGTCGAGGATCATCCGCGCCATCAGCTCGGACTTGCCCGAACCGGTCGCACCCAGGATGTGCAGATGATGGCGAGCGTCGGCGACGCGCAGCCCCACCGGCCGGGAGTGGCCGGAGTCGGTGATCCCGATCGGTTTCACTCCGGCGCCCTCGGTGGCGATCCCCGGTGGCGGCGGCACCGCTTTGGCTCCGGCACGCTGCAGACCGGGCACGGCCTCGTCGGTCGGGACGTGCGCGAGCGCGGCCAGCTCGGCGATCGAGAGCAGATCACCGGAGGTGAGGCGTCGTTCAGCCACGGCCCGGATGGAGTTGGTGAGCCGGACGCGACGGTAGTAGTTGTGTTCGCTGTAGGACGCGAACGCGCTGGCGATGGCATGCCCGCGTCCGCGCAAGTGTTCACGCACCGGAACCCGCTGCGCACTGGTCGCGTGCTCGTCGACCAGAGTGGCCACGGCATACCGGATCCGGGTCTCGTACTGGGAGCTGCGCTGCTTGGCCACGATGACCCGGTCCTGTGCGGAGTTCTCCAGCGACGTCTGGTGATCGACGACCGGCTGTTTCGCGGTCGTGCTGGGCTTGAGCGATCCGGTGTGCGGGGTGATCAGGTCCAGGAGGCGTCCGGCCAGCCGGACCGAGCTGCCTGTGCGGACCCGGCGGGCGGCTCGGCGGGCTTTGCGGACACGAGCGCCGGTGACCGGGCGCGCGAGGATCTGCACCACGGCCCGTTCGTGGATGGCCATGCCAACCGGTGCGCCCAGCAAAGCGCGGACGGGATCAGCGGGGAAGTCCGACCGGATGGGCAGTGCCTCGCTGCGGGCCAGGCGCAGTTCGCCGCCCACGGCCTCGACCGCTTTGCCCGGCGGATTAAACAAGGGAATCGGCGGCTTGGCCGGGGTGGTCCGGGTGTGCGCGCCGGGCCAGGCGGCCTCGATGGCGCGCTCGGCCATCCCGGGCGGCACGACGCCCGGCAGCCACAGCCGCAGAGCGACCCCGGCATGGGAAAACACGTACTCCCACACAATGTGCGGCTGGCCGTGCATCCGCCGTTTCCAGCCGGACCGCAACAACCCGACCAGATTGGAGTACAAGGCCGCCGCGCCGTCCGGATCGACGGCGGGCGGAGCCAGCACCGTGACCACCCGGGCGTCGGCGGCCATCCGGTCATGGCACCGGCGCGCCCACCACCGTCGCCCGATCACGACGCCAGCCACCGCGAGCGCAACGGCCGGCCCGACGAGTGGCCCCCAGGGCAGTGCGAAGTCCCGCAGTGCCGCAACGGCAGCACGCACTGCGGCACCGGGATCGCGGAGGTAGTCCTGCAATGGTGACGCAAGCGTCCTCGTCGAAGCGACAACAGACTGAGTGGATGACATCAGAAAACCCCTCTCGCAAGGAAAAGTCGAAAGGCCGCGGAGTCAGGCCGCGTATCGCTCGGCGGCGTCTGCGCTCGGTTGGCCGTCTGGCACCGGGACAGGAGCCGACGGGTCGTTGGGCACCAGTCGCAGATGACGGCGCCGCTTGTGTGCCCGTTCGGCGTCGATCTCGGCCTGCCACTGCGACAGCCGCCGCCCGCCCATGCGCTTGAGGAACTGCGGGATGCGGTTCGCGGGCACCCCGACCAATCGCGGGCCGAGCACGGCGAGCAGATCCGACGCTTCCTGCGACGACCACCCGGCCTCGGTGATGGCGTCCTCATCGGGAAACACATCGGCGACCCGATCACGGTCGGGGTCGATCAACGAATCCTCGCGACCGCCGTAGCTGTAGACCCACAGGAAGTTCCCGGGCGGGTCCGGTTCGATCAGCCGCTTTAACCGCCGAACTTCCTTGGTATAGGCATAAAACGTCACCTGCGGGCAGGCGCGCATCACGCGACACCACGCCAAAGTGTAGGCATCGCTGAAAAAATCCCCTGCGTCATGCACCCTGACAAATTTCCCGACCAGGCGCGGCGCCGACAGTTCACGGATCATGGCGGCTTCCCAGCCAGGCAAGTCGTCCAGGACGTAGGCGAGATTGGCGGTATGCTTGGCTTTGACCGCAGGGAAGAGATAAGTTCCGTTGCGCGCGTAACAGATCCGAGTGCACGCGCTCGCCGCCGGGCAGGTCACCTGCGTTCGCCCATCAGGCAGCCGGGCGGCCAGCGCGGGCAGAGTCCAGTTCCAGACACCGATTGCGCGCATCTCCCGGTTCTGCGTCAGCAACCGGGCCGGCCGCACCGGAACCGTGGTCATGCTGGCGGAAGAAGACATACGACACCTCGCAAAGGAAAGTCAGGCGAGTACAAGAAACGAGCAGAAACGGTTGCGGTTGAATAGATCCGCAGCCGCGGGGTGGGCTATGCGGCGCTGCCGAGGTCGACGTGGCCGTCAGCGTCCGCGTCGAGAGCCAGCTCAGTGTCGTAAACACCGAGGTCCACAAACGAACCGTCGTCCGTACCAGATTCGTGTTCCGCGTACTGCGCCAACTCGGCCGGATCAGTTGTGATGAGAGCGTTTTCCTGCGGAGACGCCAGCGACTGGAACGCGACTCTCTGTGTCCCGGTCGAGAGCAGACCTTGTCCCTTGTCCGCGGAAATCAGGAACTGCTTCTCGCCTTCGGACAGGTTGAAGGTTGCCACGATCTCGTCGATCGCTTGCGGCGCTTGGCGTAGGAGGATCTGCGTAGCCGCGTTCGCGATGATCGCCTTACCCAGCTCGGTGCCGAGGACGTCGCCGACATCTTGGGTCGCGATCGTCAAGCCCGCCCAGTGTTTCCGGGCTGCTTTGGCCATGCGGTGCAGAAAACGCGCCCCGGCAGGGTCCTGCATGAGCAGCCATGCCTCGTCGACCGTGATCAGCCTCGGGCGCCGGATGGCCGGGTTGGACACTCGCCGCCACACCGTGTCCAGCGTGAGCAGCGTGCCGATCGGCCGGAGTTCGTCGGGCAGGTCACGCAGGCTGAACACGGTCAGGTGGCCCTCGGCCCTAGTCGTGGTCGGTCCGGAGAACAAGGCGGAGAACGCGCCCTCGACGAATGGGTGCAGCCGGGCGCCCAGGTCCGCCGCGACCGGGTCCGCGGTGCCGGCGAGGATTGCGGCGAGATCAGCGAGCAGTGGCGCCTGCCGGCCCCAGGTCCGCGGGTCGCTGGTGATCCCGGCCTGCTGGTAGGTGGCCATGATCGCCCGGTCGAGCACGGCGCGTTGCTGTGCGGACAGCTCGGTGCCGAGCAGCACTCCGATGACGGTGTGCAGGAACAGCGCCCGGCGCGTCAGGGCGTCCTTGGGTGCGGTGCGACGCCCGTCCGGCCTGATGGCGATCGGTAGGTCGAACGGGTTGATGCGGACACCCGGGTCGCCGAGGTGGATGTAGGTGCCGCCGATGGCCTCGCAGAGCCGCCGGTACTCGTCCTCGGGGTCGATGATGGACACCTCGACCCCGCGATAGAGGCTGCGCAGGGTTTCCAGCTTTACCAGGTAGGACTTGCCCGCGCCGGAGCGCCCGAGGGCCACCGCGTTGTAGTTGTCGGCGGAAAAGCGGTCCCAGTGCACCAAACCCTGGCTACCGACATTGAACCCGTACAGCACACCGGCCGGTGCGGCGACACTGGTCGGGTCGGCGGGCGGAAGGTCTGGTGAGGTGAAGGGGAACGCGGCGGCCAGAGCGCTGGTGTCGAAGGTGCGGCGCATGCCGATGAGATCCAGCGCCAGCGGCAAGGTGGACACCCAGCCCTGCAACGACCGGTAGGTGGTCGGCTGGGCGTTCATCAGCAACGACGCCGCGAGCGCCCGCACCGCGGCCACCTGTTCGGTGAGATCCGCTTCGCTGGTGGCGTGCACGGTCAGATACAGGCCGAGCCGGTAGAGCTTGCCTTCGCCGCGGGCGACGCGGGCCGAGAGGTCGTAGGCGTCCTCGGTGGCGGCCTCGACCATCGGGTCAAGCAACCGTCCCTTGTCCGAGGTGTGGCGCCGCCCTGACTCCAATTTGGACAGCTGGCGCTTGAGCCGGTTGGCGGCGGTGACGGGATCGATCGGTTCGATGTGCAGCGACACATCGACACGGCCGGGATAGGACAGCAGCGGCTGTAGCCATCCTGCGTGGACTTCGCGGGGATAGCCGGTGATCGCGAAGGACGAGACCCATTCGCCACCGATCTCCAGGTGCCGGGGCGCGACCGACAGCGAGTCCGGGGTGAACGCACTGGCCCTGCCCGCTGGTGTTTTCGCGTGCTGCGTCTGGCGGCCTCGAGTACGGCCGAGTTTCCTGCTCATAGGTCGCCGCCCTCCCATTCATCCAGGGCTGTTGACTCCGGCGACACGCTGTCGCGCTCGCCCCGGCTGGCCGTGCTTCGGTGATGGACTGGCGGCTCGTCGTAGGGGGCGGTGGCAGCGGTGGTGATCACGTCGTCCGCGCCGGCCAGCCCCGTCGAGGGCGGGATCAGGCTGTCGGGGTTGCACGCTGTGGCGAGTACGGCGGTGGCCTGGCCTGCGTCCAGCGGCGTAACCGTGATCCCCGCGGGGGCGAGCAGTTCGGTCGCTTCGCCCAGCCGCCGCACGAGCCGGGTTTCCGCCGAGCGCCGCGCGGTGTCGGTGACCTCGTCGTCCCGGCTGCGGGCGCGCCGAGCCCGCAGCGCGGCAAACGGTGACGCGCCGCCGAGTCCGTCGGTCGGCCCGATGGCGCGGACCGGCTCGCGGAGCACCAGCAGAACCTGGCGGCGCAACAAATCCGTGGAGCGGCGCAACTGGTCGAGATAGGTCGCGTGCTCCCGCGCTGCCGTTTCGAGCATCGGATGCGGCAGACCGGGCGCGGCTTCTCGCAGGTCGTTGATCTGCCTGCTCAGGTCCAGCCGTTCGGCTCGGATGAGCACTTGCACCGGCGCGGAGATCGAGTGCAGATATCGGCCGAAGGACGCGACCAGCGCTTCCTGCTCGCCCGGGGTGCGGAGCGCGAAATTCACCGTGCTGGCCACCGCGGCCATGGCGACCCCGTCTGTGCCGAGGTCGACGACTCCGGCCTCGGTGACTCCTTCCGCGGGCAGCCTCAGCGCCGCCGGAGATATCTCCGACTCGCCCGCCGCACCGCCGGCATCGGTCGCGGTGATGCGGCTGGTCAGCCACTCCGGCGCGGCCTGCACGCCTTCGGGCGCGGCGACCCGGTGGCGGGGTTGCAGCCGCTGCCGGATGGCTGCGAGCAGGAGCCGGTCCAGGCTCATGCCGTCGCGCTGGCCCAACGCCAGCACCGCCGCAGTGACCCCGATCGGGATCGCGACGATCAGGAAGATCGGTAGCGGTACTGCATTGCGGGCTAGGGTCCAGGCGCCGTAGAGCACGATCCCGGTCACCGCGAGGATCGCCAGCTGCCGGGCGGTGAGATTGGCCAGAACGCGATCTTCGCGATCGACATCAGACGGTATGCGCACGGGCTGGGTCATGACTTTTCACCTCGACGGGGCGGGGAGTTCGGTGGCGCCGGTGGCGGGGTCGGCGCCCGGAACGCGAGCGGCGGTACGGACGGGGTGCGCGGGCGGGCGTCCCCGATGCGCGGTTCCGGGCGCGCGGCCCGGAACACCGGTGCTGCGGGTGGCGCGGGCGCTGGCGTGACCGGTCGGGACACGTGCCTGGGTTCCGGAGTCGGCGGCTGGAACCGCAAGTGCGGCGGAACCGCGGCCACCGCGACCGGTCGAGCCGGGGACGCGGTATCACCGGCGCGGCGTGGCTCATCGGGAGCTTGGAACCGGGGCGCCGTCGCGGCCTGCCTGCGGCGGGGCCCGGCCGGCGGGACCGGAGTAGCGGGCTTGGATGCGGAACTGAATTCGGGCATGACGGGTCCTTGGGTGGCCGGGGTGACGGCCGGGTCGTGGGTGGTCTCCTGCGGACCGGGCTGCAGAAACTCCGGTCGCTGCGAGGGCGAGCGCGGCTGCTGGGCAGCGCGGGCGCGGTCGGCGTCGTAGGCCGCCTGCAACCGCTTGTTGACCGCCTCCGTCGTCGGCGCGATCCGCGGCTGAGCGGGCCACGGTGGATCGGCAGCAGCACCGCCGCGGCCCTTACTGCCTCTTCCGCCACCGGCGACCGCTCCGACCTTGCCGAACCCACCGGACTTGCCGGCGACCATCCCGAACGTTTTCGCCGCGATGTATGCCTTCGCCAGCCCGCCGAGGAAGGAGCGGCCGGTGCCGAGTTTGGTGGCGGAGAGGAACCAGAACGGGATCTTGAACAGGATGTAGAGGAGCCCGAGGACGGCGAAGAGCATCATCAGCCCGCCACCGATCGAGCTGAACAGCTTCGTGCTGCCGTTGAGGAAGGTGTTGATCGCGACGAGCAGTGTGAGCGATTGCGCGACCTCAGTGCCGAGCGTGGCGGCGAGCGCGCGCCAGCCCCAGCGGGCGATGCCGTCGGTGTGGGGAAGGGCGTGGCAGGCGACCCACATTGGGGCGGAGACGGTCAGGAGCAGCGTGAGGATCACCCGCACCACGTAGACCAGCAGGAGCGCGATCACCGCGATGACCAGGACGACCTGCAGCAGGATCACAAACAACCCGCCGGATGCCATCGCCGAGTAGGCGCCGCCGATCGACTTGGTCAAGTTGTCGCCGAGTTGTGGCGGATCGGCTCCGTCGGTGAGGACCGCGGTGGACAGTGCGTTGGCGAGCCGGATTGCCTTGTCGATGAGGAACAGCGACAGCATCGAGGCGAAGAAGGAGACGATGAGCCGGGGCGCGATCTCCTTGATCGAGTAGCGGTTCTGGACCGACTCGTGCGACATCACGATGATCCCGCCGATCATGATCAGCCCGCTGTAGCAGGCCAGCACGATCAGCCAGGAGTTGTTCCACAGGTTCGTCACTCCGGGCAGCGAGTCCAGTGTCGGCGTCGTGAACGCGGTGTCGCCCAGCAGGTTCAGAAGCGGGTCGAGGGCGGACTTGACCAGCTCGCGGAACACCGCGTTGATGGCTTTGTTGATGCAGCCTTCGATGCTGGTGATCCCGCAGTCCGGGTCGTCACCGTCCACTCCCGGACCGGGCTGTTCCGGAGCTGTGGCGGGCGGGGGAGTATCGGGTTGCGGGATGCAGCCTTCGCCGGTGCACGGCGTGCTGGTGTTCGTCTGCGGTGCAGTGCTTGGGCCGCTGGGTGCGCACCCGATCTGGCCGGGGAAACAACTGGCCGGTGGCGGTAGTTCAGTGATTGGCGGCAATGGGGTCGTCGGCGACGGCGGACGCGGCGACCCGGTCGGGAAGTGACACGTCGGGTCCGGTGAATCCGGTGCGCACGTGTTTCCCGGCGGGTTGGTCGGCAGGGGCAAGGGCGGTGGTTGCTGCCCGACGGCGACCGCGGCTTGCTGCGCGTCGCGTGGCGCGAGCCTCTCGGGCGAAGCCCACGCACCGACCGTCAGCAGACAGCCGAGCACCACGGCCACACCGAGAGGCAGCAGCTGCACCAACCGACGCCGGCGACTGCGCGCGTGACCTTCCGGGATGGGTGGGGTGAGCAGGACCCGCTCCCGGGTCGCTGAGCGCACGCCAGGCTCGTCGCGATCGCGGGGACGTCGGGTCGTGGCCATGACCTCAGGCCCCGACAATCCCGCGCAGGATCTCCACGGCGAGCGGCGCCAGTGCCGCCAATCCGTAGCCCCATGCTGCGTTCCTGAAGCACCCCTTCGCCTTCTCCGTTTCGCCGGGGTTGCCTCCGGCCAGGAGGTACCGGACCCCGCCGACGGTCAGGAACACCGTCGCCAGGCCGGCCAGGATCCCGACCAGCCAGTCGCGGATGTTGGTGAAGACCTGATCGACACTGGCCGCGAGCGCGAGAACCTGCGTTGATGACTGCGCCGCATCCGCGGTGAGCGCACTGAGTACGACCGCGCCGAGGACCACCACGGCGACAGACCGGGACATCATGCGGCGCGCGGACGGCGGTTGAGAGGTCCAATGACCTGGCCCTGCGCCACCCGTGCGTGCCACCGGCTGCGAGCAGTTGGCGACCCCCGCGCGGGGCTGTGTCTGATCGGGTGCGTTCGCCGCGCGTGGGCGCGACGGCACGGTGGTCTGCTGGGTCTGGGGATGGAGTGTCAGGCGCATCGGCGCACCTCCGAAGTCGGCTCGTGCTCGGCGGTCCGCGGAGAGTTGGGTGGGGTCTCCCCGCGTCCCAAGAGGCCGGATTTCGGGTCGTTTTTGGACACCAAGCGTGAGGATTTCTTCGAACCGGCCGGTCGCCCGTTGCGATGACGGCCGCTTACCGCCCGTGACACGGCGCCCTCGGCGTCGGTGTGCGGGTTGTTCTCGCCGAGGGCGAGTGAGGACAGTGCGGCCTCGGCGACGGGGTCCTCGGAGTCTGGGTTCTCGGTGCGGTCGGCCAGCCACGACACGAGTCGGTGTTCGGCTCGCTGACGGACTTTGTAGGTCGCCCAGAACTCGCTCTGGTGCTCCGCTCCCCAGGCGGTCAGGGACACCTCGCCCAGCCGGGTCGCCGAGATCAGATCCGCCTCGGTCGGGGTCAGGACTCCCTCGCTGACCGCGCGGGCGAGCACCAGGTCGGGGTGCCCGTACGGCGGCCGGGGAGCAGTGGAGTGATAGTCCGTGTCCACGGGCGGTGGCGCGTCGAGGGACTCCTCCAGTGCCGCCTGCCCGGCGCGGCGCGCGGCGAAGTGCAGCCGGACGACGATGCCGGGATCGGTCAGGTCCACGGTGGCCAGCGCATGAACGAACCCGGTAAGTACGGCCGCGTGAGCATCGGCCCGATCGCCCCGGTACCGCGCGCCCAGCCACCGTGCGCTGGCGGCCAGCGAGGGCAGTGCCATGCCCACGCACGCGACCGTCCAGGCGCCTCCATGAGCACGCGAGCGCAACACCAGATGCGCCCACACATCGTCCCGGGTGCGCGGCGGGCACTGCTTGCTCATCACCCGGTCCCGCAACTCGTCCAGCGGCACCGGCCGCCGCGGCAACCCCGCGAACTTGGAGCCGTGCACGGCCAACGGTTTCGGCCCGGTCACCAGCCAGCCGAAGGCATCGCGCGCAGTGTCCAAAGGCAGCCAGTCGTGCCCTTCGTGATCGTGGCGAATCGCGCCGGACACGCTCTCATCGTCAGCCATTTCCTTGCTCCTGTTCGAGTCGCTTGCATCGACCACGTCAGGACGCCAGAACGGCAACAAGAAAAGGACAAGAAAAGAACAAGGATGATCTTCTTAGTAGCTGAGGTTCGCTACTAAAACAGGCTCCTGGAAGGATTCAGAGCAGGTGGTGCGAGCTGGGCTCCACTGGTCGCTCGAGATCGGCCTTAGTGGCCGTTGAACTGTGCTTTTAAGTGCTTCATAGTAGCGCCAAGCTCGACGATCGCGGCGCGATCTAGTCGCGGCGGCGGCCCGGGGTCACGGCATCCAAAAATTCTGTCGAGTCCGTCGCCTGTGACGGAGTTTCGAGTGGAAACTCGCGCCTTTCTTGTCTCGTTGCCTCGCAGGAGCAGGCGACCTTTCGCGTGGAAGGCGTGGCTCAATTTGGTGAGTTTTGGGGCGTGCTGAGAATTTGTCGAAGAATTTGGATTCTTGGGTGTCCAAAATCGGCCCCGAAACCGGCCTCTTGGGGTGACTTGGCAGACCACGCCACCACACCGCGAGGAAGGCCACCGATGACGTCAACGCCTCACCACGAGCCCGGCCGCCGTCCCCACCAGAGGCCGCATCACCGGATGCCTGCCCTGGCGCGCATCGGTCAGGGCCGGTGCCGCGCGCCCTCCCGGACAACCATCGCCGGACGGATCCGCTCGGCGCGCCCGAGCACTCTGTGGCCTTTCGCCGATGCCGAGGCGCTGCCCGGTACCGCGCTGCTCGCCGGCTGGCTCGGCCGCGCAATCGTCACCCTCGTCAGGACCTACACCCGTCCCGGCGACCGTGTCCTTCTCCTCACCCCACCGGCGTCCCCGCACCCGTCGCCGCGCACGCCCGGCCGAACCGGCGACGGCGACCTGTACGCCGGACTCGCCGAAGCGGTCTGGACCGTCGCCCGCCTCGGCCGCGGCGCCGATACCGCGACCGCGGCACCCGCGCCGGACTACCCGAGTGACCACACCGACCCGTTCCGGCACACCGACGCTGGGTCGGGGTCGCGACCCCGACCCAGTCGGCTCGGCCCGCGTCCGATGGCGGACCCGAACACCGACTCCGCACCCGTTCGTCACCGCACCGGAGACGGACCCCGTGGCGAGTTCGATCTGATCATCACCGCGCTTGACCCGCACGCCACCGACTGGCTCGGTCACACCGACTGGAACACCCTGCTCACCCCACGCGGTCTCACAGCAGTAGTCACGCACAGTGACTTGGTCAGCGGGCGGCTGCTTGACCCGTACCCCGTCTTGGTGAACACATTGGGTCAGCATGGTTTGCGGTGTCTCGACCACATCGCCGTGCTCACCGCGCCGACACCGGACCCGACAGCCAGCCCCGCTGCTGCCGAGCGGACCGCAATCCCGACGGCCTCGCGTAGTCGGTCGCCGCAGGCAGACGGCTCCGGGGTGCTGCCGCTGCGCCGGGTGCACCACGACCTCGTTCTGTTCCGGCGGCCGCCTCTCGCCGCCCCGGAGGGCGACGTCGCCGACAGGACGGAGACCTCGGATGTCTGAGCGCACTGACAACCGGTTTCCGCGGCCGGTGGGGCAGCGGCCGGAGGGGCCGGTTCTGGGCTCGGTGTGGCCGACCGGGACGACCAGCGTGGCGGCCCAGCTGGACGAGGGCGGCTACCACGACGCGACCGGCACGGACCCGGCACTGATGGCTCCGGCGATCGCCTGTCACGCCATCGCGGCCTTCACTCGGCCCGGTGGTGTGGTGCTCGATTCGGACTGCGGTGCGGGGACGGCCATCGTCGAAGCGCTGCGCTCCGGGCGGCACGCGATCGGGTTGACCGGGCAGCGCCGATGGTGGCGGCTGGCGCGGGCGAACGTGACTGCCACGAAGGCGCGCGGCGTGTTCGTCGACGGCATGGTCCTCGTGCTCGACCGGCGCCCCGGCACAGCCGTGGCCGCGGCGACAGCGGGGCTGGCCGGGCGCGTTGATCTCTTGCTGACCACGTTGCGCCCTGTCGGCTCGAACGGCGATGTCGATGGTGCGCTGGATCGGCTGCGCAGCCTGCTGTCGCAGTACCGGCCGCTGGTGCGTCCCGGCGGGCACGTGGTCATCACCTGTGCCCCGCAGCGCCATCCCCTCCGGCATGACCTGCTCGACGTTCCCAGCCGGATCGCCGAGATCGGCAGCGCCGCCGGGCTGGCACCGATCGCGCGCTGTCTCGCTCTCACCGCCGCCGTGCGGCGACGGCGTGCGTACACCGACGCGACCCTCGCTCAGCGGCGTGCTGCCGGTCGAGCGGAAAGGGCTCTCGGACATCCGGTCGCGCTGCCTGCGCACCACACCGTGCTGGTGTTCCGGGCCGACCCCGAGGCCAGTGATCCGGCTTTGACCCAGCTCATCCCGGCGCTGCCTGTGCATCCGCGACCGCATTGGAGCGCTCGCGAAACACGGCTGGCATCGGCCGCCGCCTGAGCACACATTCACTCACTCGTCAGACGCACCGCCCGCGATTGCGGCGACGCGAGCCGCGATGCACAAGCCCGCCAGCCAGCGTCCGCTGCGTGTCGACCTCCACCCACTCGCTGCAAGGAGAGGACCGTCATGACCACCACCCCTGAGCGGAGCGACCGCCCGCGCCGGACCTCACGCCGAGACGATCCCGCGCTGTACCCCTTCCTGAAGAACCGTGCGAGGGAACCGGAAGCGCCGGGCCTGTGGCGGCGGATGCGTGAAGGCCTGGCCGATTTCCTGACGGCCCCGTATGAAGACGACGACTGGCACATGAACGGCTATCTGGCCGTCCGCGGGTACCAGCGTGAGCTGGCTCGACGGTCGCGTTCCGCGCTTCGGCAGCGCACCCGCGGCGGCTGGTGGCTGGGACCCGCGCCGTACGGCTACACCCTGGAACACCACTGGGTCGAAGCCGAAACCGGCCGCGGCGGCTGGCGGCACCGGCTGATCGTCGATGAGCTGCGCGCCCCGGTCGTGGCGCTCATCTTCGCCTGGTACCTGCACGACAAACTCAGCGAAAGCGACATGAGCCGGCTTCTGACCGACCAGGAGCATCCCCGGCCAGCCGATCCGGTCTCTGGCCGGCCGCGGCCATGGAGTCCTGGGGCTGTGCGCACCATCCTGAACAACCCCGTCTACCTCGGGTACGTCGTGCGGGGCCGCACGCTGCGTGGAGTGGATCAGCCGCCGGAACGCTGGACCTGGTCGCAACAGCGACGGCACCAGGTCCTGGTCGAGCCGGCCGTGTACTGGGCGGTCTACAACAGCCGGTTCCGGTGGGGGCCAGTGCAACCGGAAACCGACGACGGCAGGGAGGCCGCATGAGCCGGCAACCGGCCGGGCGCCGGGCCGGTACGAGCACGACACGCCCCAGCGATCGCAGGGAGTATCGGATCCTTGACCGTGAACTGGTGATCGGCTCGTTGTGTACTGGCTACGGTGGTCTCGACCTCGGTGTCATCGCCGCGTTCGGGCGAGCCCGCACCGCGTGGGTGGCCGATCCGGACCGGCACGTCAGCGCGATTCTCGCTGCCCGGATGCCGGGCGTGCGCAACCTCGGCGACATCACCACCACCGACTGGACAGAGGTCGAGCCGGTCGACGTCATCGTCGTCGGCTTTCCCTGCCAGGACATCAGTTCAGCCGGCCGTGGTGCCGGCATCAGGAAGGGGACACGCAGTGGACTCTGGCACCAGGTCGTCGCAGCCGTTCGCCATCTACGACCGGCGCTCCTCGTCGTGGAAAATGTGGCCGCGCTCCGCTGGCGCAAGGGCGGCCTCGACGTCGTACTCGGCGACCTGGCCGAAATCGGGTATGACGCGTGTTGGACGAGCGTTCGTGCGTCCGACATCGGAGCACCGCATCGACGCGACAGGGTCTTTCTCGTCGCTTACCCTGCCGGAAGCACCTTCACCACGGGGGTTGCCGACCCCGACCGTCGGGGACGCCCGTTCATCAGCGAGCAAGACGGTCATGCGGACGATGAAGCCGGCGCAGCAGGCCAACACGACGCTGACCGATGCCGTCCGGCTGCTACCGACTCCACAAGCGAGCGACGACAGCCGGGCCGGTTGCTCACCGGAATCCCGCAGGGCGGGCGGGCATCAGGTGACCTTGCCCGATGCGGTGACGACGTTCCTGCCGACTCCGACGAACAGCAATCCCAACGACGGAGAGGACCCTGTCGGCTGGTTGCGTCGGCAGGCGCGACACCGGAACAGGAAGATCAACGGCAACGGCATGGGCATGCCGCTGTCAATCGCGGTGAGGCTGCTGCCGACCACGCGAGCCGGCCATACCGGTCGCGATCAGGAAGTGGTGCCGCTGTTCCCGACTCCACGCACGCCGGATGGAACGGAGGGAAGCCCCAGCCAGCGCGGGTCGAAAGACGATTTGACCTTGTCGTCGGCGGTCGTACACCTCTTGCCGACACCACGTGCGGGCGGCAACCGCAACAGCCGGACCGCGGTGGCGGTGTACAGATCGGGCCCCGGGCTGGAACAGGCTGTCGAGATCGCTCTGGGGATCCTGCCGACCGAACTCGAGACCTGGAGCGAAGCGCCGTCAGCGTGGCGCCACAGGTCGACTGGGGAATCTACGGGCCGGCCATCCGACGTTGGGAAGCCATCCGCGGACTAGCCGCCCCACATCCCACCGAGCCCAACAAGAACGGCCGCGCCCGGCTGTCCCCGGCGTTCGTCGAATGGATGATGGGCCTCGATGCCGGTTGGGTCACCGACCTCGACCTACCGCGCACCGCGCAACTACGGGCACTGGGCAACGGAGTCGTTCCTCAACAAGCTGCCTACGCACTAAGCCTGATCCTGGCGGATCTGGTTGCCATTCACGCGGCGGACGCCTTCCAAGAAGCTCCCAGTCGTGCAGCGTGAGGACACGAATGCTTGCCACGCAGGCCTTCAAGGCGACTGTCTGAGGTTGGGTCGATCCTGCAGTCCCGGCATGGGAGCTCCCATATTCGTGAATCGACGCTACCGTGCTTGAAAGGACACCAGGTATGGCAGGCGAAGCCGAGCGGCGTGATGACGCCACTGGATGCCTGACTCCCAGCGAGCCACCGGAGCTGAAGGTTCTGGTGCCTGTCGAACCGCCGGTGCTCACTCCTGCCGCGGCATCGGCGTTGCTGCAGCTCTTACGACGGAATGAGCAGCGGACAGCGGAGTTCGATCTTACCGCCCGCGATACCCGGACTGACGTCTGTGAGTCCAGGAGGGAAGCTGCATGACTGGTCGTTTCGCGTTCTACGGGCGGGTGTCAACCGAGGATCAGCAGGATCCCGAGGCGTCGCGGAACTGGCAGCTTGCTCGTGCTCGCGCGTTGATCGAGCGGCATGGCGACGTTGTGACCGCGTTCTTCGATATCGGCCAGTCGCGGTCGATCCCGTGGAAACGTCGCCCGCAGGCGTCCCTTCTGCTTGATGCTCTGAAGGACAGGGGACGGGGATTTGACGGGGTCGTGATCGGAGAGCCGCAGCGGGCGTTCTATGGCAATCAGTACGGGCTGACTTTCCCGGTGTTCATGCACTACGGCGTGCAGTTATGGGTGCCGGAAGTCGGCGGTCCGATCGATCCCGAGTCCGAGGCACACGATCTGGTGATGTCGGTCTTCGGTGGAATGAGCAAGGGGGAGCGGACGAGGATCAAGGTCCGGGTACGGACCGCGATGGCCGCGCAAGCTCAGGTCGAGGGACGCTATCTGGGCGGGAGGCCTCCCTATGGGTACCAACTTGTCGATGTCGGTCCGCACCCCAACCCGGCCAAAGCCGCGGACGGAAAACGACTGCGGCGACTGGAGGCGGACCCAACGACCGGACCGACAGTGCAGCGGATTTTCCAGGAGTACCTGTCGGGGATCGGAGTGTTCGCGATCGCTCAACGACTGACTGATGACGGTATCGCCTGTCCGTCGTTGTACGACCGTGTGCGTAATCCGCACCGCTCGGGTGTGGCGTGGTCGAAGAGTGCGGTGCGAGGGATCCTGGGAAATCCGCGATACACCGGGCACGAAGTGTGGAACAAGCAACGCAAGCAGGAGTCATTGATCGATGTCGAGGACGTCGCTCTGGGGCACGAGACCAAGATGGCGTGGAACCCCAAAGACCAGTGGATCTTGTCCGACCAGCCGGTCCACGACTCGCTGGTGAGCGGTGAAGTGTTCGAGCAGGTGCAGTTGCGCCTGGCCGCGCGCGGGCCGCGCTCGACTGGACGAGTGACGGCGCGTCGCCAGCACGGGTACGCCTTGAAGGGATTGTTGTTTCATGAAGCGTGTGGGCGGCGCATGCAAGGCAACTGGAACCACAACATGGCCCACTACCGGTGCCGGTTCCCGAACGAGTACGCCATCGCGAACAAGATCGATCACCCGCTGACGGTGTACGTGCGGGAGAACGCCATTCTCGACCAGTTGGACAGTTGGCTGGCTGAGGTGTTCGGCCCCGAGCGAGTGGAACAGTCACTGACCATGTTGGAGGCTGCCCAGCCTGATATCGAACCCGCGCACGCGGAGGTCCGTCGCGCGCTTCTCGAGTGTGACCGGAAGTTGGCGCGTCACCGAGCGGCGTTGGAGGCGGGAGCCGATCCAGCACTGGTGGCCGCGTGGAGCGGCGAGGTTCAACGTGAGCAGGCGGCGTTGAAAGCGCGGCTCGCGGCTGACGGTGGATCCGTCCGGAGCCGTCGGATGAGCCGCGAGGAGATCCAGGTACTGGTCGAGGCGCTCGGTGGCCTGCTGGCCGCCCTGCGAGAAGCAGACCCAGCGGACAAGCTCGAGGTCTATCGACAACTGGGAGTCAAGTTGACCTATGATCATGAAAAACGGGTGGTTACGGCTGAAACTCAGCCGAAACCACCCGTGTGCGCAGTGAACGTGTCCGAGGGGGGACTTGAACCCCCACGTCCGTTAAGGACACTAGCACCTCAAGCTAGCGCGTCTGCCATTCCGCCACTCGGACTTGCTGATGTGAGAAGAGTATACGTCGCCCGGGAGGCCTTAATCAGGGGGGTACGTATCGTCACGAAGACTCACATTGAGATGATGTCCGGTTACCGTCTGATGGTGTTCAAGTCTGCGATCGAGTGTTCCTGCCGCGCAAAACCGCAGGCCAGATCGCTAAAGTCGAAGAGTGACGCTGAGTGACGCATGGTTACGGCACCTGACCCGGTACTGCGCGGGGTCGCTCAGCCGCGTCCTGTGGCGAGTCAGCGACGCTCCGTATCCGGATTCTCGGGCGTGCTCTGCGCGAGCTCGCGCAGAGCAGTGATGTCTCCGGTATGCCCTGCGGTCCCGCTCCCCACCGCCGGCGGACGGCGTTGTCCCGAGCTGACTGCGGCAACATCGACCAGCCCGCCGATGGATGCCTTCACTCCGGGCAGGCGAACGGCCTGCGCAAGCTGAAGCTGCTCGCCAGCCGTTCAGGCACGACGGCCTGGGGGCGGCCCCGATCCCGGCACACGTGAGCTCAGCTGGCCGAGCTCAACGATGTCGTGGCCGCCGCCGCGACGGTCCCGCACTCGACACGCCGATCTGCGGCTGTACGAGGTGACCGGCCTGGCCGCTGGGCGGTCGCACAAAAGGCCCCGGTTCACTCACCCCTCAGCGGACTCGCGCGTCGCAGCCAAGCGGTATCCGGCCTTGTCGAAGAGGTCGGGCGACCCGCCGCGGAAAGAAGTCTCCGATCAGGGCCGTCGCGGCGCTCGGCCGGTGTTTCTCAGACCGTCGGCCCGAGACCGACCCGCTCACGGAGCCAGCCGTACCAGTCGTCCATGCCCTCGCCGCCGGTCGCCGACATCTGGAGTACGCGAGACCTCGGGTTCACCTGCGTCAGCGCGGTGAGAAACATGTCGACGTCGAAGTCCACGTAGGGCAGTAGGTCGATTTTGTTGAGCAGGACCACGTCCGCCGTGCGGAACATATGCGGGTATTTCCCCGGTTTGTCCGCGCCCTCGGTTACCGACATGATCACCGTGCGGGTGCCTTCGCCGAGGTCGAAGAGCGCTGGGCAGACCAGGTTGCCGACGTTCTCGATGAATACCGTGGACCGGTTCGGTGGATCGAGCGTGCGCAGTGCCTTGGCCAGCATGTCCGCGTCCAGATGACAGCCCGCGCCGGTGTTGACCTGGATCACCCGGCATCCGGTCGCCCTGATCCGGTCGGCGTCGAACACGGTTTCCTGATCGCCTTCGATCACGGTCATCGGGAACTCGCGGCCCAGCTCGCGGATGGTGCGTTCGAGCAGCGTGGTCTTGCCGGATCCGGGTGAGCTCATCAGGTTCACGGCATGGATCGCCCGTTCGGCCAGCCAGCCGCGGTTGTTCTCGGCCAGCAGGTCATTCGCGGCGAGGATGTCCTGCTCCAGCAGCACGGTCCGCGTCGTTTCCGGATGCACGTGATCGTGTCCATGACCGTGCCCGCCGGCCTCCGGGTCGATCACCCGGGTTCCGGCCTCGTCCGAGCAACCGCAGGTCGCGCACATACGTTCTCCACCTCCACAGATTTGATCCTCAGTTCCCGCCCGGCGAGTACCCGCACGTCGGCGTCGCCGCAGCCGGGGCAGAGCAGTATCCGCGGGTCCTCGACGACGAACTCCAGAGTGCAGTCGCGGCAGACGGCGCGCCCCGGTGGTTCGACCACATCCAGGACCGCGTCCCGCAGGGGAGTGCCGGCCACGATCACCTCGAAGCAGAACCGCACCGAGTCCACCACCACCCCGGACAGGACCCCGATCTCCAGCGTGACGCGGCGGATCGGGGTGGCGCCCATCCGTTCGATGATCGTCTCGACCGCCGCCTGGGTGATGGACAGTTCGTGCACGCCCGCTCCCTTCGCCGGTCTTCAGCAGATTCGCGGCAGTGGATCCCCGACCAGGAGATCGCAGATCCGGGTCCCGCCGAAGGCGGTGTTCAGCAGCACCATGCCCGGCGGATCGGCCTCGATCCGGCCGATGATCGCGGCCTGCGAGCCGAGCGGGTGCGCGCGCATCGCGGCCAGCGCGGTCTCGGCCTGCGCGCCGTCGACGACCACCACGATCCGGCCCTCGCAGGCCACGTAGAGCGGATCGATGCCGAGCAGTTCCGACGCCCCGCGTACCTGAGCGCGGACGGGGATCCGCTGTTCGTCGATCACCACGGCCACATCCGCCGCCCTGGCCATTTCGTTGAGCACGGTCGCGACGCCACCTCGCGTCGCGTCGCGCATTGCCCGCACACCAGGGGTTTCCGCCAACAGCGCGGCGACGAGCCCGTGCACCGGCGCGGTGTCCGATCGAAGGTCCGCCTCGATGCCGAGTTCGCCACGGGCGAGCATCACGGTGATGCCGTGGTCGCCGATCGGGCCGGACACGATGACGGCGTCTCCGGGCCTGACCGTCGCGACCCCGAGCCTGTGCGGATGGTCGATCACGCCGACACCTGCCGTGTTGACGTAGCAGCCGTCGACCTTTCCGCGCTGCACCACCTTGGTATCGCCGGTCACGATGGCCACCCCGGCGGCGTCGGCGGCGGACCTCATCGACTCCACGATCTTCGTCAGATCGGCGACCGGGAATCCCTCCTCCAGGATGAAACCCGCCGTCAGGTACAGCGGTTCGGCGCCGGACACGGCGAGATCGTTGACCGTTCCGTTGACGGCGAGGTCTCCGATGTCGCCACCGGGGAAGAACAGCGGTGACACCACGAACGAGTCGGTGGTCAGCGCCAGCCGGGAGCCGTTGATCGTCAGCGCGGCCGCGTCTTCGAGCGGCTCCAGCAGAGGATTGCGAAACGCCTCGAGAAAGACGCCTTCGATCAGGGTTTGGGTGGCCTTGCCGCCGGATCCGTGGGCCAGCGTGATCCGGTCCTCGCGTACCTTGGCCCGGCGCCTGCGGGCCTTGTCGATCCGATCGAGCACCGCCTGTTCCCGGCCGGACGGCGTGCCGGTACCGGCGCTCATCGGATGGCGCCGTCGGCCGTGGCGATGCTCGCCTCCAGCACCCTGGTCCGGGTGAACCGCCCGAAGTTGTAGTACGCCGCGCAGGCTCCCTCGGGTGACACCATGCAGGTTCCGATCGGGGTCTCGGGGGTGCACGCGGTGCCGAAGACCTTGCATTCCCAGGGTTTCAGCACCCCTTTCAGTACCTCGCCGCATTGGCACGCCTTCGGGTCCGCGACCCGCACCCCCGGCACGTCGTACTTCACCTCGGCGTCGAACGGCGCGTATTTCTCGCGTAACCGCAGTGCCGAATGGGAGATGAAACCGAGTCCGCGCCATTCGAAGTACGGGCGCAGCTCCATGGTCTCGTTGATCACCCGCAACGCCTTGAGGTTGCCCTCCCACGGCACGACCCGCGAGTACTGGTTCTCCACTTCCGAGCGGCCTTCCTTGAGCTGCACCATCAGCATGTGGATCGACCGCAGGATGTCGAGCGGCTCGAATCCGGCCACCACGAGGGGCTTTCCGTAACTCCTCGCGATGAATTCGTACGGGCGGCAACCGATCACCGTCGAAACGTGCCCTGGTCCGATGAAGCCGTCGAGACGCAGGTCCGGAGAGTCGAGGATGGCCTTGATGGCGGGGATGATGGTGATGTGGTTGCAGAAGACCGAGAAGTTCTCGATGCCTTCTTCGGCCGCTCGCAGGATCGTCATCGCGGTCGACGGTGTGGTGGTCTCGAAGCCGATCGCCATGAACACGACCTGCCGGTCCGGGTTCTGCCTGGCGATCTTCAGCGAGTCGAGTGGCGAGTAGACCATCCGGATGTCGGTGTCCTCGGCGTTGGAGTCGAAGAAGTTCCCGTCGCCGCCGGGCACTCGCATCATGTCGCCGAACGAGGTCATGAGCACCTCGGGACGGCGGGCGATGTGGATCGCGTCGTCGATGCGGCCCATCGGGATGACACAGACCGGGCAGCCGGGACCGTGTACCAGGGTGATGGACTCGGGAAGGTAATCCTCAAGTCCGTGCTTGTAGATCGTGTGCGTATGGCCGCCGCACACCTCCATGAACTTGTACTCGCGACCGGGTTCGCACAGGCCGGCGATCTTCGCGGAGAGCACCTTGGCCTTCTCGGCGTCGCGGAACTCGTCGACGAAACGCATGCTTCTCAGCTCCTAAATGATCTGCGAATCGCGCAGAGCCGCGATCTCGTCGTCATAGGCCTTGCCGATGCTCTCGAGGAAGTCCATCGCCGCTTTCGCCTCGGCCTCGTCGATCTTGGACAGGGCGAAGCCGACATGGATCAGAACCCAGTCGCCTGGCTCGATGCCCTCTTCGGAGACCAGCGCGATGTTGATGGCCCGTTTGACGCCGCCCACGTCGACCTTCGCCAGATCAGGGCGGTCCGCGAGGATTTCGATCACTTCTCCGGGGATTCCAAGGCACATGACGGCACCCGATTCCTTCCGATCGCGGCGGTCCGGTCAGCTGACCGGCACTCGCCGATGAGGTCGGCGACGGCGCCCGCGGCCGTGTCCACCGCGGCCGCCACCGCGGGGCTGAGCTCCATGCGATGGTCGAGCACCGCCGGTTCGCAACCGACCAGCAGCACCCGGCCGGGATCCCCGCCGAGGAGGGCGACCAGGTTCAGCACGACATCGGGCTGCATCCCGTGCGCGTCGAGTGCCTCCGCCGTCGGCAGGGGCGGCCCGTCGGGGAGATCCAGTTCGACGACGTACACCGTGCCCGGGGCATCACCCCGGGTGGTGGCGTCCACCATCACCGTCAGGTCGTACTGCCCGGCGACCAGGTCGTAGGCCAGGTGCATACCCCGAACGCCGTAGTCCGCCACCCGCACCCGATCCGGCAAGACCTTCGTGGACATCCGGCGGACGACTTCGACCCCGAAACCGTCGTCGCCGAGGAAGACGTTGCCGATGCCGGCCACCAGTATCCGTGGAGTCATGGCGCCTCCGTGGCGATCGGCTCGATCTCGTCGACGCCGAAGTAGCGATACCGGCCGTGCTGGGCATAGAGCTCCGAGCCGAGATCGTCTTCGAGGGTGACCGCGACATGCCAGACGCCGTCGACGTCGAGCAGCACCGCCTGCACGACCGCGACCCGGCCGCTCAGGAACATGTCGTGCGCGTCGGCCCGCTTGGCGGGCCGCAGCCGTACGCGGCTGCCCTTGCCGATCGCGACCCCGGCGACGTTCACGGTGTCGGATTCCGGCGACAGCGACGCGTCAGCCTCGGGATCCCACCACGGCACGTCGGGCGGTTCCTCCGCGTCACCGGTGACGGAGCGCAGATAGCGGATCGTGCCGTGGAGCCGGTCAAGCAATTCCGGTGGCATGCTCTCGACCCGGTCGATCAGTTCGGCCGCCCGCGTGTCGGTGGCGCGTGCCTGCCGTTTCTCCTCGTCGGTGAGTGTCAGCGTGCGCAGGGTCAGGATCTCGTCGATCTCCAGGCCGTCGTACAGGGGACCTTGGCTCTCCTCGGCGATCTCCGGGTGGTCGTAGAGGATGATCGGCGAGCACAGGACGGTGTCGCACCGGCCGGGCTCTCCGAGCAGGACCGGCCAGGTGCGTTCGTTGACGCATTCGTCGGTGGCCACCGACGCCCATTCGGGCGGGTCGATCAGCGAGAGGAAAGCGCCACCCGGGATGGAGAGCAGCGTGTGCGTGGCGACCATCGAGTGAGCCAGTGCTTCGTCCCTGGTCGCTCCCGGCTCGTCCCAGACGGATTTGTTGTACACCCGCACCCGCAGTTTCACGCCGCCGAACGGCCCTGGCAAAGCCTCACCGCGGAGCCGCAGTTCGCCGCGCAGGCCGGCACGTCTGCGCACCAGCCGCACGTCGTCGCCACCGAGGACCGGCTCGACGTCCTCACCGCCTTCCACGTGGAACGGGACACAGGTTCCCCTGCTCAGGGCCGAGAAGGGGATCGCGGCCGCGATCTCACGTTCGACGGCCTCCTCCCACGTGGTGTACTCGGTTCCGTCGACGGTCAGCGACGGCACCGCCCTGCCGGCCGCCTCGACCACACGTTTCTGCACTTGGAGGAAGCGGAGCCGGACCTGGAGAACCCCGTCGTCCGGTGGCTCCGCGATCAGTTCCGCCTGCGACCAGTGATGTTCGCCGGTCCCCGCCGCCGCGTGGGCGGCGGGAGTGAGCACGCCCCATTGCCAGCGCACCTTGTTCTTCGCCGCCGACGCGCGATACGGGTACAACAGGTAGCCCTCGTAGAGCACGGCGTCGGCTACGGCCTTGGCCCGGGTCAGGGCGTCCGTCACGGTCTCACCCGCTCCGCGAGGTGTTCGACGACCAGTTCCCACAACGCGTGATAAAGCGTGGTCTGTGCCTCTTGGACGCGGTGCACCGACGGAGACGGGACCACGAACAGGTAGTCGATGCCGTCCAGTTCGGCCATCTTGCCACCGTCGTAGCCGGTGATCCCGATCGTGAGCAGACCTCGCCCGTTCGCCTCCTCCAAGCCACGCAGCAGGTTGGCGGAGTTACCGCTGGTGGACAGGCCGACCGCGATGTCGAACGGCTTCGCGAACGCGGCGATCTGCCGGGCGAACACCACGTCGAAGCCGATGTCGTTGCTCAGCGCGGTGATGACCGCGATGTCGTTGGTGAGGCCGAAGGCGGGCAGCGGGGGAGGGGCACCGGCCGGCCCGCTCGCCGGACTGAGGAAGAGGCTGGCCAAGTCCTGTGCGTCGGTCGAACTGCCGCCGTTGCCGAACGCCAGCAGGCGCCCGCCATCGGCGAATCGGCGTGCCATCGCGCCGGCGCACTCCAGCAGACGGCTCCCGTCGCGAGCGAACATCGACTCCCGTAGCGCGATGATCTCGCGCGCTTTGTCCACAGTGGACCGGCGGATCTGGTCGAGCACGGAGTCGGCATCGGAGGAATCCGAGTACAGGAAAGGGTAGAGCGACCGCATGTCCTCGGTGGGTGGCGGGGAGGCCGTATCGTCGGTCCGCTTCACCGGGTGCCCGTCGCCACGACCGCGATCGCTTCGCCGGCATGCACCAGGATGGTGTCACCGACCTCGGCGGTGACCAGCGCGACGCTCACTTGTTCTTCGCGGCCCGCGGCTGTGCGGACGATGGCGTAACGATCGTCCAGCAGACCGAGAACGGTGACGGAGACCGCGGAGTCGGAACAGGTCAAGCAGACGTCGTCACGGCATTCGGGGACGTTCACGCCGTCGTCTCCTTCTCGAGTACGCCAGGATGTTCGAAGAAGACGTGAACCAACTCCCACAGAATGTGGTACATCGTCACGTGTACTTCCTTGACCACCCTGGGGTCCGCTGACGCGGCGATCAGCACGTGGTCGGCGGCTCGGCGGGCCGCGATGGCACCACCGCGGTCACCGGTCAGCGCCACGGTCAACAGGCCCAGGTCGCGGGCCTGTTCGAGCCCGCGCACCACGTTGACGCAGTCGCCGTCGGTGGACAGACCGAGCGCGATGTCCAGAGGTTCCGCCAGGAACCGGATCTGATGCGCGAAGACTTCGGCCAGCCCTTCCCGGTTGGCGATCCCGGTGAGCGTGGCGACATCCGACGTCAGGGAGAGGGCGGGCAGGGCCCGTTTGCCGACTATGACGGGGTGCACGAACTCGACCGCGACATGCTGCGCGTCGGTGCTCGGGCCACCGTTGCCGAAGACCAGGAGCTTCCCGCCTCGCTGGAAGCGGGTCGCCATGCCGCGGCAGGTGCGCGCGATGTCCTCGGCATGTTCGGCGAGATCGTTCAAGGGCCGGATTCGGCGATCGGCCAATGCGTCGAGGACATCGGCACCGCCGGGACGCGACAATTCTGTCACGATCGAATTCCTTATGTGGTTTCAGGACAGGCAGTCGGTATATGTGGTGACGAACTCACCGGTGAGGTAGATTTACTTCGCGCCGAAGATCCATTCTTTCGAGACAGATATACGCCTTCGCCGTCCGCCACGCTGCTGAACGCGCGGTCGCGGTGCCGATACGGACGCGCGATGATCCACGCCCCCGGAAATACGCGCAATCCCGGCGTCGGCCAATTCGCTCGGACACCTTTGTCCAGCGGGAACGAGGCACTAGTGTTCGCTGCCCGCGGTGATACGTCAATGGTGCATCTCGGTGACACGATTCACCGGATCGGGCACTTCCTTGGCCGGTCGATCTTGTAACGGCCGCGGTCGCCGGATCAGCTCAGCGGTGGCTGGCCGAAACGTTCTCGCAGACGGCGCAGGTCACGCATCCGCGGCTCGGTCTCGCCGCCCACCCATCGTCCGACGGTCTTCACCGAGACGCCGAGTTGCCGGGCCGCGGCCTCCTGCGTGAGCCCTTCCCTGCGCAGCACATCGGCCATCCACTCGGAGAAGGTCGCCGGCTGTCCGAAAGATGCCGCTTTCGCCTGTGGCGGCGGTATTGTGCCCTCCAGTTCGGCCACCTCGGCGAGAGTGGGCTCGCCCGGCTGCCCGGATTGCGAATGCAGGACGTCGACCTCGACGTGCTCCGGGAAGATCCGGAACGAGATCTGGATCGTGCCGGTCGGGCCCGCGGCGTCGAGCAGTGCGCGGAAGACCGTCTGGCCCACTTCGCGGTTGTCTTCGTCGGTGAGCGGCGACTCCGCGAGTGAATGACGGACGAATTCACGGATGTCGGGAATCGACGACGGACGGGCAGGGAAGACCTTGGAGAGCACCACGACCGGAAGCAGCTCAATGGGTGTCCTCAGGTCTGCGAAATCCGAAACTTCCACGTGTACCCCGCCCGTCTGCCGAGTTCGGACAGCCTACAGGGGCACGGGTACCCGTCAAAAGGTGGACGGGGCAGCCGGGTCGGACAGTTATGTCCGGCGGGGTACCGGGGGTGTCCTTGCTGCCGCATAAAGACGGGGCTACGGTGATACCGGCCGGAAACCGGAAGTCGATCTTTTCAAGGTCGTTATTACCTGCCGCTTCTCGGGTCGGCATGTCCGTCTTTCACCGTGTCCGCCGGTTGTTCGTCCATTCGAATGTGGTCGAACCGTTCGCAAGGAGGTAATCATCCATGACCACGGCCGACACGGCAGTGGGAATCCCGGATCCGGAGTCGGCCGGCGAGCCGGTCGTGCACATCCTCTGGATGAACGGCGGTCTCGGTTGTGACGGCGACTCCGTCGCGCTGACCGCCGCGACCCAGCCGAGCATCGAGGACATCATGCTCGGCGCGTTGCCCGGTCTCCCCAGGGTCGAGGTGCACTGGCCGCTGCTCGATTTCGAATCCGGTCCGGAAACGGGCGCCGACACGTTCATCGAATGGTGGCACAAGGCCGACCGTGGCGAACTCGACCCCTTCGTGCTGGTCGTCGAGGGATCGATCCCGAACGAGGCGATCAAGACCGAGGGCTACTGGTGCGGGTTCGGCAACAACCCGGCGACCGGCCAACCGATGACCACGAGCGAATGGCTGGATCGGCTGGCCCCCAAGGCTTTGGTGGTTCTCGCGGCGGGCACCTGCGCGACCTATGGCGGCATCCATGCGATGGCGGGCAACCCGACCGGCGCGATGGGGGTGCCGGACTACCTCGGATGGGAGTGGCGGTCCAAGGCGGGGATCCCGATCGTCTGCGTTCCTGGTTGCCCGACTCATCCGGACAACCTCTCGGAGACCATTCTCTACCTGCTGTTCCAGGCCGCCGGGCAGGCGCCGATGATCCCACTCGACGAGGCCTTGCGCCCGAAGTGGCTATTCGGCGCCACTGTCCATGAGGGCTGCGACAGGGCGGGTTACTACGAGCAGGGCGAATTCGCCACCGATTACGGCTCGTCGAAGTGCCTCGTGAAACTCGGCTGCTGGGGTCCGGTGGTCAAGTGCAACGTGCCCAAACGCGGCTGGATCAACGGCGTCGGCGGCTGCCCGAACGTCGGCGGCATCTGCATCGCCTGCACCATGCCCGGTTTCCCGGACAAGTTCATGCCGTTCATGGACGAACCGCCCGGGGCGAAGGTGTCCGCCGCGGCGACCACCGCCTACGGGACGGTGATCCGTGCCCTGCGCGGCTTCACGAAGAGGACGGCCGACGAGGAACCGAAATGGCGGCACAAGGGCGATTCACTGACGAGCGGCTACAAATCCAACTGGTGAACGGAGCGAGGACCCATCTATGGCAGACACGCGGAACCCCGGCTTGGTGGAGATGGCGTGGGATCCGATCACCCGGATCGTCGGCAGCCTCGGCATCTACACGAAGATCGACTTCGCGGAGAAGAAGGTCGTCGAGTGTCACAGCACCTCGTCGATCTTCCGGGGCTACAGCATCTTCATGAAGGGCAAGGATCCTCGCGACGCACATTTCATCACCAGCCGGATCTGCGGGATCTGCGGCGACAACCACGCCACCTGCTCGGTCTACACCCAGAACATGGCCTACGGCGTGCGCCCGCCGCATCTCGGTGAATGGATCATCAACCTCGGCGAGGCCGCCGAGTACATGTTCGACCACAACATCTTCCAGGAGAACCTGGTCGGGGTGGACTACTGCGAGCGGATGGTCGCCGAGACCAACCCCGGCGTGCTGGAGCTGGCCAACCGCACCGAAGCGCCGCATGCCTCGGAACACGGGATGCGCACCATCGGCGACATCATGCGATCGTTGAACCCGCTCCAGGGCGATTTCTACCGGGAAGCGCTGCATGTCTCGCGGTACACCAGGGAGATGTTCTGCCTGATGGAGGGGCGGCACGTGCATCCGTCCACGCTGTATCCCGGCGGGGTCGGCACGGTGGCGACGGTGCAGTTGTTCACCGACTACCTGACCCGGCTGATGCGCTATGTCGAGTTCATGAAGAAGGTCGTGCCGATGCACGACGACCTGTTCGACTTCTTCTACGAGGCATTGCCCGGCTACGAGGAGGTCGGCAGGCGCCGCATCCTTCTCGGCTGCTGGGGCAGCCTCAACGATCCCGCCCATTGCGACTTCACCTACGAGAACATGGAGAGCTGGGGCCGGAAGATGTTCGTCACCCCGGGCGTCGTGGTGGACGGCAAGCTCGTCACCACCAGCCTGGTCGACATCAACCTCGGCATCCGCATCCTGCTCGGTCACTCGTTCTACGAGGACTGGGAGGACCAGGAGATGTTCGTCCGGCGCGACCCGCTCGGCAATCCGGTCGACCGGCGCCATCCGTGGAACCAGCACACCATCCCGCGGCCCGCCAAGCGCGACTTCGACGACAAGTATTCGTGGACCATGTCGCCGCGCTGGTTCGACGGCACCGATCACCTGGCACTGGACACCGGCGGCGGACCGCTCGCGAGGTTATGGGTGACCGCCCTCGCCGGACTGGTCGACACCGACTATGTCAAATCGACCGGACACAGCGTGCTGATCAATCTGCCGCGAACGTCGCTCAAACCCGCGGTGAGCTTCGAGTGGAAGATTCCACAGTGGAGCAACGCGCTGGAGCGCAACCGCGCGCGGAGCTACTTCCAAGCCTACGCGGCGGGCCTCGCCCTGCATTTCGCGGAGAAGGCACTGGCGGAGATCCGTGGCGGGAACACCAGCACCTGGGAGAAGTTCACCGTTCCCGACGAGGCGGCGAGCTGCGGGTTCACCGAAGCCGTGCGTGGCGCGCTCTCGCACCACATGGTGATCAAGGGCGGCAAGATCGCCAACTACCACCCGTATCCGCCGACACCGTGGAACGGCAGTGTGCGGGACACCTACGGCACCCCGGGCCCGTACGAGGACGCCGTGCAGAACACCCCGATCTTCGAGGAGAACCTGCCGGAGAATTTCAAGGGCATCGACATCATGCGAGCAGTGCGGAGCTTCGATCCGTGTCTGCCGTGTGGCGTGCACATGTCGGTCGGGACCGGCAAGGAGATCACGAAGTACCACACGCCCCACGCCTTCAACGCCGAATACCAGGAGTGAGACCGGATGTCGAAAACGGCCGACATCGTCGGTGAGCGGATGGAAAGCCTGCTTCGCGAGCTGCCGGAAGGTCGTGGCAAACAGATCACGGAAGAGCTGATCCGGCTGGTGGTCGGCATGTACGGCGAAGGGCTCGAGCGGGTCGCCGGGCTGCTGGCCGAGCACGACCGCGACACCCTCCTCCGGTTGGCCGACGACGATCTGGTCGGCAGCCTGCTGCTTCTGCACGACCTGCATCCGGTCGACGTCGACACCAGGATCCAGCGGGCACTGGACCGGGTCAGGCCTTATCTCGGCTCGCATGCGGGCGGGGTCGAGTACCTCGGAGTCGACGGCGACGGGGTCGCCCGGCTCCGGCTGGAAGGCAACTGTCAGGGCTGCCCATCCTCGTCACTGACGGTCAAGATGGCGATCGAAGGGGCGATCGAGCAGGCCGCGCCCGAGGTCACCGGAGTGGAGGTCGACGGCGTCCCCACACCGGATCCGGACCCTGTCCCGGTGTTCCAGGTCGGCATGGGACCGCCCGATGGGTGGCACGCGCCCGAACCGTCCGGTGGCACCGTGAGCCCGGGCTGGAGCGCCCTGCCCGACCTCGGGCCGCCGGCCGGCCGTCCGGTGAGCGTGCCGGTCGAGGGGCTCACCGTGCTGGTCTGCTCGGTGCGTGGAACCCTCTACGCCTACCGAGATGCTTGCGCCGCCTGTGGATCTTCCCTCGGCGAGTCCACAATAGATGGAGAGGTGCTCAGCTGTGCGGGCTGTGGTGCGCGGTTCGACGTGCGGCTCGCCGGCAAGGGAGTCGACGACGGAGGGTTGCGTCTCGATCCATTGCCGCTGCTCTCGGACAGCGAAGGAGTACGGGTCGCGGTGCCGAAGGCGGTGCCGTCGTGACCCGGCGAGCCGGCCTGAGGCGCTTCGTCGGTCCCGCCGAGGTCGCACCACCGGCCTCGCCGCGTCCGTCGCATCCGGCCCAGGACGGTTGCGAGTTGTGCGCACGGCCTGCCGGGGAGTGGCACGGTCATGTCGTGGACACTGAGCATCGCTCGATCCTGTGCACCTGCCGTGCCTGTTTCCTCCTCTTCACCAGTCCGGAAGCAGGTGGCGGCAGATATCGGGCGGTGCCGGACCGCTATCTGCGCGACGACGAACGCCCGTTGACCAAAGCCGAATGGGAAGGCCTCGGGATCCCGGTGGGAGCGGCGTTCCTGCTACGCGGCGACAGTGGGACGACGGCGTTCTACCCCAGCCCGGCGGGCGCGACCGAATGCCTGCTGAACCTGGAGGCACTGGCCGAGCTGGCGGCGGCACATCCCTTGCTGGCCGCGGCCGAACCCGAGGTCGAGGCGATCCTGATCCGCGCCGCCGAGGATCAGGTCGAGACCTACCTCGTTCCGGTGGACGTCTGCTACCGCCTGGTCGGCACGGTGCGGATGTACTGGAAGGGCTTCGACGGCGGCCAGGAGGCGCACGAGCACATCGACGGATTCTTCGCGGGAGTCCACTCCGCCGCCCGGCGGTTCGGCGGGGAGGGATGAGCCGTGGCTGAGCTGGTCTTCGACTGTATCGGTGCCGAGCCCGAGCGCTACGGTGTCGTACCGAGCCTGACCCTGCGGCTGCGGATCACCGAGACCAGCGGCGAGCGGGTGGAAGCGATCGCGCTGCGCTGCCAGATCCGGATCGAACCGCACCGGCGGCGCTACTCGGCGGAGGAGGCCGAGCAGTTGCGCGACCTGTTCGGGGACACCGCCCGGTGGGCGGAGACGGTGAAGCCGATGCAGTTCATCACGGTGTCCGCCATGGTTCCGCGATTCACCGGGAACACGACGGTCGACCTGCCGGTGCCGGTCACTTACGACCTGGAGATCGCGTCGACCAAGTACTTCAACTCGGTCTCCGACGGCGTGATCCCGCTGCTGTTGCTGTTCAGCGGCACCATCTTCGGTATCAGTGACGGCCGGTTGTCGGTGCGGCAGGTGCCGTGGAGCAAGGAGGCGTCCTACGAACTGCCGGTGAAGGTCTGGCGGGAGACCGTCGACCTGCATTTTCCCGGCAGCGCTTGGCTGCGTATCGACAGGGAGACACTCGCGGCGTTGCAGCGCTACAAATCGCGGCACGCGCTGCCCACCTGGAACGACACGGTGGCCGCGTTGCTGGATGATGCCGCGTTCAGGCGCGAGGAACCACGGGAGGGGACATGAGAACGCTCACTGGGCTTCCGGAAGGCGAGAAGAAGGCGCCGGACCTGACTGTGTTCGGCTACATCTTCCTGGCGATACTGGCGATGACGGCCGTCGCGGCGCTCGTCGTCTTGGCGCTCTTCCTCCCGGACATCCGGCGGTACCTGGCCATCAGGAAGATGTGATCCCCGCGCGATCCCTCGCGGCGGCGACGGCGGCCTGACCGAGGCTGATACCGCCGTCGTTCGCCGGCACGCGGCTGTGGGTGAGGACCCGGAAACCGTTTTCGTGCAACAGGTCCACCGTCCGGTCGAGCAGAAGCAGGTTCTGGAAGACGCCGCCCGAGATGGCCACCGTGCCCACTCCTGTCCCGTCGCGCAGCGACACGCAGCAGCGTGCGACAACCTCGGCCATCCCGTTGTGGAACCGCGCGGCGACCACCGCCGGGGGAACACCCCGAAGCACGTCCTCGGCGACCGCCCGGACCAGGTCCGCTCCCGCGACCACCAGCGGACCCGCCCCGGACACGGTCACCGGGTAGGCATCGCGTTCGCCCGCGTCCGCCAGTTGTTCCAGTTCGATCGCGGCCTGCCCCTCATAGTGGACGGTGTCGCGGATACCGAGCACGGCCGATACCGCGTCGAACAGCCTCCCCGCGCTGGAGGTCAGTGGCGACGCCACCCGGCGTCTGGCGAGTTCGGTCACGGTGGCCCACGTGGTGGCGTTGCGGACCGAAACGGCCAAGTCCGTCGGCGGGCAGCCGTCGAAGGCCCGATCGAGGTATGCCGCGGCCATCCGCCACGGCTGCCTGATCGCCGTCGTACCCCCGGGCATGGGCACCGGCGCCAGGTGGCCGACCCTGGTGTAGGTCGTCAGATCGGCGAGCAGGAATTCCCCGCCCCAGATCGTGCCGTCGTCCCCGAAACCGGTGCCGTCGAAGGCGACGCCGAGAACCGGCCCCTCTTCGCCGTTGTCGGTGAGGCACGACGCGATGTGCGCGTGGTGATGCTGCACCCCGACGAGTTCGACGCCGGAGCGCTCGGCCAGCTCCGAAGCGTGTTTGGTGGAGAGGTATTCCGGGTGCAGGTCGTGCGCGACCAGTGCGGGATCGATGTCGAACAACCGTCTTAAGTGGACTATTCCTTCCGTGAACGACCGTAGCGTCTCGAAGTTCTCCAGATCACCGATGTGCTGGGAGATGACCGCGTACCGATCTTTGACCAGGCAGAAGGTGTTCTTCAATTCCGCCCCGCAGGCGAGCAGGGGCCGTGGCGCGGCCGACGGCAACGTCACGGGTTCCGGCACGAATCCACGAGAGCGCCGCAGCACCGATTCCCGGCCGCGCCATGGCCGCACCACGGAGTCGTCGGTGCGGATATGGATCGGCCGGTCGTGGGTCAGGAACGCGTCGGCGATCCCGCCGAGCCGGTCGAAGGCGTCGGCGTCGGTGTAGGCGATCGGCTCGTCGGAGACGTTGCCGCTGGTGAGCACGATCGGAGCGGCGACCGCCGCGAGCAGGAGATGGTGCGGCGGGGAATAGGGGAGAAGGAGACCGAGTTGCCGGGTCCCCGGCGCGACCGCGGCCGCGACCGGCGCGTCCGCGAGCCGGGGAAGGAGCACGATCGGGCGCCGCCTGCTCGTGAGCGACTCGCACCCGGCGGAGTCCACCTCGCACAAGATCCTCGCGGTGTCCACATCGGCCACCATCACGGCGAAAGGCTTGTCCTCACGGTGTTTGCGCTTCCGCAGAAGGGCGGTGGCCTGCTCGTCCGCCGCGAGGACGGCCAGGTGATGGCCGCCGATCCCTTTGATCGCCAGCACTCGGCCTTCCCGAAGGAGCGCGGCCGCCTCCGCGATCGGGTCGCCGGCGCCCTCGCGCCCGGTCGTGTCCCGCAGCCGCAACCGCGGGCCGCAGTCCGCGCAGCACGTCGGCTGCGCGTGGAAGCGGCGATCCGCCGGGTCGTGATACTCCGCGGCGCAAACGGTGCACAGCCCGAAAGCCGCCATCGTGGTCAGGGGCCGGTCGTAGGGCACGTCGCGCACAATGGTGAAGCGCGGGCCGCAGTTGGTGCAGTTGATGAAGGGATAGCCGAAGCGGCGGTCGCCGGCGTCGCGCAGTTCGCGGAGGCAGTCGTCGCAGACGGCGCTGTCCGCGGCGACGAGTGCTCGCTTGCCTCCACCGGGGTCACTGGGCACGATGCTGAATCCACGGCCGTCTTTCGACGTCGTCTCCACCGAGGTCACCCGTTCGACCGCGGCGAGCGGGGGAGCGTCACGGCGCAGGGCGAGCAGGAACGCCTCGATGTCCGCGACCGGCCCCTCCACCTCGACGAACACTCCTTCGACGTCGTTGCCGACGTGGCCGGCCAGGCCGAGCCGGGTGGCGAGACCGTGGACGAAGGGCCGGAAACCGACCCCTTGCACGATCCCTTCGATCCGCACGGCACGCCGTGTTCGCGTTTCCACGCGGATCAGTGTTCACCCCGATCGGTCAAGGCGCAGCCGTCTTCACCCGGGTGCCTCACCGCCGTCGCGAAGACGGTGTCCTCTCTGGTCCGGGCGGCACCGGACAGAACTGTCCGTCGAACGGGACACGAATGGTCAGCCTTGGACGCCCCAGCCTTCGCTCCCGGCCCCGGCCTGGCTTCTCCGTACCTGTCCCGGCATGGCCAGTTCGATGGTGCAGCCGCCGGGGTCAGAGCTGACGTCGAGCCACTCGCACACCTGTTCGGCCATCCGCAGGTTGTTGTCCAGCCGATTCGTGTCCAGGTGCCCTGAGCCAGGAAATCGCTGGAGGTGGAGCGGCCGGTCACAGCGCATCGTGCACACCACGCGGCCCGCGACGGGACGCACCCACACGGTCGCCCGGTCGATGCCGTGGTTGAGCAGGCTGGCGAGCACCGCGCCGACGGCGACGTCGAACATCGCCGAAGTGCTCTCCGTGCTCAGTATCGGGGTGGCCTTTTCCAGTACGTACCGCCGCACGGACACCAGATCCCCGGCGAACCTGAACATGTCGGCGGTGCGGCCCGGTGACGTCTCGGCCTGGGTGAACTCCTCCGGCACCATGAACTGCGCGGACGGCTTCGCTCTGCGCCCCACCACGCATTCCGGATGGATCCGGTGGGCTTCCTCGACTATGCCCGCTTCGACACCCCTGGTGTCGTAGGGGCAGATCATCCAGCTCTCGGTGTCGGCCAGTGACATGGTGAGTTTTGCCTCCATCCGTAACCATGCGGCTACTTCTCGTCGGGACCGGCCTGCCCACGCCGGCTCGGCGATGATGCGTACCGGGCCTGGAGGCGTGTCGGACCGATGGTGTGTCCAGTGATCGCGGAGTGCCTCGGCCCAGTGCGACGGCCGGCGGCCGAAGGCCGACGTCTCGGCGCACTCGATCCGGTCGGCGTCGACGCCGAGCGCGGCCCGCAGCAGGCCAAGGTTGCCCGCGGTCGTGACGGCCAGCACCGGCTGTCCCCGGCGTAGCCCGTCCTCGGCGAAAGGCATGGCCATGGTGAGGAACTCCGCATCGCTGCCGTAAATGCAGCCCTGGTGCCGAAAAGGTGTCTTCATCGGGGCCCCCTTTCGTGGCTGGTCGGCCCACCCCGCGGCCTGCCCGGGACGGTGGGCGTACGAGCGAGTGGGCATGAGGTGGCTTTCGAACGTTGATCGCATTGGTGTCGTCCTCGGTCGGCCTTTCGGGGACGAACGGAGACTACCCAGGTAGAAGTAATCGAATATTACATTGGAATCGATTTCACCCGTTCGGCCGCCTTGGTCGAATCCGGGTGACCGAATTCGACGTCATTGACTGAGTCGTGCCGGGGGTGGCCCAATTATGTCCGCTGTGCCCGGGGGTGGTCAAAGGCGTCGAGACAGCGTTGTTTGTCGCGCTGGACCTGGGGAAACCCGGTTCTTCCCATCGCGGTGGATGGCTGCGACCCAGTTGTGTCCGGTGGTGGGAATTGTCGTGGACACTTCTGTTCGGTGGAATCGACTCGGGCGTGGTCTCTTTTGTCCGGCGTAGCCGGCGCTGTCGAATATCGCTTTTGCGCGGCTCAAGGGAAATGCTGGACGCCGCGCGAAACCAACGGACCGGAACATCACCGCGGTGGTGGCGGTCACGACACCTCTGCCTCACCCCGTCGGTTCGCGGCGAGTCACTTCGGCAGGTGTGCCGAACGCTCCTGACCCGGACGGTGCGCGCACCCCCGGCGGGGAATCAAACCTGGTCATCGGGCGGTTACACGTGCTGTGAAGAAGATTGGTTTCCTGTCCTTCGGTCACTGGTCGCCGAGCGCGCACTCCGAGACGCGGTCCGCCGCCGACTTCCTGCATCAGTCGATCGACCTGGCGGTCGCGGCCGAGGAGCTCGGCGTGGACGGCGCGTACTTCCGGGTGCACCACTTCGCGCGGCAGGCGGGCAGTCCGTTCCCGTTGCTGTCGGCGATCGGCGCCCGGACGTCGAAGATCGAGATCGGTACCGGCGTGATCGACATGCGCTACGAGAACCCGATGTACATGGCCGAGGAAGCCGGCGCCGCCGACCTCATCTCCCGCGGCAGGCTCCAGCTCGGGGTCAGCCGGGGATCCCCGGAGCAGGTCATCGACGGCTGGCGGTACTTCGGGTACGGCCCCGCGGAGGGGCAGACCGCCGCGGACATGGCCCGGCAGCGCACCGAGGTCTTCCTCAAGCTGCTCGACGGCGAGGGGTTCGCGCAGCCGAACCCGCGCCCCATGTTCGCCAATCCGCCGGGGTTGCTCCGGCTCGAGCCGTACTCGGAGGGGTTGCGCGAGCGGATCTGGTGGGGTTCCAGCTCGAACGCGACCGCGGTGTGGGCGGCGGAGCAGGGCATGAACCTGCAGAGTTCCACGCTCAAGGACGACGAGACGGGGGAGCCGCTGCACGTCCAGCAGCGCAAGCAGATCGAGGCCTACCGCAAAGCCTGGAGGGAGGCCGGTCACTCGCGTGAGCCGCGGGTGTCGGTCAGCCGCAGCATCTTCGCGTTGACCAACGACCTGGACCGGGCGTACTTCGGCCGCGACCGGAACTCGCGGGATCAGGTCGGCATGATCGACGAGACGACCAGGGCGATCTTCGGGCGGTCGTACGCCGCCGAGCCGGACGAACTGGTGCGGGCGCTCAAGGAGGACGAGGCGATCGAGGCCGCGGACACCCTGCTGCTGACCATCCCGAACCAGCTCGGGGTCGAGTACAACGCGCACGTGCTGGAGAGCATCCTCAACCACGTGGCACCGGAGCTCGGCTGGCGCTGAGAATGCGCGATTCGGCGGATGGGACGGGGCGTCCCGCTCGTTACGATCGAGACATCCCCGGCCATCGGAGGGTCCCGTGAGACTGCCCCGATCCCTGTCCTTCCTGGTCCTGGCCTTCGGCCTGGCACTGCCGTCGACCGCGCAAGCGAGCGCTCCCGCCCCGCTCGGCGGCGGGAGCGTGTTGCAGAGCAGCGCCGTGACGCGCTGTACGGCCGGGTTCGCCGCCGTCGCGGGCAAGGTCGGTTACCTGATCGCGAGTTCGGCATGCGGCAAGCCCGGCGACACCATCCGCAGCGCCGGCCGCGTGGTCGGGGTGGTCGCGGCGGCCCAGGTACCGCCGACCGGCGCGATCGTCATCCGGGTGACCAACACGACCGACTGGCGGCTGGTGGGCTCGATCCCGCCCACCGACGGCCGGGTCACGATCACCGGGTCGGTCGAGGCCCCGGTCGGCGCGTCGGTGTGCAAGTACGGCGCGACCACCGGCTGGCGGTGCGGCATCATCCAGGCGAAGAACGTGTCGATCACCTTCCCGGAGGGAACGCTGACCGGTTTGACCCGCACTTCCGTCTGCGCGGAGCCGGGGGACAACGGCGGGCCGTTCGTCAGCGGGACGCAGGCGCAGGGCGTGCTGATCGGTGGCAGCGGCAACTGCTCGAGCGGCGGCTCCAGCTACTTCTTCCCGGTCAACCGGGTCCTGTCGGCCTACGGGCTGACGATCCTCGCAGGGCCCTATTGAGGGGTAAGGCAAATGTGGCGTGTTGCGAAAGCCGCTTTCGCGACGTCAGCTGGAGTGATCGACCCAGGTGGCGGTGAAGGCCTCCTTGCCTACCCTGAAGGTAGGGAAGGGGCCCTTCGCTACGCCATCGACGTGGCTTTCGCGACACGATCGAAGGCGGCCATGAGCGGACCGCCCACCGCACCCGACACGTTTGCCTTACTCCCTCAATAGAACGGCAGCGCCCTCGGATACGGGGGAGGAGAATGCCGCGCGAACGCCGGCGTGGTCGTCACCCGGGTTTCACGGACGATGTCGAAGATCGTCTGGTGTTCCGGCGCGAGCGTGCCTGCCTCGTAGTTCAGCGTGGCAGGGGCGGTCGACGGCCAGTGTCCGCGGTCCAGCCTCCGCTCCAGGGTGCGCAGAGCGGTGATTTCCTCGGATGCGGTGAACACACAGTGACCGGCCCGGTTCACGAACAGCTGCCGGAGCTCGTCCTGGTCACCTAGCAGTGAGACTCGTTCGGCGTAGGCGCGTTCGTGCGCCGCGGGTGCGGTGCCGTCCGCGACGGTGTGCATGGTCAGCACCGGGACCGGCGTGCGACCCAGCGGCAGCCCGAATCGGGCCAGATGGGTGACCGCGGCCGGATCAGGAGTGACTCGGGACGCCTTCGCCAACCGGTCGAGGTCGGCGCCGAGGTCGAGCCCCGCCTCCGTATAGGCTCGTTCCACCAGCGTCCGCTCGCCTGACTTCGCCAGGATCCGCCGGTAGTCGATGCCCACGTTCCAGCTCGGGTTGCCGCTCGCCCGCTGTTCCAGCGCGACCCTGTCGACGCCGAACGCGCCGGCGCGGTAGTAGCGATCCCATACCCCCTGCCAGAAAACCTGACCCGCGACGTCCGGCGGGCGGGGTTGCGTGGCGTCCAGCCAGCCTGGGATCTCGGCCAGCGCGTTCGCCAGCGCGAGCCGCGCCCTGCCTCCCGGGTTCGCGGTGGCGGCCTGCACCACGTCGACGAATCTGCCCACGTTGGCCGCGGGATCGGTGATCCGCACCAGTTGCAGCCGTGCGTCGAGCAGGGTGTTCAGGGCGTACCCGAGATCGAGCGACGAATTCCAGTGCGCGGCCCCGCCGGCGAGGTTGCCGCAGAAGGTCATCAGGCCGTCGAACCGGCGCGGGTTCCGCTCGGCGAGCAGGGTCGCGGTGATCGCGCCCACCGATTCGCCCGCCGCGATGGTTCGTCGCGGCGGGCCGATCGTGCGGGTGAACCAGTCGTGCAACCGGGTCTGGTCGGTCAGCGCCTCCTCGATCGACCAGCCGCGCACGGACCGGTACTGGGACGCGGCCAGCGCGTATCCCCGCGCCAGCAGGAAAGACTCGGTCGCGGGCTGTGACGTCAGCGCGATCCGATCGGGTTCCGGATATGCCAGGGAGTACATCCCGTGACTCCACAGCATGAGCGTGCCGTTCCAGTTTTCCGGCACCAGCACCAGATAGCGTGCGCCTTCGAGTTCGCCCTCGTACCTGGTGACCGGGCCGCCGGCCGAGGCGCTGGGCACCACCAGCCCCAGAAAGATCGTGAGCAGGGCCAGGAAAACCAGTCCACGTCGTGCCACGACGATCACCCCCGCGCCTCATCTTTCGCCGCGCGGAGTGTGGTGTCGAGGTCCGCTCGGCCTAACTGAAGAGGACCGAGCGCAGGAGAAGTCTGTCCGAGCCTCGACCGCCGTTGGGGCGAAGCGAGAAGTAGGAATCGCTCTTGCAGTCGTCGTCCAAAAACACCACCGCTGTCGAGTCGGTGTCGTTGCGCGGACGGAACGCGTCGACGTCCCAGTCGGCTATTTCGGGAATCTCTATACATTCGCCGCTCGGCGGGTCCACCAGGGTGCCGATCTGGAGCTCTTCGTTCTCGTCGTAGTAGCGGTAGGTGAATTCGCCTTCGGCCGCGGAGGCCACGGCGGGGATCGTGAAGCACAAGGCGACGGCACTGGTCATGGCGAGGAAGGCGTTACGTGTACGCATGGTTCGACGTTAGGACGGTGATCAACATCTCCGGTAGGCCTCGCGGTGAGGTCCACCCGAGGGTGTGGACCGAACTCGAACGGTGATCGATAGTGAGGGGCATGTACACCGGCAACCCCGACGTCCCCGACGACGTGTTCGCGGACGTTCTCGGCCAGATCAAGGATTTCGTGCGCACTCGGGTGATGCCCCGCGAGCTGGAGATCATGAACACGGACGCCATCCCGGCCGATCTGCGGGCGCAGGCCGCGGAGATGGGGTTGTTCGGGTATGCGATCCCCCAGGAGTGGGGCGGGCTCGGTCTCGACCTGGTCCAGGATGTCGAGGTCGCGATGGCGCTGGGGTACACGTCATTGGCGTTGCGGTCGATGTTCGGGACGAACAACGGGATCGCCGGGCAGGTGCTGGTCGGGTTCGGCACCCGGGAACAACAGGCCCAGTGGTTGCCGGGGATCGCGTCAGGTGAGGTCGTCGCGTCGTTCGCGCTCACCGAGCCCGGCGCGGGGTCGAATCCGGCCGGGTTGCGGACCAGCGCGAAGCCGGACGGTGACGGCTGGGTGATCGACGGCGGCAAGCAGTTCATCACCAACGCCACCGAGGCGGGCCTGTTCGTGGTTTTCGCGCGTACGGGCACCGGCATCGCGGTGTTCCTCGTGCCGGCGGACGCGCCAGGCATCACGGTCGGCGCGAAAGACGCGAAGATGGGGCAGGAGGGTTCCCGTACCGCGGACGTGACGTTCTCGCAGGTCCGTGTCGGACCCGACGCGTTGGTCGGCGGCGACGGCGATGTCGGCTACAAGGCGGCGATGACGTCGTTGGCGCGCGGCCGGATCCACATGGCGGGCCTCGCCGTCGGAACGGCGCAGCGGGCGTTGGACGAGTCGGTCGCGTACGCCGCGACGGCGACCCAGGGCGGCACGCAGATCGGGGATTTCCAGCTGGTGCAGGCGATGCTGGCCGATCAGCAGACCGGTGTGCTCGCCGGTCGCGCGCTCGCCCGCGAGGCGGCGCGGGCCTATGTGACGGGTGAGGACCGGCGGATCGCGCCGTCGGCGGCGAAGCTGTTCTGCACCGAGATGGCGGGCAAGGCCGCGGATCTCGCGGTGCAAGTGCACGGCGGAAGCGGCTACATGCGTGAGGTCGCGGTCGAACGGATCTACCGAGACGTCCGGCTGATGCGGCTGTACGAGGGCACGAGCGAGATCCAGCGGCTGATCATCGGCGGTGGCCTGGTCCGCGCCGAGAAGAAGAAAGCATGACCCGGCCACTCGACGGGGTCACCGTCGTCGCCATCGAGCAGGCGGTCGCCGCTCCGCTGGCCACCCGCAACCTCGCCGACCTCGGCGCGCGGGTGATCAAGGTCGAACGCGTCGACGGCGGGGATTTCGCCCGCGCCTACGACCACGCCGTGCACGGCAGCGGCGCGCATTTCGTCTGGCTCAACCGAGGCAAGGAATCGCTCGCCGTCGACCTCAAGACCGACGAGGGCCGTGACGTCGTCCGGCGGCTGGTCGCGAAGGCCGACGTGTTCGTCCAGAACCTCGCGCCCGGCGCGGCGGAGCGGCTCGGTTTCGGCGATCTGCGGGCGGATCACCCCGAGTTGGTCGTGGTGAACCTGTCCGGGTTCGGCGCGGGCGGGCCGATGGAGCGGCGCAAGGCCTACGACATGCTGATCCAGGCCGAGGCCGGGCTCATCGCGATCACCGGCACCCCGGACGCGCCGGCGAAGACCGGGATCCCGACCGCCGACATCGCCTCGGGCATGTACTGCGCGCAGGCGGTGCTGGCGGCGTTGCTGCGCCGCTGGCGGACCGGCGAGGGCGCGACGATCGAGGTCTCGATGCTGGAAGCCACCGTCGAATGGATGGGATACGCGCTCAACACCCGGATGTACGCCGGAACCGAGCCCGAGCGGATGGGCCTGAGCCACAGCTCGATCGCGCCGTACGACGCCTTTCCCACGCGCGACGGCCAGATGCTCATCGGCGTCCAGAACGACACCGGCTGGCGAACGCTCGTCACCGATGTCCTCGACGCGCCCGAACTCGCCGACGACCCGCGCTTCACCACGAACGTGCGGCGGGTGGCTCACCGCGAGGAGTGCGACGCCGCTGTCGCTGCAAGGACATCGCTGTGGACCAACAACGAACTCGACGAACGGCTCGCCGCTGCCGGGGTTCCCGCCGCGCAGCTCAAGGACGTCGGCCAGGTCGCCGACCATCCCCAGCTGCGGGCGCGCGATCGCTGGCGCGAGGTCGGCACTGAATTCGCCAGGGTCGACGCGTTGCTGCCGCCGGTGACGTTCGACGATTTCGAGGCGTGCATGGGCGACGTCCCGGCCTTGGGAGAGCACACTCACGCGTTGCTCGTCGAGTCCGGAGTGGACGCCGAAGACTACCTTCGCCGCGGCATCGCCCGCTGATTTTCGGAAGCGACTGGAGGAACTCCAGGTTTACGATCAAGATCATGCGATTCGCCATCAAAACTTCGCCGCAGGACACCGTTTGGTCCGACATGCTCGCCGTCTGGCAGGCCGCCGACGAGATCGAACTTTTCGAATCCGGCTGGACCTTCGATCACTTCTATCCCATTTTCTCGGATTCGACCGGTCCGTGCCTGGAAGGGTGGGTGACGCTCACCGCGCTCGCGCAGGCCACGAAACGGCTCCGTCTGGGCACGCTGGTCAGCGGGATCCACTACCGCCACCCGGCGCTCCTCGCGAACATGGCCGCGACACTGGACATCGTTTCCGGTGGACGGCTGGAGATCGGCGTCGGCGCGGGCTGGAACGAAGAGGAATCCGGCGCGTACGGCATGGAACTGGGCACCATCAAGGAGCGCAGTGACCGGTTCGAGGAGGCCTGCGAGGTCCTCGTCGGCCTGCTGACCCAGGAGACCACCACCTTCCAGGGTGAGCACTACCAGCTGACCGACGCCCGCTGTGAACCGAAGGGCGTGCAGAAACCGCATCCGCCGATCTGCATCGGTGGCAGCGGCGAGAAGCGCACCCTGCGCACGGCCGCGAAGTACGCCCAGCACTGGAACTTCGTCGGTGGCACGCCGGAGGAGTTCGCGCACAAGCGCGAGGTGCTGCACCGGCACTGCGCGGACATCGGCCGGGATCCGAAGGAGATCACCTTGTCCTCGCACGTGCGCCTTGGCACGGACGGTGACTACGCGAAGGTGGCCGCGGAAGCCGAAGCCCTCGGTGAGGTGGGGCTCGACCTGGCGATCATCTACCTGCCGCCGCCGCACACGCCCGCCGTGCTGGAGCCGCTCGCGAAGGTGCTCGAGCCGCTGCGCTGAGGTCTCGAAGGCCGGCTGGGGAGCGACGGCCCGTTGCGGAACCGGCCGGTCTCGCTATACGGTGACAGAACTAGAACAGGTTACAGTTCTGCACGGTGGGCTGACCGAGGAGCGGACATGGCGAACAGGGCTGCGCGCGGCGACGAGGCCGACTACGTGGTCGTCGGATCGGGCAGCTCGGGCGCCGCGATCGCGGGTAGGCTGGCGGAGGCCGGGGCCAGCGTGATCGTGCTCGAGGCGGGCAAAACCGACGAGAAGATGCTCGTCAAGAAGCCGGGGCTGGTCGGCCCGATGCACGCGGTGCCCCAGCTCAAGAAGCCCTTCGACTGGGGCTACTACTCGGTGCCGCAGAAACACGTTCTCGATCGCCGGATGCCGGTGCCGCGCGGCAAGGTGGTCGGCGGCTCCAGCTCCATCAACGGGATGGTCTACGTGCGCGGCAACCGCGCCAACTTCGACTCCTGGGCCGCCGAAGGCAACAAGGGCTGGGACGCCGACAGCGTCAACGCCGCGTACAGGCGGATGGAGGACTTCGAGGACGGAGAGAGCGAGTTCCGCGGTGCGGGCGGGCCGATCCGGGTCACCCGCAACAAGACCCCGCAGGAGGGCACGCTCCAGTTCCTCCAGGCGACCGCCGACGCGATCGGCTGCGACATCCTCGACGACTACAACGCGAAGTCCCAAGAGGGCGTCAGCCGGATGCAGCAGAACGCCGCCGACGGCCTGCGCTACAGCGCCTCGCGCGGCTACATCCACCATCTCGCGCCCGCCACGCTGCAGGTCCAGTCCGGGGTGCTGGCGAAGAAGGTGGTCATCGAGAACGGCCGTGCCGTCGGCGTCGAGGTCGTCGACGCGAACGGGGGACAGCGCATCCTGCGCGCGGGCAAGGAGGTCATCCTCTCGGCCGGCTTCGTCGGATCCGCGCAGTTGCTGATGCTGTCCGGGATCGGCCACGCCGAACACCTGAAGGAACACGGCATCGACGTCGTCGCGGACCTGCCGGTCGGCGACAACCTGCACGACCACATGTTCCACGCGCTGACCTTCCGCGCGTCGTCGAGCAAGAACAGGGGCACGCCGCCGTACTTCGCGCGCGGTCTCGTCAGTGAACTGATGCGGCCCGGCACGACGTTCCTGGCGAACTCGGTCTTCGAGGCGGTCGCCTTCCTCAAGACCTCCCAGGCCGCCGAGGTCCCGGACCTCCAGCTGCATCTCCTGCCGTGGGCGTACGTGACGCCGAATCAGGACGCGCCGATCCGGCACGACGTCGACAAACGACCCGCGCTCACCGTGCTCACGACGCTGATCTACCCGAGGAGCCGCGGCACGCTGCGCCTCGCTTCGGCCGATCCCACGGCGGCGCCGCTCATCGACCCGCAGTACCTGTCCGACCCGGCCGATCTCGAGGTGCTCGGCGAAGGCTCGGAGATGGTCCGCGAGATCTTCGCGTCGAAGGCGTTCAACGGCTCGATCAAGGAGGAGCTGCACCCGGGCAAAGCACTGCGGGGACAGGAACTGCGCGACGCGATCCTGAACCGCGCGACCTCGGTCTACCACGGCGTCGGCACCTGCCGGATGGGCGTGGACGAACTCGCGGTCGTGAGTCCCGACCTCAAGGTTCGCGGTGTCGAGGGCCTGCGGGTCTGCGACGCCTCGATCATGCCGTCGATCACCGGTGGCAACACCAACGCGCCCGCCATCATGATCGGCGAGATGGGCGCGAAGCTTGTCTTGTCGGGGACGGGTGGCGGAGCTGAGGGATGACCGAGAAGGGACCAGACGCGTGAACCCGCCCGGCCGAAGGCCCCGCTATCGCGGTGGCAGGGCGCCTTGTACGCGCACCGGTACGTGCTTCGCCGACGAGCGCACTGCCGACGTCGATCGCGGACGCCGGGTTCACCACCAGATATTCCGACAACTGACGGAAAGAGGGCCATGACCGTCACACCGCTCGCGCTCACCCGTCCGGCGTCGGTGACCGACGCGTTCCTCCAACGGCTCGTCGCCCGCGTGCCGGGCTCGTCCGGCGCCACCTGGAAACTCACCGAGGTCTACACCGGCGACGTGCTCGTCGAGCTGCCCCAGTCGACCCCCGCCGACATCGAGCAGGCGTTCACCACGGCACGCGCCGCGCAGGAGAAGTGGGCCGCCACCCCGCTCAAGCAGCGGCTGGAGGTGTTCAAACGGGCGCACACGCTCTTCGTCGACAACGCGCCGGCCGTCACCGACCTCATCCAGGTCGAGAGCGGCAAGAACCGCCGGATGGCGATCGAGGAGACCTGCGATCCGGCGATGGTGATGAGCCATTACCTCACGCGGGCCGCCAGACTGCTGGCGCCGGCGAAACGCGGGGGACCGGTCCCGTTCCTGACGACGTCGACCGAGATCAGGCAGCCCAAGGGCGTGGTCGGGATCATCGCGCCGTGGAACTTCCCGTTCGCCACCGGCATTTCCGACGCCGTCCCGGCGCTGATGGCCGGGAACGCGGTGGTGCTGAAGCCCGACAACAAGACCGCGCTCTCCCCGCTCTACGGCGTCGAGCTGCTGGAGCAGGCCGGGCTGCCGAAGGGGCTGTTCCAGGTGGTGTGCGGCGAGGGCCCGGACGTCGGCCCCACGCTCATCGGCGAGGCGAACTACGTGATGTTCACCGGTTCCACCGCCACCGGCCGGGTGATCGGCGAACAGGCCGGCCGCAACCTCATCGGCTGCTGCCTCGAACTCGGCGGCAAGAACCCGATGATCGTGCTCGAAGACGCCGATCTGGACGAGACCGTGCAGGGCGCGATCTTCGGCGCTTTCGGCAACACCGGGCAGATCTGCATGCACATCGAGCGGATCTACCTGCCGGAGTCCCGCTACGAGGAGTTCAAGAGCGCGTACGTGGCCAAGACCAAGGCTCTCGACGTCCGCGCCGCGTACGACTTCGGGCCGGACATGGGCTCGCTCGTGTCCGTCGACCACATGACCCGGGTCAAGTCCCACGTCGACGACGCCGTCGCCAAGGGGGCGACCGTCCTTTGTGGAGGAAAGCCGCGGCCCGATCTCGGCCCGGCGTTCTTCGAGCCGACGATCCTCGAAGGCGTCACGAAGGACATGCTCTGCGGCGTCACCGAAACCTTCGGACCCGTTGTCGCACTGCACAAGTACCGCACGGTCGACGAAGCCGTCGCGCTCGCCAACGACACCGAGTACGGCCTCAACGCCTCCGTCTGGGGCGGTGACCTCGGTGCCGCGCGTGCCGTGGCCGCGCGGATCGAGTCCGGCAATGTCAACATCAACGACATCCTGGCCACCGCGTACGCCTCGAAGGGGACGCCGTCCGGCGGAGTCAAGAACTCCGGCGTCGGCGCCCGCCACGGGGACCAGGGTCTGCTCAAGTACACCGACGTGAAGAACGTCGCGGTGCTCAAGAAGCAGGTCATGGGTCCCCGCGGTGGCCAGACCTACGAGAAGTACGTCGAAGGGATGCTCTCCGGGCTGAAACTCATGCGGCGTCTGCGCATCCGCTAAACCTCGTCGGTGTGCTGCGGCGCGGCCAGCACACAGGCGATGCTCAGCACGCACATCCCGATCAGCAGGCCGATCGCCGGCCAGACACTGCCGGTCGCCTGGAACAGCAGCGTCGACACCAACGGCGAGAGGCCGCCGAACAGGGCGCCCGCGAGCTGATAGGACAGCGAGATGCTGGTGTAGCGCGCCCGCGGGCGGAACATCTGCGACAGGATGGCGGCGATCGGGCTGTAGGTCGCCGTCATCGCCAGGCGCATCGCCACGAACGCCGCGATGATCAGCACCGCGTTCTTGGTCGAGAGCACCAGGAACTGCGGCGCCGCGAGCACGGCGACCCCGACGAGGCCGATGACGACCACCCGCACCCGGCCGAAGCGATCGCCGAGCCAGGCCGCGCCGAAGCTCACGGCCAGTTCCACGAAGGCCGCGATGGTGAGCGCGTTGAGCACCAGCGATTCGGAGACGCCGACGGCCGGATCGGTCGCGTACGCCGTCGCGAAGGTGGTGACGAGGTAGTAGCCGCCGACCGCGACGGGCAGCACGCAGATGCCCAGCAGGATCGGCTTCCAGTTCGTCCGCACCGCGTACAGGATGGGCACGCCGGTTTCTTCGACGGTTTCCTCGAAGACCGGTGATTCCTCGACTTTCAGCCGCACGATGAGGCCGACGCCGATGAGCAGGACGGACGCGAAGAAGGGGATCCGCCAGCCCCAGGTGGCGAGCCATTCCGTGCCGCCGGTGCTCAGCAGGCTGAACAGGCCGGTTGCCAGCAACGCGCCCGCGGGGTTGCCCGCCTGCGCGAAGGCGCCGTAGAACGTCTTCTTGTCCGGTGGCGCGTGTTCGACGGCCATGAGCACGGCGCCGCCCCACTCGCCGCCGACGGCGAGCCCTTGGATGAACCTGAGCACCACGAGCAGAATCGGCGCCCACGTGCCGATCTGGCCGTAGCCGGGCAGGCAGCCGACCAGGAAGGTCGCCACGCCCATCATGGTCAACGTGACCACGAGCGCGGTCTTGCGGCCGACCCGGTCACCGACGTGCCCGAACACGATGCCGCCGAGCGGCCGCGCGAAGAACCCGACGGCGTACGTCGCGAAGGCCGCCGCGACGCCGGTCAGCCGGTCGCCGGTCGCGGGGAAGAACACGGTGCCGAAGACGAGGCTCGCGGCCGTGGCGTAGATGTAGAAGTCGTACCACTCGATCGTGGTGCCGACGAAGGCCGCGAGCCCGGCCCGGCGGGCACGGCGGAGTGACTGTGTGTCGGTTCGGACGGTCATCGGGCCACCTCGCCGTCGATCCAGGTTTCCAGCACGCCGATGCCCGCGATCCGGCTCGGGTCGCAGGTCAGGGGATTCTCGTCCAGCAGCACGAAATCCGCGCGTTTGCCGGGGGTGATCGAGCCGAGGTCGCGTTCCCGGCCGAGCACCCGGGCGCCGGCGATCGTATGCGCGGCGACGGCCGACCGGACGTCGATCAGCAGGTCGTCCCCGCCGAGCCGGTGGCCGCGGCGGGTCGTCCTGGTCACCGCGGTCTGGATGGCTTCGAGCGGATTCGGTTCCGCGACCGGGGCGTCCGAGCTCAGCGTGACCGGCACGCCCGCGGCCTGGAACTCGCCGAGGGGATTGAACCGCTCGCCGGGGGTGCCGACGGCGTCGGTGACGCCTTCGCCCCAGTTGTAGTAGTGCTGGGGCTGGTTGACCGGGTGGACGCCGAGCGCGGCCATCCGCTTGATCTGCTCCGGGGACGGCAGCCCGCAATGCTCGATGCGGTGCCGGGCATCGGGCCGGGGATTCCGCTGCTGCGCGTCCTCGATGGCGTCGAGCACCATCGCGATCGCATCCGGGGACTGGGCGTGGGTCGCGGTCTGGAGCCCGGCCTCGTGAGCCTTGTCGATGAGCGCGGAGTAGTCCTTCGGGTCGTGGTAGAGCTGCCCCGTGCGGCACGGATCGCCGACGTAGCCGTCCGGGAAGTACGCGGTCCAGCCGCCGAGCGTGCCGTCGGCGTAGAACTTGATCCCCGCGAAAGCGAGGCGAGTGGTGCCGAAAGCGCCGTGCAGTCCCATTTCCAGGGCCTGGTCGAGCAGATGGGACAGCAGGTACATGTGGACGCGCGTCTTGAGCAGGCCGGCTTCGTCCAGTCGTAGGTACATGTCGAACTCGCGGCGTGTGACCTGGGCGTCGCCGATCGCGGTCACTCCGGCGGCGAGGAACTTCTCCTGCACGGCGGCCAGCTGCCGCGCGTGCTCCTCCGGCTCGTCCTCGAGGTGGAAGTTCGGCCCGTGCCGCCCGACCTTCACCCCGGTGACCCCGGTCAGGATGTTGCACGCGGCGTCCGAGAGCTCCCCGGTGAGTTCGCCGTGCTCGTCACGGAAGAACACCCCGCCGTCGGGATCCGGGGTGTCCCGGGTGACGCCGTTGCGCCGCAACGTGAAGCTGTTCACCACACCGCCGTGCCCGCTGGCGTTCATGAGGTAGACCTCGCGATCGTCGGCGACGGCGTCGAGTTCTTCCTTGCGGGGATGGCGTTTCTCGGCGAGGTTGCGGTGCTCGTAGCCGTAACCTCGGACGGGCCTTCCCGCCGGGGTGTTCTCGGCCGCCTCACGCAGCAGCGCGACGATGGCGGGGATGGTCGACGCGCGCTCGGGACCGCAGTCGGCCCAGGTCATCATCTGCCCGTACATCAAGGGATGCGCGTGCGGATCGACGAATCCCGGCAGGAGTGTGCCCGGCAGCCGTCGCACCTCCGGATCGGGACGGCCGAGGCTCGCCGCGCGGGCACGGCATTCGTCCAGGGAACCGACCGCGGCGATCTCCTCGCCGAACACGAGGACCGCTTCCGCGCCTTCGGTGGCGTCGTCGACGGTCACCAGCTCATCGGGACGCAGGATCGTCGCTCGCGCGTCGAGGACTGAACGATCGAGGGGCAACAGGCGCATCGGGCGGACTCCTGGGGTTTTCGACGGTGAAGTGGGGCGACGGTAAGCGACGAAAACCGTCAGCGCAATCAGATCGGTCGTGTACGGATAGTGTTCACGATCGATCTGCACGCGATCATGAATACAACGTGCAATCTCGGCTGTTCTTGGCGTGTTTCCGCTGGTGATATGGTGCGTCTCGCCGTCGGAAATTCAGCAGAGGAGATCGTCGTGGACGACGCGCTGGTCGCGGCTTTGCGCACGGACGGCCGGATGAGCGTCGCCGATCTGGCCAAGCGCGTCGGAGCTTCGAGGTCGGCCGTGTCCGCTCGGCTGGAGCAACTGAAGGCTGACGGCTCGCTGAATGTGGTCGCGGCGGTCCATCCCGAGTTCCTCGGCCTGACCGCGTACGCGCATCTCGCGATCCGCACTTCGGGCCGCTCGCAGGCGACGACGGACGCCATCGCGGCGCTGCCCGCCGCGGCGTTCGTCTCCGCGGTGAGCGGGGATCACCAGACCGTCGCCGAGCTGCGCCTGCCCGACTCGCCCGAGCTCTATCGCACGGTGGCCGACATCCGCGGCCTGCCGGAGGTGGAACAGGTCAACACCCTCGTCTACGTGGACGTGGTCAAGGGGCTGTTCATGCCCGGCCGTCCACTGCCGCCCTGGTTGCGGCTCGACGACCGCGACCTCGCGATCATGCTGCGGTTGCAGGCCGACGGGCGGGAAAGTTACGCGCGCATCGCCGAGCACGTCGGGCTGTCGCCGTCGGCCACGCGCACCCGTGTGCGCTTCCTGGTCGAGCACGACGTCATCCGCATCGCGCCGGTGCTCAGCCGCGCCCGGCCGGACGCCGGCCTCGTCTGCGGGATCGGCCTGAACGTGCGGGGCGCCGGGGATTGCGTGACCGCCGCGCTCGCCGCGCGGGAGGACACCGAGTTCCTCGCCAGGACCATCGGCCGGTTCGACGTCGTCGCCACCATCGCCGCGCAGTCCGCCCGTGCGCTCGACCGGGCGCTCGAAGAGATCAGCGGCAGGCCCGACGTCGTGACCGCGGAGACGTGGGTCCACCTCCGCATCGCCAAGGAACGCTACGAGTGGCCGCTGCCGGCCGCGGAGGAGCTCGCTCGGCGCTAAGCGCTGTCCAGCAAGGCTTTCCGTATCTCGGTCTTGAGTACCTTGCCGATCTTGGACCGGGGGAGATCCGGCCAGACCAGGATCTCCTTCGGCGTCTTGATGCTGCCCAGCCGCTCCTTGACGGCGGCGCGGAGTTCTTGCGCCGCCGCCGTCCTCCCGGAGTGCAGCTGGACCACGGCGGTGATCTGCTCGCCCCATTTCTCGTGCGGCAGGCCGATCACGGCGCAGTCCTGCACCGCTTCGTGCGCCATGAGCGCCTGCTCGACCTCGGCCGAGTAGACGTTGAAGCCGCCGGTGATGATCATGTCCTTGGCGCGGTCGACGATGTAGAGGTAATGGTCCTCGTCGAGGTAGCCGATGTCGCCCGTGTGATGCCAGCCGTGCGCGCTCGCTTCCGCCGTCGCGCCCGGATTCTTGTAGTAGCCGAGCATCACCAGCGAACCGCGGACGACGATCTCGCCGCGTTCGCCGGGCGGGAGCAGCTCGCCCGTGCCGGACATGATCGCGACCTGGGTGAGCGGCGTGGGCCTGCCCGCCGAGGTGAACCGTTCCAGGGCAAGGGATCCGTCGGGATGGACGTGCTCGGCGGGGGCGAGGGTGGAGACCATCATGGGGGCTTCGCTCTGCCCGAACAGCTGCCCGAAGACCGGGCCGATCCGGGTGATCGCTTCGGCGAGTTTGGTGGCCGACATCGGCGCGGCGCCGTACCAAAGGCACTGCAGCGACGAAAGATCGGCGTCGTCCAGCGCCGGAGTGTCGAGCAGCAGGTAGATCAGCGTCGGTGGCAGGAAGGTGTGGGTGATCCGGCGGCGTTCCACCAGCGCGAGGAACTCGCCGAGATCCGGCGAGGGCATGACGACGATCTCACCGCCAAGGGTCATGACCGGGAAACAGAGCACGCCCGCCGCGTGTGTCAGCGGCGCCAGCGCCAGATAGCGCGGGCGCCCGGTGAACGGGTAACTCATCAGCGTGAGCGCCGACATCGTCTCCACGTTGGTGCCGCTGAGCATCACCGCCTTGGGGTGTCCGGTGGTTCCGCCGGTGCCGACGAGCAGGACCATGTCGTCCGGCGGCGTTTCCTCCCAGGGCTCGGCGCTGCCGAGCCAGTCGGAAAACGGGACGGCGCCGGGCATCGAGCCGTCGAGACAGACCACCGTGGTCAGTTTCGGCAGCTCGGGAAGCATCCGGGAGACGAGCGGTGCGAAGGACTCCTGCACCAGAAGGCAGGTGCAGTCGAACAGGTCGAGCAGTTCCCTGTTCTCGGCGGCCTCGTTGCGCGGGTTGACCGGGCACCACACGGCACCGGCCCGGCTGATCCCGAAGACACAGCCGAACGACAGGGGATCGTTCCCGGACAGGATCGCCACTTTGTCGCCCGGCTTGACGCCGGACCGGGCCAGCGCCCGCCCCACTTGCCACGACAGCTCCCGCACTTCGCCGTAGCTGAGGGAGGTGTCACCCATGGTCAGGCAGGGTGCAGCCGAATCGAGTGAAGCGCCCTTGTCGAGGTAGTCGGTCAGTCGCACGCGCTCGTCCTTCCGGTCAGTCGTGGACGGTCAAGACCGGATTCGAAACCAGCCCGAAGCTTCGTAGCACGCCGAGCAGTTCGCGGTGGCCGAAAGCCTGGCACCCGGAGGCGAACCCCACGCGCTTCGGCGGCTGTCGCAGCAGAGAGTAGGCGCCATGGGCCTGCATCAACCCGGTCTGCTTGTAGTTGCAGGTGCCGTGGATGACACAGTGCGCGCGGCCCAGCGGTCCCGAGGCGTGCACCGAATCCAGCGACGTGTTGAGCCGCTGGTTCTCCCGCGGCGGCATCTCGTCCCGTACCGCCGCGGCCTGCTCCTCCAGCACGCGCATCTTCTCGTCCAGCGGCAGGTCTTTGACCTGTTCCAGCACGGCCGCGACGATCTGCGGCACCCCCTGCATGAGCGCGCGGTCGAAGACTCCGCCGACGGCCTTGACGTTGGCCACCCGGGCGTCGTTCTTGAACCACACCGGATGCGAGGTGCCGCCCCAGGGCAGGGCCAGCCCGGTTTCGTGATGACCGGGCACGGTGACGTCCTGCAGTCCGCCGTCGGCCGGCCAGGGCCGGTACTCGTTCTGCTCGAGGTAGTACGCGGCGGACAGCGCGGCGTTGACCAGGATGGTCTTCGTCGAAGCGACCGTGGGATAACCCTTCCAGAACACCAGGATGTCCAAAGTGTCCAGTCCGGGCGTCTCCAGGCACAGGTTCGCCGCGATCTCGCCGGTGGTGTACATCTGCGCGATGCCGGGAGAGAGCAGCAGGCCTTTCTCGGCCATCCGCGCGCCGTAGCGCTCTTCGGCGGCGATCAGCCAGTCCTGTTCGCCGGTGGTGTCGAGGTAATGCGTTCCGGTGCGCAGGCAGGCTTCGACGACTTCGTGGCCGTACTCGCTGAACGGGCCGACGGTGTTGCACACGACCTTGGCGTCGCGGAACAGTTCGGTGAGCGCTTCGACGTCGTGCGAGACCTCGACGACCTCGTGGTCGATGGTGTCGAGGCCGGGCACGTGGTCGATCGCCTCTTGGATACGGGCCTTGTCCCGACCGGCGGCGACGAACGGGACGTTGTACTCGCGCAGGTATTCGCAGATCAGCCGTCCGGTGTAGCCGGAGGCGCCGTAGACCACGACGGGCTTGGGGCTGCTCATGGTGTTTCCTTTCGGGTTCGTGCTGTTCACATGCCCATTCCGCCGTCGACCGGGAGCCCGGCGCCGGTGATGAAGCGGGCGGCGTCGGAGGCGAGGAACACGACGGCGTCGGCCATGTCGGAGACCTCGCCGAGCCGTCCGGCCGGGGTCTGCCCGATGACGGCGCCGATGGCCTCTTCGACGCTGGGGAACAGGCCGACCTCGACGACGTCCTGCGCGAGCTGATTGCCCATCCGGGTGGGTACGAGGCCGGGATAGACGCAGTTGACGCGTACGCCGTAGCCGAGCTTCCCGGCCTCCATCGCGGCGACCCTGGTGAGCCGGTCGACGGCCGACTTCGTCGCCGAATAGCCCGCGATACCGGGGAAGGCGATGGTCGCGGCGACCGAGGCGATGTTCACGACGGCGCCGCCGGTGCCCGCGGGGCCGCCGGGCCGCATCGCGCGGAAGGCGTGCTTCACGCCGAGGGCCGTGCCGAGCACGTTGACGTCGAGCATCTTGCGCACGTCGGCGGGGTCGAGGTCGGCGACGAGCCCGGTGATCTCGACCCCGGCGTTGTTCACCACGATGTCCAGCCCGCCGAGTTCGCCGATGACCGCGGCGACCGCCTGCTCCCAGCTCTGGTCGTCGGTGACGTCAAGCCGGACGAAGCCCGCGTTGGCGTCCTTCTGCTTGATCTGGTCGGCGGTGGCGCGCCCGAGATCCTCCTGGACGTCGCCGATGACCACCGAGGCGCCCGCCAGCGCCAGCGCTTCGGCCATTCCGGCGCCCAGGCCCTGCGCCCCGCCCGTGACCAGGGCTTTTCGGTCCGAAAGGGCGTACGAACCCATGGACTTCTCCTCCTTGAGACGGTCCGCGGTTGCGGTGTGGGTCACATCCTGAGCCCGTTTTGGACAGTCGTCAAGATTTTCTTGGACAGTCGTCAAGAATTCGGCGACGCTAGACTGTGGGACCCGCGGCAGGCGCGGGCTCCCGGACCGGACAGGAACTCGTGGTGACCGAGACGAGCGAGCGGATCGCACGCCGGAGCGTGGACAAGTTCGCCCAGCGGCGGGCGGAACTGGCGGAGTCCGCGCTGCAGGCGTTGTCCGAGTTGGGGTACGCGAGGACGAGCCTCCGGAAGATCGCGCAGAAGTCGAACTTCTCGCACGGAGTGCTGCACTACTACTTCAGCGACAAGGTGGAACTGCTGACCTACGCGGTCCGGAAGTTCGAAGAAGTGTGCGTGACCCGCTACGACGAGGCCGTGGCCATGGCGCGGTCGGCCCAGGAACTCGAGCGGGGCTTCGGTGTCGCGATGGCGGACACGCTGCGGGCGGACGCCGTGATGCACCGGCTGTGGTACGACCTGCGGAACCAGAGCCTGTTCGAGGCCGCGTTCCGCGCCGACGTGCTCGACATCGACACTCAGCGGCAGGCGATGATCTGGCGCGTCGTGGAGCGCTATGCCGAACTCGCCGAGGCGTCGCCGGTCGTGACGCGAGCGGTTGCTTATGCCGCTTTCGACGGCTTGTTCCAGCAGGCGTTGCTGCACCATCTCGCCGATGGTCTTGCTGAGGACGCCGGGGCGCTGCTCAGGCGGCTGGTCTCGTAGGTCCGTTCGATGGCTCCTTGGTGTGGAGCCCATCGAACGGCTTCTTCTAGTCTGTGGCGTTGATCGCCGTGCCGTCGTAGAGGAGAGCTCCGGCGCTGTCGTAGACCCGGACCTTGAGCTGCGTCATTTCCGTTCGCGAGTCCGCCAGGAGTCGCTCGAACTCCGCACGGCCTTCGTCGGAGTCGGGTTCGTGGCTTTCCAGCCTTCCCTTCGCGTCGCGGAGGCTGACCATGTCCACGGCTATTTCCGCCGCGAAGGTGCCGTCCACGATGTCGGCTTCGGCCACCGTGCCGTCGTTCGCCCGCAACTCCAGTCTGGCCGCATCACGGGTGAGTGCGCCCAGCAGCCGGACGGGCCGGCCGTTGTAGGCGGGCATCCACTGCCATATCGAATACGGGCGATCGGTGAAATCCTGGGCTTGGCCTTCGGATCGCAAGTTCAGCCACCTGCCTCTGCCGTTCTCGAGAACGCAGATGCCGGTGGATCCGTCGTCGTTGTAGGCGAGGAGCGCTCCGTGTTCGGCGGCGGCTCCGACCCTGGCGCCGGGATGCCATCCTTGGCGGGACGGTAGAACATCTGTCGAGCCGCGTGCCGTTTTCTCGGTGACGGTGGCGGCGAGTGCTGATTCGAGCTGTGCTGCCGGTGAAGTCACTGCGTGCTGTTCTCCTTCTTGTCGGAACATGTCCGGTTCACTGTCGCTTCGGTTCTTGCCGGGCGCATCGGGGAGATTCCCTGAGTTCCGGTGATCGGTGTCGCAGGGGTTGCCAGGGTTGAGAGTAAGCGCTTACTCGGCTTACTTGGATGGTGGTCTTCGTGGTCGGGTCATGCCCCCCCCCTCGCTCGGCTCATCCCTCATGGCGCCGCACTTCGGTCACGCGAGCGCAAGAAGCGACGTGGTCAAATCACTCTTCAGTGTTGGATATTCCTTTTGGCGGTTGCTTAAAATTACGAACGCTTGTTCGATTTATTGCGGTATTCTTGAGGGGTGCCCGAGACCTTTCTTCCCGAGTTGCCGCAGGAACTGTGGCGCGCCGGCAAGCTGGAGCTTGCCCATGGCGTGCAGCAGTCTCTGCGAATGATTCGGATGGCTACCGCCGGTTTGGGGCAGTTTCTGGCGGAGATCGAGTCTCGTGGTGCGAAAGACTTGTACGGATATGGGTCGACGGCCGCTTGGTTCGCGGATGTGGCGGGGCTGTCGCGCGGTGAGGCGCGTCCGGTGGTGGCTCGGGCGATCGCGTTGAACCCGACCCGTGCTTTGGATGGCACCGAGGTTCCTGCTGTGGCACCGGCTACTGCCGTTGTCGCCGCCGAAGGCTTGGTGGGGGATGAGCGGATCGATCAGATCCTGGAGATCTTGAAGAAACTCCCTGCCGACACCTCCGCGGAGGATCGGGCGAGTGCGGAGAAGATTCTCGCCACCCTCGCCCGCGACGCCGGTCCCCGCCAGTTGGCGGACGCTGAAGTGAATCTGCTCGGCTTGCTGGATCCGGACGGGAATGAGCCGAAGGATCCGGAACCGAAGGAGCCGCGCCGGGAGATCACCCTGGAGCGCCGGAAAGACGGGTTCTGGAAGCTGACTGGTCTGCTCGATGACGAGACCGGTGCCCGCACCGCGGCCGCGTTGGAGGCGTATGCCCAGCCGCGGCCGGTGGACGAGTTCGGCCAAGCGGATCTGCGGATGAAATGCGAACGCCTGGGAGACGCCTGGGCCGACATCCTCGACCTGGCGATCGCGTGTCCCGATCAGCCCGGCACCAGCGGCTACCGCACCCTCGTGAACGTCACCATCGGACTCGACGAACTCAAAACCGGCCTCGGGACCGCGTGCCTGGATTTCGTGGGGACGATGACCGCCCGCGAAGCCCGGCTGGCGGCCTGCGACTGTCTGATGTTGCCCGTGGTGATGAGTGCCGCCGGAGAGCCTCTCGATGTGGGACGGCTGCGGCGGTTCGTCACGCCAGGCCAACGACGTGCGTTGAACATCCGCGACGGGGGTTGCACATTCCCCGGGTGCCACCGGAAGCCGAAGCACTGCCACGCTCATCACATTCACCATTGGGCAGATGGTGGCCCGACGGATCTTCGGAATCTGGTGCTGCTGTGCGGTTTCCATCACCGGCTGATCCACCACGGCGACTGGGAAGTCCGCATGGCGGCTGACGGGTTACCGGAATTCATCCCGCCCCAATACCGAGATCCGCTCCGACAACCCCGCCGCAACACCCTGCACCACCGCTGAACCCCGAGGAGCCCGCCAGCCACACCGGCGACGGGCCCCTCGTCATGCGCACGCCCCGATGCTCCGTGAAGGCCTCCTTCCCTACCCTGAGGGTTGGCAAGGAGGCCTTCACTACCTACGCGCGTCCCACGCGCAGCAGCGGTCACACCGGTCTGATGAGTGCGACTGTCGTTCGCTCGGTGTCTCCAAGCGGCTCCCGCGATGCCCGGCTGCGGCAACTGCGCAATCCCTGACCGCCGAACGTCAATTCCGAGCATGGGAAACCTCGTGACCCGCCCGTAGTTTCGGCGCTGTGCCCGATATCGAACCCTTCACCATCCGCGTGCCCGATCGCGAGCTGGCCGACCTCCACGCTCGCCTGGCCCGGGTGCGCCTTCCCGAAGCCGAGACGGTTTCCGACGCCACCCAGGGGATCGAGCTGGCCCGGTTGACGGCGTTGCTCCGGGCGTGGCGGGAACACGACTGGCGGGCAAGGGAGATCCGGTGGAACACGATTCCCCACTACCGGACCCGGATCGACGGTCTGGAAATCGGGTTCTGGCATGTCCGTTCGCCCGAGCGCACGGCGCTCCCGCTGATCCTGACCCACGGCTGGCCGGGTTCGATCCTCGAATTCGAAAAGGTGATCAGACCGCTCAGTGATCCGGTGGCCCACGGCGGTTCCGCGAGCGACGCCTTCGACGTGGTCGTGCCTTCGTTGCCGGGCTTCGGTTTCAGCGAACGGCCCAGCGAGCGCGGCTGGCACCCTGGCCGGACCGCCCGGGCTTGGGCCGCTCTGATGAGCGCGCTCGGCTATCGGCGGTTCGGGGCCCACGGCGGGGATTGGGGTGCCGTCGTCAGCACGGAACTGGCGCGCCAGGTTCCCGAACGGGTCGCGGGCCTGCACCTGACGATGCCCTCGGCGTCGCCGTTGCCGGAGGACCGGACGGCGCCGAGCGCACCCGAACGACGCATGCTGGATCGGCGTGATCTGCACCTGTCCGACGGATACGGCTTCGGAATGCTCATGGGCACGCGCCCGCAGACGCTCGGCTACTCCCTGCTCGATTCGCCGTCGGGGCTCGCCGCGTGGCTCGGCGAGAAGTTCGCCGCCTACGCCGACGACCGGCCGGAGTACGGCGGCGGGGTGAGTTTGGCGGAGCAGGTCGACAACATCGCGCTGTACTGGCTGACCGGCACCGGTGCTCCGAGCGCTCGCTGGTACTGGGAGGCGATGCGGTGGGTGCCGCGCAGCGCGGAGGAGGAGAACGCGCGGCCGGTGACCGTGCCCGCCGCCGTGTCGCTCTTCCCCGCCGACCCGTGGCCGACCGCGCGACGCTGGGCGGAGCGCCGCTACCGGAATCTGCACCGGTGGACCGAACTCGACCGCGGCGGGCACTTCCCGGGACTGGAACAGCCGGACCTGCTGGTCTCCGAGATCAGGGAAGCATTTCGGGACCTCCCGGTAAACGGTTAAAAACCCCCGACCTTCGGAGGGGATACATCGGGAGCGGGTGCTCCTACCGTCGGAAGCCGACCGAAACCCGGTGAGGAGCACCTCTATGAAACTCGTGCGCATGATGGGGCTGGCCGTGGTGACGGCCTCCGCGTTGGTGTTTTCGATGACGGCGGCGTCCGCGCACGATCCCGAGACGGCGGAGGGGCAGGCCGCGGCCCGGACCTTCCTGGCCGACCACGTCCCGGCGGAACGGCACGCCGTCACCGGCACCGCGGCGGGTGTCCCGTGCGTCAACGGCATGGCCGACAAATACCCGTGCAAGAACGTCGACCTGCTCAGCGTGCTTCCGTTGTCCGGCCTCGGCGGCGGTAACGGCAATGACATCTGGGGCTGGACCGACCCGTCGTCCGGCAAGGAATACGCCATCGTCGGGCGGACCAACGGCACCGCGTTCGTCGACCTGAGCGTCCCGACCTCGCCGAAGTTCCTCGGCAACCTGCCCTCGAACGGCGGCAGCAGCTCGTGGCGGGACATGAAGGTGTACAAGAACCACGCGTTCATCGTGGCCGACTTCATCACCGGGCACGGGATGCAGGTGTTCGACCTGACCAGGCTGCGCACCGTCACCACACCGCAGACCTTCACCGCCGACGCGCTGTACCGGGAATTCGGTCCCGCGCACAACATCGCCATCAACGAGGAGACCGGTTTCGCCTACGCGATCGGCTCCAACACGTGCAGCGGCGGACCGCATATGGTCAACATCCAGAACCCGAAGGCGCCGGCCAAGGCGGGCTGCGTGTCGCAGGACGGCTACACCCACGACACTCAGTGCGTCGTCTACCGCGGACCGGACACGGCGTACAGCGGCAGGGAGATCTGCTTCAACGCCAACGAGGACACGCTGACCATCGTCGACGTCACCGACAAGGCCAGGCCGGTCCAGATCTCGCGCAAGGGCTACTCGGGCGCGCAGTACTCGCACCAGGGCTGGCTGACCGGCGATCAGCGCTATTTCCTGCTCGACGACGAACTGGACGAGTCGCGCGGCACCGACAAGCGCACCAAGACCTACGTCTGGGACCTGGCCAAGCTGTCCGCCCCCGTGCACACCGGCGTCTACAGTTCGCCCGCCACCGCGATCGACCACAACCAGTACGTCAAGGGCCAGTACTCCTACCAGGCGAACTACCAGGCCGGTCTGCGCATCCTGGACGTCAGCGGCGTCGCTTCGGCACGGTTGTCCGAGGTCGGCTATTTCGACATCTACCCGGCGGGCAACGTGGCGAGGTTCAACGGCGCGTGGAGCAACTACCCGTACTTCTCCAGCGGCATCGTCATCGTCAACGGCATCGAACAGGGCCTGGTCGTGGTGAAGCCGAACCTCGGCGGCAAGTGACCGGAGGGCAGGCGTGCGCAAGCCCCGGTTCACGGATTGGTTGTTCCTCGCGCTGGCACTGGTGATCGGTGTGGCCGCGGTGTCCGTCGCGCTCCGGCCGACACCCGGCTCCGCGCACTCTGCCCACCGACAGCCCGTCGTGACGGCGGATCTGCTTCCCGCCGCGCACAGCGACGGGCTGTCGGAGGCGGAAAGCGGGTACCGGTTCGAGCGGGTGACCACGCCGGCCGTCCGGGGTCCCGAGGTGCCGGTCGCGTTCCGGATCCTCGGGCCCGACGGGCGGCCGGTCACCCGCTTCCTGGACAACCAGACCAAACAGATGCACTTCTTCGCCGTGCGCGACGACATGAACGTCTTCCAGCACGTGCACCCGACGCTGGACGGCGACATCTGGCACACGAGCCTCGCGCTGACCGACGGCGGCGCCTACCGGATGTTCGCCGAGTTCGTGCCGCTCGACACCAAGGATCCGAAGCATCCGGTGGTGCTCGGTGTCCCGTTCACCGTGCCGGGCGACACCACCTTCGTTCCGGTGCCCGCTCCGGCGGGCGACACCGTGACGCCCACGGGATACCGCGTGGCGCGCGTGGACGGGGAGGCCCGGATCCCGGCGATGCGGGCGCAGGTCCTCCGCTTCGCTCTCCGCGGCCCCGACGGCGCGCTCGTCACCGCGGTCGACCCGCACCTGGGTGCCAACGGCCATATGACCGGATTCCACACCATGCTGTTGTCGGCCACGCACCTGCATCCGGTGCAGCCGCTCGGCGCGGCGCTCGTCGACGGCGAACTGACCTTCCACTCGCTGTTCTCGGAACGCGGGGAATATCGGCTGTTCCTCGAATTCTCCCACGGCGGGCGCGTGCACACGGCGGCCATCACGGTCGCGGTGGACTGACCGGAACGATTTCCGCGATCTTCGGCGCCGCGCCGCCCGGAGACCAGAGGAGCCGGACCTTGGCGGTCACGATGCCTTCGGCGGGCAGTTCCGTGTAGCCGCCCGACATCCTGCCGATCGTGAGCCAGCCACCCGAGGCGTCCGCGATCTGGACGTCGGCGCCCGCGCCGGCTTCCGCCGCCAGGACGACGACCTTGTCCAGCGGTTTCGGCGCGGCGGCCGTGACGACGAGCGCGTCGCCGGGCATCGGCGCCGACGCCGCCGTGTAGAGCGAATCGGCGTTGTTGTCCGCGGCGGCGGCCAGGTTCGCCCCCGCCGGGGCGCCGGTGACCGTGTACCGGGGACTGTCCGGTGTGGACACGGTGAACTCCCGGACCACGACCCAGAAGGTTTGCGGGCCGGTCGTGCGCACGCGGACGAACCTGGCCTCGGCACCTTCGGGGAGATCCGCCGAGATAACCGGCTCCGTGACCGCTTTCACCGTCGTCCAGCGTGTGCCGTCGGCGGAGTATTCGAGGACGCCGTCGTGGACGAAGTCGTCCGGACTGGTCGGCTTGCCCATCGCGATGTCCACATGGGACACCCGCTGGGCGGTGCCGAGGTCGACCCCGATGGTGTCGCCGACGCGCGGGGCCCAGTCGCTCCAGTAGTAGGTCTCGGGATCGCCGTCGACCATCCTGGCGGGAACGTTGTCGGTGTAGGTCCCCAGCGACGTAGTCGGCCGCGGCCGGATCCCCGGCAGGCCGAACCAGCGGTCGGCGGTGGCCAGCGCGCTGTCGAGGAACGGCACGCAGACGTCCGTGCAGGTGCTCGGATTGCGCGGCCCGCGCGAGGTCGGGACGCGGATCGCCTGCGCCTTCTTGAGCGCGGCGACGAGTTCCCCGCGCTCGGCCCAGGCTTTCGCACCGTCGCCGTCGAACTGCGCCAGCAGCATCTTCACCGCGTGCTTGCCTGCCTGGCCGTAGAGCCCGACCTGGTCGAGCCACGGCCCGACTTCGGCGAGGAAATTCGGGTTCGAAGCCATCCCGCGTCGCAGATCTTCGGGATCGGAGGCCATCGCGGTGAGATAGTGATCCAGTTTCGCCGCCGCGCCCCAGGGATCCTTCTTCTCCAGCGCGGACCAGAAAGCGGTGAGCAGCGGGCGCAACACCGGTGAATCGGGATCCGGCTTCCCGGTTTCGAGCCGGACGAGCAGGCTCGAATAGTTGTTCTCCGCGAACACCTTCAGCGCCGGCGCGGCGGGCCCGCCGAGGTCGGCGATGGCGGCGAGCCAGGATTCGTCCGGGTCGTAACGATCCGGGTTCCACAGGAAGTCGCCCGAGGTGAACTCGGCGATCTTGGACGCCTCGGCCTGCACCATCGGGTTGGCGGTGATCCCGGACAGGTACTTCGCGACCCCGGGCTCGCGGCCGATGTACGGGCCGAGCAGCAGACGTTCGGTAATGTAGTCGTTGACCGGGTAGTTGTCCCAGATCAGGATGTCGTGCCCGAAGACCTCTTTCGCCTGCCTGGCCTGCTTTTCGGTGATCTGCCCGGCGATCACGCCGACCCCGGTCCACTCGACGATCACCGCCTTGTCGAGCTGGGTGCGCAGCGCGGTCTTGTACGGGGAATCGGCGAGGTCGTAGTACTCGGTCGGGACGGTCTGGAGCCGCTCGACATCGGGATGGGTGGCGATGAAGTCCTGCTGTACCCGGTTGAGCAGGAACGACTGCGCCGCGCCCGCGGCCGCGCCGCCGGTGCCGAACTTCGCGGCGTCGGCGTCGCAGTTCCAGCGGGTGTAGGAGATGTCGTCGAGCGGAATCGCGAACGACCGCACCCCGACGTCCCACAGTGACTGGAACTTCGTGACCAGCGCGTTCTTGTCGGCGTCCGAGGAATAGCACACCGAAAGACCGGGGGAGAGGGCGTAGGTGAACTCGACGTGGTTCGCGGCCGCGCGGCTCACCAGATCCGAGAGGAGGGCGAGTTGCTCGGGCGGGTACTGGTCGCGCCAGCGGGCGCGCAGGAACGGGTCGTCCTTCGGGGAGTAGACGTACATGTTCTGCTTGGTGCGGCCGTAGAAGTCCAGCTGCGCCAACCGATCGGCGTGTGACCACGGCGCGCCGTAGAAGCCCTCGATCACGCCGCGCAGGGGTGCCGCGGGCCAGTCTCGCAGGGTGAACGCGCGGCTCTTGCCGGAAGCGAAGAGCTGCCGGAGCGACTGCGCGGCGTAGAACGTCCCTGAAGTGTCCACACCGGACAGTGCGATCACGCCGCGGTCGGCGGCGAGGACGTATCCGCCGGGCGACAGACCGTCCGGGCCGTCGACGCGGAGCGCGGCGAGCGCGAGCGCGGTCGCCCTGCTTTCGGTCGGGCCGCCGACGAAGACGACGAGCCCGCCGTTGCCGCGTTCCCGGTCGACGGCAGCCTGGTCGTTGTCGGTGATCTTGACGATGGTGCTCGCGCCCGCCGCGCGAAGGACCTGGTCCACGACGGCGAGCGCGGAGGGATCGGTGCCCGCTCCGACGACTTCGACGACGGTGCGCGGAATGGTCACCAGACCCGGTCGCGGTGTCAGCTGCTGGGGTGTCGGCCACAGCCGGGCCAGTGGTGGCCCGGCGGCGGGGGCCGCGCTCGCCGGTGCGAGGACGGCCACCGCCACTGCGGTCACCAGCAACGTCACCGGGATGAGTCGGAGTACCCATCGGAAGGACATCGGCGGCCCCCAAAGCGTCGATCAACGACGGTCTGCGAGCAAGGAAACACCCAATGTGATGACAAAGGCTAGGTCGGTCTGGGTGATTTTCCGACAGTGGTCCTACGACTCTTCCGTCAGCGCGGCCGCGGTCAGGGTGAGATGCCGGGTCAGCGCCTCGGCTGCCGCGTCGGCGTCGCGGGCCAGCGCCGTTTCCTCCAGCAGGCGATGTTCGGCGAGATGATCGCGGCCGGGGAGCGCTGCGCGGCCCAACGGCGGGCGAGTTCGCTCGCGGTCCACATCCGGTCGAACCTCTCCAGCGGACGGGGTTCCCGCAGCCGTCCGGCAAGGTCCGCTGGAAGACACGATGGGCTTCGGACCAGGCGCCGCTGAAGTGTTCGCCTTCTTCGGGGTCGAACGGCGGCGTGCGGCCCAGCCGGTGGTGGGCGGCGCGGACACGGGCCGTCGACATCGACGCGTCCGGAATGCTCCTCGACGCGGAAGGGGATCCAGTCGAGCAGGCGGGTGACCGGTTCGTCGTGCACATGCACCGGGAAGCGCTCGGGGACGTGCCTTTGGGCAAGTACGACGTCGAAGTCGTCATCACGACCCTCGTCCCGGACGAGGAGATCGCCTGGACCGTCGAAGGCCGGGTCCGGCCGCATGCCCGGCATGTCTACGGCTACCGGCTGGAGCCCGCCGAGGGCGGCACGCTCGTGACGTCCTACTACGACTGGTCGGAGGTCGGTGCGGAGTGGAGGGAGCGCATCACGTTCCCGTGGTTCCCGAGTCCGCGCTCAGGGCCACGCTGGGGATTCTCGAGCGGACCGTGCGGCGTCGAGCCGTTTCGCCCGCGCGCGGGCAGTGAACACGGCAGAATGCCTCCGTGCGGAACATCCTCATAGCGGTCGCCCTCGTCCTGCTCGGTGTCACCGGATGCCAGGGCGGGGTTTCCGGCCAGGCCGAGCCCGAAGGTGACAGTTTCGCGATCAAGGACGGGTCGCGGCTGCGGTTCCGCCCGGTCCTCGCGGAGGTGCCACCTGGTCCGGCCGCGGGCGCGGCGACCAACCGGCAGAGCACTGATCCCGCGGAGCAGCAGGCCGCCGCGGCGGCACTGGACTGCTCGGAGGGAACGGATCCGCTCGACGGCCGCGATGATCCGGCGCTCCCGCTGGTCAGTTGTGACCGCGTGCAGGGCACCAAATACCTGCTCGGCCCGGCCTTCCTCACCGGGGCCGACCTCAGCCGGGCGAACGCTCGGCTCGATTCGCAGTCGGGTGGCCCGCTCGTCGGACTCAGCTTCACCGACGCGGGCGCGCGGACGTGGGCCGACTGGACCGCGGCGAACGTCGGCAAGCAGGTCGCGATGGTGCTGAGGAGCCGGGTGCTGACCGCGCCGATGATCCAGTCCGCCATCACCGGCGGGGAAACCCAGATCACCGGCAAGTTCACCATGTCCGATGCCCGTCAGCTGGCGCGGGACATCGCCGGCGCCTGAGCCTGGCGGTGCGGGTGGTCGGACCGAACGGCCGGTTTCGCGTGTCGTCCCTCCAAGCACGTGTGTCGTCCCTCCGGACACGCGAAATCGCCACTCGCGCACCGGTGGCTCAAGAGCCCGCGGCAGTCCCCGGACCAGCGCGGAATACGATCACCGGGCCCGACGTTTGAGCGTTCAACTACTTGAGGAGTTGGACATGGGTTACGAGATCCTGGGCACCCCGCAAGCGCCGACCTTCGGCCTGGACACGTTCGGCGACGTCGAGAACGGCGCCGACGGCCAGCCGGTGAGCCAGGCCGAGGCCATCCGCCAGGTCGTGGCCGAGGGCGTCCTCGCCGACCAGGTGGGCGTGGACTACTTCGGCGTCGGCGAGCATCACCGCGCCGAGATGGCGGTGTCCTCACCGGACGTCGTGCTGGCCGCGATCGCGGGGCAGACCGGACGGATCCGGCTGGGCACGGCCGTCACGGTGCTCAGTTCGGACGACCCGGTGCGCGTGTACGAGCGGTTCGCCACGTTGGACGCCGTTTCCCGGGGGCGCGCCGAGGTCACGCTCGGCCGGGGTTCGTTCACCGAGTCGTTCCCGCTGTTCGGCTACTCCCTGGAGGACTACGAAGCGCTCTTCGCTGAGAAGCTCGACCTGTTCACGCATTTGCAAGGGGAGAAGCCGGTCGACTGGTCCGGGACCGTCCGCCCGGCCTTGGAAGGCGCGCAGGCCTTCCCGGTCACCGAATCGGGCAGTCTGCCCGCTTGGGTCGGCGTCGGCGGCACCCCGCAGTCGGTGGTCCGCGCGGCCGCGTACGGTCTGCCGCTGGTGATGGCCGTGATCGGCGGGTCGCCGGAGCGGTTCGCCCCGCTCGCGGAACTGTACCGGCGCGCGGTGAAGGAGGCGGGCCACCAGGAGCTGCCGATCTCGATGCACAGTCCTGGCCACGTCGCCGAGACCGACGAACTCGCCGTCGCCCAGCACTTCTCGCATCACCAGGCCGCTTTCGCCAAGATCGGCGCCGAACGAGGCTGGGGCCCGATGTCCAGGGCCGACTACGACGCCATGGCCGGACCGCGCGGCGCGCTGTTCGTCGGCTCCCCGGAAACCGTCGCGCGGAAGATCGCATGGGCGGTGCGGGCCCTCGGCCTGTCGCGATTCCAGCTCAAATACAGCGTCGGCGCGCTTCCGCACGAGCAGCGCCTGAACTCGATCCGGCTTTACGGCGAGAAGGTCGTCCCGCGCGTGAAGGAGTTGCTCGGCTAGCCTCGAAGGCGTGGTGTTCGATTCCGAGCGATTCGACCTTGAGCCGTACACCGGTTTCGACATGTCCCGCTATGTCCGGCGGACGTATTGCAGCTGGGAGGATTCCGGCTGGGAATCGCTGCTCGTCCAGCGATTCGACCACGTTCCCGTCGCCGAGGACATGCGGCTGCCCGCCGTCGCGGATCTGCATCTGGTCCTGCCGCTTTCGGGGCGGGCGGTGATGGAGACCCGCGGCGAAGGCCGGTGGAACCGGCATCAGTGGGGACCGGGACGGCTTGAACTCGCCGTTCCCGGCCTGCCGCTGCAGCGCCGTTACCGCGGCGACGAAGCGATGCGAAGCCTGCAGGTGCACATCCCGGGCACCACGGTGGAGGCGGTGGCCGCCCGGCTGGGTGGCCGAGCGGTGGACCACGAGGCGATGGCGGCCTCCGTGGCCGAGGGAGATTCGCTGCTCGACGAGCTGGTCCGCGCGGTCGGAAACGCCAGGGAGCAGGACGATCTCTACGCCGAATCCGCGGCCGCCTTCCTCGCCGTGCACCTGCTCACCCGCCACGCGCGGAAGCCGGAGCCGCCGAGCGCGGGCCGGGAGGACCACCGTGTCCGCGCCGCGGTGGCGATGATGCGCGAGCGGCTGGCCGAACCGCTCACCGTCGCCGAAATCGCCGGGGAAGTACATTTGAGCGTCTACCACTTCATCCGCGTCTTCAAGGAAAAGACCGGCCAGACCCCGCACCGTTTTCTCGGCGGGCTGCGGATGGAGGAAGCGCGAAGGCTGCTGCGCGACACCGATCTCCCGATCGCCGGGATCGCGGGTAGATGCGGGTTCGCCACTCCGGGCGCCTTGTCGGCCGCTTTCCTGAAGCACACCGGCTCGCGTCCGTCGGAGTACCGCAATTCCTGACCGCCGCCGCGCAATCCGGCGCATGGTGGCCCCGCCCGCCCGTTCCTAGGGTGAGGCGTGTGAGTAGTTCTGGAGTGCAGTCGTACGACGTCACCGCCGAATCGCCGGCGCCGCCCGCCGCGGTGTGGGCACTGTTGCTGGACGCCCGCAGCTGGCCGGTCTGGTCACGGGTGGGTTCCCTGGAAGTCGCCGCGTCGCAAGGACTTTCCGCCGACGGACGCGACGGTGTCGGCGCGGTGCGTGCCTTCCGCACCGGCAAGACGGTCACCAAGGAGCGGATCACCGCCCTCGACCCCGAACGGCGGTTCGCCTACGAGGGCGTGGACGTCCCGGTGATGCTCGATTACCAGGCTTCGGTCGATCTGTGCGAAACGCCCGGTGGCGGAACGCGGATCCGCTGGCACGGAACGTATCGCGTCGGCAAGGGCAACGCGTGGATCTTCCGTTGGTACCTTCGCCGCTTCATGCGCGACATGGCGACCGGGCTCGCCGATCACGCCGGCGGCCCGGCCAAGAGGCCATGACGAGGAATCAGTGCCGATGAGCGGCTTCGCGGTGGAAGCCCGCGATCATCGCTTCGGTGCTCGGCGGGTTGAAAGGCTGCCCGAGGGTGCGCATGAGTGAGTTCACGCTGGGGCGGTACATCCCGGTCTTGCAGTAGCGGGATCCCTCGAAGACACCGACCGTGCCGCCGTCGGGGGAGGGCTTGCCGAGCCAGGTGTACCACTTGGCCCGGCGGTCCTTCATCTGCTGAGCCGTGAGCGCGGAAGCGTTGGGCTCCCGGGGTTCGCGGGCGTCGCAGGTGCCGTAGTCGTATTCGTCGGCGAGCCCGCCGATGGAGTGCCCGAGTTCGTGGGCGACGATCTGGCTGGCCTGGATGTTGCCGCCCGAAGAGGTCGCGACCCCGCCACCGGCGCCGCCGTACTTCGTCGTGTTCGCCAGCATGATGACCTGATCGACGTCCGGCGCGGCCGCGGCGTACTGGTTCGCCTTGGTTTCGTTGACGCACAACAGCCGTTCGATCCCACCGCACCAGAAGTACGAGCCCAGCGCGGTGTTGCGCCGTATGCCCTGGGTCGGGTCGTTGGTGATACCGGACTGCGGTGACACCACGTCGACCTGCCAGAGGTTGAACTGCTTGCGGTAGCTCTTGTACGGCTCGATGGCGAACAGCGCCGCGATGCTGGAGCGGACGTGCTGCGAGTACGTGCCCAGCTGGGTCGAGGTGTAGCCGTCACCGACGAAGACCAGGTCGAAGGTGGTCTCACTCGGGCCGTTGGTTTCGATCGGGGTCACCGCGGCGGCGCTCGTGATCCGCTGAGGCGCGGCGGTTCGGTCCGAAGCGGGCCGGGTGACGTCCACCCGGGTGATGGTCCCTCCTGGTTCGAAGGCCTCCATCGACGTCGTGAATCCGGGCGCCGCCGACGCCGTCGCGGGAACGAGCCCGGCGACGAGGGTGGCGGTCAGCGCGGCCATGAGGCAGGCGCGTCGCATGCGTACTCCTTGCGGGGACGAGGGGGAGTACGAAAAACGATCCCGACTTTCGACGGCTTCCGGCACATCCCAAGTGGCCATAAGGTCCGCGTGATGGACGTCGAGTTACGTCACCTGCGAGTGGTGTGCGCCGTCGCCGACGCGGGCAGCATCACGCGCGCGGCGATCGGGCTCGGGAGCACCCAGCCCGCGCTGACCGCCGCCGTGCAACGGATCGAGCGCGCGTTCGGGGGAATCTTGTTCGTCCGAGGGAGGGACGGGGTCTTCCCGACGGCGTTCGGTGAATGCGTGCTCGTCCGTGCCCGCGCCGTCCTCGCCGCGGCGGACACGATGCACCAGGACTCGGCGCGTTTCCTGGCGGAAGGCGAGAAACGTCCTGTCGCGCTGGGTGGGATCGGCGGTTCGATGGTCGTCGAGCTGGCGGACCGGCTCGGTGATTCCGGCCGGGGGCAAGCGGTTTCGGTGACCACCGAGTTCTCGCCCTTGCGGTTGCTGGATCTCGTGGCCGGTGGGCAACTCGACGCCGCCGTGGTCGCCGACTATCCCGGGCACAGCCTGCCGTCGGCTCCCGGGGTGGAGTCGCGGCCCTTGGCCACGCAACCGGTGTTCGTGGCGATCGCCGCGGACCATCCCGCCGCCCGCCGCACCGAGGTCGACCTCGCCGACCTGGCCGGGGAACGGTGGGTGCTCGGGCCGTCCGACGGTGCCGGCTGGCCGGAGTGCTTCGAGGAAGCCTGTGCGCGGGCGGGATTCCGGCCGCAGGCGGCGCACCGGAGCACCGAGTTGCGGCCTCTGCAACGCCTGATCGCCGCCGGCCGGGCGATTTCCCCCTGTCAGGTCACCTTTCCCGCCTCACCCGGGATCGCGATCCGGCCCCTGACTGGGGATCCGCTGTGGATGCGGTATCTGATCGCCTGGAGTACGGAAGGTGCCTTCGGCGCGGACAGCGACGTCTTGATCGCCGCGGCCGAGGCGGCCTACCGGTCCGACACCGAAAGCAGCCACCCCTATCGCCACTGGCTCGCCCGCCGCGGTGAACCGGCCGGCGGGCGGCGTGCCATCGGGTGACACCTGGTCAGGGAATTCCCCTTGTCGCGCAGGGGTCCTAGCCTCGGATCACCTCATCGACGAAGGGTAAGAAATTGCGTCTGCGCGCCCTGCTGGCCGCTGCTGTCCTGACCATCACCACCGCTCCGGCCGCGTTCGCCGCGTCGGACGTCGCCCACGGCACCGATGTCCCACCAGGACAGTTCGGGTTCGTCGCGAAGATCGCGATGACGAAGATCCCGCGCCCGGACGGCTCGACCTACAGCAGCTATTGCACGGGTGCGCTGATCGCGCCCGGCTGGGTCGTCACCACCGGGCACTGCTTCCACGACGCGCACCGCAAGCGCGTCGCGGGCAAGGTGCCGTACCCGACGACGGTGACGTTGGGCCTCGTCGACGAGGCGATCGAATCAGGCGTGGCCCGCAAGGCGACCGAAGTGCTGCAGGCGAAGGAAAATGACGTCGCCCTCATCAAACTGGACACTCCGGTGACGACGGTGACCCCGCTGACGGTGAACCGGGTGCTCCCGAAGATCGGCCAGCAGCTGACGTTGGCGGGCTGGGGCAGCCTGACCGCCAAGAACCCCGCTCCGGCCACCCGGATGCAGCAAGGCACGGTCCAGGTGGCGACGGTGGCCCCGACGACGATGGGTGTCCGCGGCGCGGCACCCTCGATCACGACCAGTGCCTGCACGTACGACTCGGGCGCGCCGTACTTCGTCCCGGGAGGCAAGAGCGGCAGCCTGGTCTCGCTGGAGGCCACCGGGCCGGACTGCCCGCACGCCGGGATCGAGACGACCTCGCGCGCGGACGTCATCGCGGACTGGATCGCCACCCAGACGGGCTAACGGGCCGTTTCGTCCGGCGGCGGACCGGGTAGTGGCGTGAGCAGGAGGTAGTGCGATGACGACTGCTCGAATGACCGCGCCTCCGGCGCCGCCGAACCCCATGCCGCCGGACCCCGGCGTCCCCGACCCCGGGATTCCCGAACCGGTGCCGGACCCGGGCAGGCCGGAACCGGTCCCGGATCCCGGGGTTCCCGAACGGGTCCCCGATCCGGGGCCGGACCGCCCGATTCCGGAACCCGAGAGCCCGCCGGAAGCCCAGCCGGGACCGGCGGGACTCAGAGGGTGAACGCGAGCCAGAGCGCGAGCCAGGCGCAGGCCGCGACCGCGACGACGACCGCGATCACCCGCAGGCCCGCGGTGGCGATCCGGAGCGGCGCGGTTCCGTTGTGGTGTCGGTGATTCCCCATGATTCCGCCCTCCTTCCAAGATCACCATCCGCTCCCGGCGCCCTCGCCGCAGCGGGGAGGGTCCATCCGGGTGACCCCGGCCGGGTGAGAAGCCCGCATTCAGTCCTCTGAATGCGCTCGTTCGCATCGCCAACTACCGCATTCAGAGGACTGAATGCGGGGCATTCAGAGCCAGTCGTTGTGCGCGGCGAAGATCCCCAGCTGGAACCGGCTGGACACGCCCGCGCGGTCCATCAGGTTCTCGAGATAGCGGAACAGGGTGCGCCTGCTGACGCCGAGTTCGGCGGCGATCTCGTCGTCCTTGCGCCCGGCGGTGAGCAAGAGCAGCAGTTCCCGTTCGACCGGCCGGATCGGCTGTTCGGACGTCCGTCCATGCCGGTCGAGTGGAAGCGCGGCCGCCCAGGAGGTTTCGAACAGGCCCTCCAGCGCGGAGAAAAGGCTGCAAGGCCGCACGATGACGATGGACTGGTTGCGATCGGCCTCGCGGATGGTCAGCGCGATGGTCGCCGCACGGTCGTCGAACAGCGTCAGTTTCACCGGCAGCTCGGGCAGCAGGCGGGCCTGTTCGCCTGCCCGCAGGCACGGCAGGATGTTCGCGGCGAGATAGCCGGGATCGCCGAGTGACGCTCCACTGTAGACACAACGGTAGGTGATCCCGCGCCGCAGTTGCTCCTCCTCCAGGAGATTCCGGCGGCCGCCGGTGAAGTACGGCGGGGAGTCGAGGCGGCGCACCTGATGCCGCACCGTGGTCGCGAGGTGCTGAAGCCGGGGGATGATGGCGTCGCCCGTGACCACTTCGAGCAGGTCCTGCGCGTTCGGCATCCCCGAATGCGCCCGCCGGAAGGCGCGGTACGCGGTCTGGACCGCGAGCCGCGCGTCGTGCAGTTCGGCCTGCCGTCGCGTGGTCAGTGCGGCGAGCGCTTCGCTGGGGTTCGCGGGGACGTATTCGGACCCGTCCACTCCGGACGACACCGCGAGGCCCGCGTCGGCCAGTTCTTTCAGTGCGAGCTGGACGGTCTCCGCGTCGTCCTCCCGCCAGGCCAGCTCCTCGGCGGTGACGGGCGCGCTGTCGAGCATCCGCCGGTAGATCCGGGAGGCGGTCTCACCGAGTCCCAGCCTGGCCAGCTGCGCGCCGAGACCGTCCGGGGGAGTCGTCGATGCCACTTTCCACCTGCCTCTCACCGGTCCGGGAGCGGTGGCGCCACCGCTCCCGGACCGGTTCGCCGAAACCTAGACGCCCGAGGTGTCGCGGATCCAGGTGCGGTTCGCCGAAATGCTGGTGTGCGTCGAGGTGTCCACCTTGTTGCCGGCGATGTGCACGCCGACCTGCTTGCCGCCGACGAAGACCGGACCGCCGGAGTCGCCGCCGTTGGTCAGCCCGTTGCCCCGGCGGGCCTTGATCAGTCCACTCCCGACACTGGTCACCGTCATCCTGGCGACCTTGAGGTAGCGCTGCAGGTCACCGTCTTCGTTGTAGCCCCAGCCATAAACGTATTCGGTGTCACCGACGGCGACGGAAGTACCGAGGGACGCGTACGTCGTGCTCACCGAGCGGTCGAGCCTCAGCAGCGCGATGTCGGCGCCGCTGGAGGGGGTGTGGATGTCGGCCACCACGGCGTACGTTCCGGCCCGATGATCGACGTCGCCCACCCGGACGGAGTAGTCGGCGCCGGGTTCGTCGACGCAGTGGTGGGCCGTGAGCACCCAGCGGGCGCTGATGATCGAACCGGAGCACCACTGGCTGCCGTTCTGTTCGATCATGGCGGCCCACGGGCCGGACTGGGCGTATTCGCCGTCGATGATGGGGGCCGCGACGGCGGCGGGTGCGACCGTCGTGAGCCCGGCCGCGCACAGCAGGGCAGTGAGGAGACCTCGGAGGCGCATGGGTGCCTTCCAATGCAGGGGAATCAGGGAAAGGAATCGACGGGTCACCCGTTTTGCGGCCGCGGCGGATCGCCAGGGATCGCCCGGCCGGATCCGAAATCGGTTTTCCCATGCTAGGCAGGCGGATACGGCGGTCGATAGCGACTAAAGACGGGAGAAGGACGCGCCGGGCGGCGCCGGACCTGGGCTTTCGGCACGAGAGTGCCGGTGGCACCGATGTGTCAGCGGGGAGTCGTGAGGTGACGTCAGGCGTGTCGCGAAAGCGGCTTTCGCGACATCAGGCCGTGAAGGCCTCCTTCACTACCTTCAGGGTAGGCAAGGAGGCCTTCACGGACACGCGAGCTACTCCGTGATCATCGACGACGGCGTTTCCCGGGCGGCCTGGCGTCGAGCAGTTCCTCGGCGAGCAGGATCGTCCGTTCCGACAGCGTGGCGGACAACCGCTCGACCGACTCGCCGATCCGGCCCGCCTCCCGGCGCACACCCTCGCCCGCGGGCATGTTGTGCCGCTCGGCGAGGCCCGCGAGCCTGCTTCCGGAGACCAGGACCAGATCGGCGAGCCGCTCGCCCAGTTCGGTCAGCCGGTTCGCCGTCCGGCCCGCACGGCGCGCCACGAGGTCTTCGGTCTCCCGCCGCAGCTCCCGGACGGCGGACCTCGACTCGTTCGTCGTCCCGGTGAGTGCGGACCTCAAGGTTTTCGTCACGTCCATCAGGATCGACCTCCACGCGGCTAGCCCCTGGATTTGAGTGTACAGCTGTACTCCGTATTCGCGGAATACGTGATCTCAAAGTCCGCTGCAGGCAAAGAAAACGGCAAAACCGAGAGAACGCGCGTAAGCGCAGCGGGCAACGGGGAGCACTCCTCGCAGATGGCAGTCGAAAAATTTCTGAAACATGTCAACTTCTTGCATTCCGTCCCCGGGTTGTTGCATGCTCGTACGGCTCTGGCTCCCTCCCCGCCGTCTCAAAGAAGAGAAGACGCCATGACACGTATGCGCCTGTCCCGGCTCATCGCCGGTCTCCTGGTCTCGGGGCTTTCCGTCGCCGGACTCTCCTTCGCTTCCGCCGCGAGCGGGCCACCTCCCGACCCCGTCGCCACTCCCGTTCCGGCCGCGCTCGCCGAAGTGCCGTTGACCCGCACAGTGTCGGCGAGCAGCGCGCTGCCCGGTTATCCCGTCGCGAACGCCGTCGACGGGAACCAGGAGAGCTACTGGGAATCCGCCAACAACGCGTTCCCGCAGTGGATCCAGGCAGACCTCGGCACGGCGAAGTCCCTTTCGCGAATCGTGCTGAAACTGCCCGCGGGCTGGGAATCCCGCGCCCAGACACTGGCGGTGCGCGGAAGCACCGACGGCACGGCGTTCACCGACCTCGCCGCGCCGGCCGGCTACACGTTCGCTCCCGGCACCAACACCGTCACCATCCCGATGACCGCGCCGGCCCGCTACGTGCGGCTGCACGTCACCGCGAACTCGCGATGGCCCGCCGCGCAACTCGCGGAATTCGAGCTGTACGGGCCGGACACCGGCGACACGCAGGCGCCGAGCGCGCCGGCGAGTCTCGCGCTGACCGAGCCCGTCTCCGGCCAGATCCGGCTGACCTGGTCGCCCTCGGCGGACAACGTCGGTGTCGACGGCTACACCGTCTATCGCGACGGGACGCCGGTCACCACGATCACCGGCACCACGTTCACCGAATCCAGGCCCACGGGGACCCGGGTCGAGTACTTCGTGCGCGCCAAGGACGCGGCGGGCAACGAATCCGGCGACAGCAACCATGTCGTGCGCTCCGGGACGAGCGCGGGCGCGAACCTGGCGGCGGGCAAACCGATCGAGGCCACGTCGACGGTCCATTCGTTCCTCGCGGCCAACGCCAACGACAACAACACCGCCACGTACTGGGAATCCGCCGCGGGGTACCCGAACGCGCTGACGGTGAAGCTCGGGGTCGACGCGGATGTCGACTCGGTCGTGGTGAAACTCGACCCGGACGCGATCTGGGGTGCGCGGACACAGAATTTCGAGGTCCTTGGTCGTCCGCAGGGTTCCACCGCGTTCACCACCCTGTCGGCGCGAGCCGACCACCGCTTCGACCCGGCCACCAACCGGAATTCGGTGGTCATCCCGGTCAGCGGACGCGCCGCGGAGGTACGCCTTCAGTTCTTCGCCAACTCCGGTGCGCCCGGCGGTCAGGTCGCGGAATTCCAGGTGATCGGCACTCCCGCGCCGAACCCGGACCTCGTCGTCACCGGCACGACCTGGACGCCGGAGCACCCGACGGAGACCAGCAGGCTCGCCGTGTCGGCGACCGTGAAGAACACCGGCACCGCGAACGCGGCCGCCACCACCGTGAACGTCAGCCTCGGCGGCACCGTCGCCGGTGACGCGGCGGTCGGGGCGCTCGCCGCCGGTGAGTCCGCCACGGTCACCGTCGACGCGGGCACGCGTCCACAAGGGACCTACACCGTGGCCGCCACCGCCGATCCGGCGGGCAAGATGGCCGAGCAGGACGAAACGAACAACACCTACACCTCGCCGACGCCGCTGGTCGTCGCCCAGTCGCCGGGGCCCGACCTCGAGGTCACCGGCATCACCTCGAACCCGCCCAATCCGGCGGCCGGTTCGGCGGTGTCCTTCACCGTCGCGGTGCGCAACCGCGGCACGAGCGGCGCGGGCGCTTCGGTGACGCGGCTGGCCGTCGGCGGCACCACACTGACCGGCGCCACCGGTGCGATCGAGGCGGGCGCCACCGCGAATGTCGCGATCTCGGGCACGTGGACCGCCGCCGACGGTGGCGCGACCCTCACCGCGACGGCCGACGCGAACGGCACGGTCACGGAGACCAACGAGTCGAACAACGACCTCTCGCGGGCGATCGTCGTGGGCCGCGGCGCGGCGGTCCCGTACGTCGAATACGAGGCGGAAGCCGCGCAGTACCAAGGACAACTGCTGGAAGCCGACCCGCTCCGCACCTTCGGCCACACGAACTTCGCGACCGAATCCTCGGGCCGCAAGTCCGTGCGGCTGGCGAATCAGGGGCAGTACGTGGAGTTCACGTCGGCGAACCAGGCGAACTCGATCGTCGTGCGCAATTCCATTCCCGACGCCCCCGGTGGTGGCGGGCAGGACGCGACGCTCAGCCTTTACGTCAACGGGACTTTCGCGCAGAAGCTGACGTTGTCGTCGAAGCACAGCTGGCTCTACGGCAGCACCGACGATCCCGAAGGCCTGACCAACACCCCGCAGGCCAACGCGCGACGGCTGTTCGACGAGTCGCACGCGCTGCTGTCGCGGTCGTATCCGCCGGGCACGAAGTTCAAGCTGCAGCGGGACAGCGGTGACAACGCGGCGTTCTACATCGTCGACCTCATCGATCTGGAGCAGGTCGCCCCGGCGTCGGAGAAGCCCGCGAACTGCGTGTCGATCACGGAGTACGGCGCCGTGCCGAACGACGGGAACGACGACTCGGCGGCGATCCAGCGCGCGGTGACCGACGACCAGAACGGCGTGATCGGCTGTGTCTGGATCCCGGCGGGGCAGTGGCGGCAGGAGAAGAAGATCCTGACCGACGATCCGAACGTGCCCAACGGCGGCGGCCAGTACAACCAGATCGGCATCTCCGACGTGACGATCCGCGGCGCGGGCATGTGGCATGCGCAGCTGTATTCGCAGATCGAGCCGCAGAACGCGGGCGGCATCAACCATCCGCACGAGGGCAACTTCGGGTTCGACATCGACAAGAACACGCAGATCTCCGACATCGCCATCTTCGGTTCCGGCCGGATCCGCGGCGGCGACGGCGGCGCGGAAGGCGGCGTCGGTCTCAACGGCCGCTTCGGCACCGGTACGAAGATCTCCAACGTGTGGATCGAGCACGCCAACGTCGGCGTGTGGGTCGGCCGGGACTACAGCAACCTGCCGGCGCTCTGGGGCCCCGGCGACGGCCTCGAGTTCAGCGGCATGCGGATCCGGAACACCTACGCCGACGGCATCAACTTCACCAACGGCACCCGCAACTCGAAGGTGGTCAACTCGTCGTTCCGTACCACCGGCGACGATTCGCTCGCGGTGTGGGCGAACCAGTACGTGAAGGATCCGTCACAGGACATCGCGCACGACAACGTGTTCGCCAACAACACGATCCAGCTTCCGTGGCGCGCCAACGGGATCGCGATCTATGGCGGCTACGGCAACAAGATCGAGAACAACCTCGTCCACGACACGATGAACTACCCGGGCATCATGCTGGCGACGGATCACGATCCGCTGCCGTTCTCCGGGGAGACGCTCATCGCGAACAACGCCCTGTACCGCTGTGGCGGCGTGTTCTGGGGCGAGCAGCAGGAGTTCGGCGCGATCACGTTCTTCGCGCAGGGCAAGGACATTCCCGGGGTCGTGCTGCGGGACACGGAGATCCACGATTCGACCTACGACGGTGTCCAGTTCAAGACGGGTGGCGGCGTCGTGACCGCGGCCCTCACGAATGTCAAGATCGACAAGTCGAACAACGGCGCGGGCATCCTCGCGATGAGCGGCGCCCGCGGCAGCGCGACCTTGACCAACGTGACGATCACGAACTCCGCGAACGGCGACATCGTCCGTGAGCCGGGGTCGCAGTTCGTGATCAACGGCGGGCCGGTGCCGGCGGTGGTCTCGTCGGGGCGCCGTACGCGGTAGGCCGGAAGTGATCCGAGGGCCGGAGCGGGAGACCGCTCCGGCCCCTTTCATGTCCGGGGGCTCAGCCCCGTGACGGCCAACCGGAACAGCCGGTCCGCTTGTGCGGCGGGATCCGGGTAGAGCTCGGTGGCCAGGACGATGCCGACGATCAGGGTGATCAGGTCTGCGACCGTGACGTCCGGAGAGACCACGCCGTCCCGCGCGGCCCGCTGCACCAGCGGACCCCCGGCTTCCTCGATGGCGACGGAACAGGAGTTCTCGTGCTCCAGGGGACCGTCGTAGGCGAGCGCGGCCGCCAAACCGCGGGCGGAGACGCAGTAAGTGACGACCTCGTCGAGCCAGGTCAGGAGAGCCTGCCGGCTGTCGTCCTCGCCGGTCAGCTCGGTGGCGCGGGCGCACAACGCCGCGATCCGCTTCGCGGAGACCGCCTCCAGCAGGGCCCGGCGGGTGGGGAAGTGGCGCCGGACGGTAGCCGAGCCGACGTTGGCGGTCCGTGCGATCTGCTCCAGGGAGGCGCCGGAGCCGTGGGCCGCGACCTCTTCCTCGGCCACCGCGAGGATGCGCGCGTAGTTGCGCCGTGCGTCGGCACGCAGGCCGTCGGACATGTCTTCACCTCGGAGTTTGCGTAAGTGGCGGGCCCCGCCATATTGTAGCGGACGATAAGTGGCGGGCCCCGCCACTTAGTCGACCGAAGGAGTCACCATGTCTTCAGCACCCGTTTTGGTCACCGGCGCCACCGGCAGGCAGGGCGGTGCGACCGCCCGTGCCCTGCTCGCGGCCGGTGTTCCCGTCCGAGCTCTGGTGCGAGACCCGGCCAGGGCGAAAGCCGTCGAAGCGCTCGGCGCCGAACTCGTCGTCGGTGACCTCCACGACGTCGATTCCGTCATCCGGGCGGCCAAGGGCGCCCGTGCCGTCTTCTCGGTACAGATGCCGGGGATGAACGCCGACGGATTCGACTTCGCCGGCGAGGTGACTCAAGGCGTCAACCTCATCGAGGGCGCGAAGGCGGCCGGGGTGCCGCAGTTCGTGCATACCTCCGTTTCGGGTGCCGGCCAGCACGTCGAGGCGGACGGATGGGCCGAAGGGCGCTGGACGTCGATGGAGTCCACGCTGGGTGCCAAGGCCGCGATCCAAGACCGTCTCCGCGAAGCCGGATTTCCGCAGTGGACCCTGCTCAAGCCGGGTTTCTTCATGGAGAACTTCCTGCCCGACATGAAGTTCCTCTTTCCGTGCGGGGTGGACGGCGGTCTGGTCAGCGTCATCAAGCCGTCGACGTCCCTTTCGCTGGCCGCCGTCGACGACATCGGCGCCGCGGCCGCCGCGGTCATCGCCGAACCGGAGCGGTTCACCGGGGTCGAACTGGAGCTGGCGAGCGACTTCCTGACCATGACGGAGATCGCCGAGGTCCTGTCCGGAGTACTGGGCAGGCGGCTGGCGGCACCGGATATGACCGTCGAGCAGGCGGTCGCAGCCGGGATGCCGCCGATGGGCGCCTCGCACGAGTGGCTGAACGTGGTCGGCCAGCCCGGACGTCCGGAATACGCGCGTGAACTGGGCCTCCCGCTCACCGGGTTCGCCGAGTGGGCGCGGAAATATCTTGCGTAGTGCGTGATCGTTGAGGCATGCGCATCGAGCCTCTGCTGGACCATCTCGACCGGGAGGATCCCGGCGGCGTCCTCGGGTTGTACCTCTACGGTTCCGCCGCGGCGGGTGGGCTCAAACCGGACAGTGACGTCGATCTGCTGCTGGTCACCCGCCGCTCGCTCGGCGAATCGGAGCGCGCCGCGCTGGTGTCCCTGCTGTTGCGGCTTTCGGGCTGGCGTGGTCACGCCAGCCGATTCCCCGATGCGGCGGACCGGCGGCCGATCGAACTGACCGGGATCGTGGCCGGGGGCAAGCCGTCGCACCGTGATTTCCAGTACGGGGAATGGCTTCGGGAAGATTTCGTCCAAGGTGGACTTCCCCGGCCGGTGGAGGATCCCGACGTCGTGATCCTCGTGGCCACCGCCCAAGCGGCGCATCGCGTTCTGCGCGGCCCCGCGCTGGCCGCACTCCTCGATCCGGTGCCGCGGGATCTGCTCCGCGACGCGGCGCTCGGCGTCGTCCCCGGTCTGTTGTCCGAGATCGAAGGCGACGAACGCAACGTCCTGCTCACGCTCGCGCGGATCGTCGTGACCGTCGAGACGGGCGGGATCGTCTCGAAGGACGCCGCGGCGGCGGCCATCGCGCCGACGCTCGATGGCGATGGCCGCGCGCTGCTCCAGCGTGCGCGAGCGGGCTACCTCGGTGCGGCTTCCGGTGACTGGACCGGACTTTCGGCCGAGGTGGCCTTGCTCGCGCGGGCTCTCGCGGACCGGGCGAAGGGAGTTTGACAAAGCGGAACAGTGCTCCGTATGTTTGTGGAACAGCGCTCCGCTTAGTGTGGTGCCGTCTCACAAGGGAAGAATCACCATGAGTACGCCAGTGATCTCGATCGCCCCGGTGACGTTGCCGTCTCCTGGTCGTGCCGTGGATCTGCGGGTTCGGGTCTCCGCCCCGATGACCGGTGGCGGGTTGCCGATCATCCTGCTGTCGCACGGTCAGGGCCCTTCGAATCACCTCTCGTCGCTGAACGGCTATGCCCCGCTCGTGAACTACTGGGCGGCGCACGGATTCGTCGTTCTCCAGCCCACCCATCTCAGTTCCAGAACTCTGGATCTGGGGTCCGATCACCCCGAAGCGCCGCTGTACCAACGGTCGCGGGCGGAGGACATGATCGGCATCCTCGACCGGCTCGACGAGATCGAGGCCGCGGTGCCGGGTCTGCGCGGACGAGTGGACCGGGGCAAGGTCGCCGTGGCCGGGCACTCGATGGGCGGGCATACCGCGAGCCTGCTGCTGGGCGCGCGGTACACCGAGCCGGGTGACGGCACGGTGGTGAGCCTGGCTGAGTCCCGTGTCTCGGCCGGGGTGCTGCTCGCCGCGCCCGGTCGCGGCGGCGACGCTGTCACGGAATTCGTGGCGGAGAACTATCCCTTCTTCGTCAGCACCGATTTCTCCGCGATGACGACGCCCGCGCTCGTGGTCGCCGGCGACAAGGACTCCTCGGCGCATCTGACGGTCCGTGGCCCGGAATGGCACACCGATCCGTACTTCCTTTCGCCGGGGCGCAAGACCTTGCTCACCCTGTACGGCGCGGAACACGGTCTCGGCGGGATTTCCGGCTACGACGTCGCCGAGACGACGGACGAGAATCCGGCGCGAGTGGCCGCGGTGCAGCGGCTGACGGTGGCCTATCTTCGCAGCGAGCTCTACCCGGGTGACCCTGCTTGGCAGGAGGCCGCCGACGCGCTGGCCGCCGAGCCCGATCTGCTCGGGCGGGTCGAATCGAAGTAGTGCCCTAGTTGACAAGTCCCATAGAGGACTAGTCTACTAGTGGCATGGTTCTCTCCCGCCTCATCCTGGGGTTGCTCGCCCTCGCGCCCATGACCGGCTACGACCTCAAACGCCATTTCGAGTCGACCGTCGGGCACTTCTGGGCGGCGGACAAGGCGCAGATCTATCGCACCCTTGCCCGGCTCGTCACGGACGGGCTCGCCGAGGTCGAGAAGGTGGCCGGCTCCGGAGCGCCGGACCGGCAGGAACACCGCATCACCGCCGCGGGGCGGACGGCGCTCGCCGAGTGGCTGGCGAGTGAGCCCGAGCGTCACGTCGAACGCGATCCGTTCCTCGCGCGGGTGTTCTTCGGTGCGGATCTCGACGAGGACGCCTTTCGCTCCCTCCTGGCGGTCCGTCGCGAGGCGACCAAGGCGCGGCTGGAGCGGTTCGAACGGACGCGGGCGGAGTCGGGTGCGCCCGACCGGGCGGCCCGGCTTCGACTGTCCACGCTGGACAATGGAATCGCGCACCTGCGCGTCGAACTGGACTGGCTCGACTCGCTCGAAGAGGAGCTCGCGTGAGCGCGTTCCCCGAGGTGCATTCCGCCGGGACGGCCACCGTGGAGCGGCCGGTGGTGTTGCTGCACGGCGGCAACGTCGCGAACTGGATGTGGGAGCCGCAGCTGTCCGCGTTCGGCGATCGGACGGTGCTCACGCCGGATCTGCCGGGCTTCGGCGAACGGGTCCGCGAGCGCTGGCCGGGTCTGGACGCGGTGGCGGATGACGTCGTCGCGAGAGTGACGGGGCACGGCGTCGACGGCCGGTTCGATCTCGTCGGGCTGTCCCTCGGCGCGCTCACGGCGTTGCGTGTGCTGGCGCGGCACCCGGACCGGGTGAGTTCGGCGTTCCTGACCAGCGCGCCGCTCATGCCCGCCGGCGCCGGGATGCGCTTGTACTGCGGGCTGCAGTCGGCGTTCTCGCGGGCCCGCTGGTACTGGCGTGCCCAAGCCGCTGCCTTCGGGCTTCCCGGAGAGGCACGCGCCCGGTATGTCGAGCACGGTCTCTCGGTGCGCCGCGAAACCGCGTCCGCGATGGCCGCCGAGGTGTGCGCGGGCGGTGTGCCCGCGGAAGTACGCCGCTATACCGGGCCGCTGCTCGCGACGGCGGGGGAGAAGGATTCCCCGGCGGTGCGCCGATCCCTCGCGGAAATCGCGCGGGCCGCCCCCCAGACGCGGTCCCGGCTCGTGCCGGGGATGCACCATATCTGGAATGTGGAGGATCCCGAGCTGTTCAACGGAGTCCTTCGCGCTTGGCTCGGGGGAGTCGTGGATCCGCGTCTCCTGAGCCGACCGCCGGCTCGACGGTGAGCGTGCCCGCGGCCGTGTCCAGTACGGCAAGCGGTCCCAGCGGAAGGGAAAGCGGGTCCGCGCCGTGTCCGGCGTCGATTCCGCCGAGTACCGGAACGCCCAGCGCGCCCAGCCGGTCCTTGAAGACGTCGACGAGGGTCCAGCCGCGATCGGTGTAGTCCTCGAAGCCGGGGAACCGGCCGAGCGCGATCCCCCGTACACCGTGGAGCGCGCCGGACCGGATCAGCTGGGTCAGCTGGCGGTCGACCTGCCCGAGGCCGATCGTCCGCTCGGCTTCGAAGAACAGGATGGTGCCCGCCAGCGAAGGCAGGCCGACGCCGACCGCGTGGGCGACGGTGCCGAGATTGCCGCCGACGAGGGCGCCGGTGGCGGTGCCGGGCACTTCGGCCTCGACGGTCATGGCCCTCGGGTCGCGGTGGAGGATGGCGGGTTCGCCGCCCATCAGGAGCCGCCGGGTCGCGGCCGCGGAGCGGGAACCGGCCAGGGAACCGTGGATCCCCGCCAGCCCGCAGTGCCGCCAGAGCGCGAGGTGGAGGGCGGTGATGTCGCTGAAGCCGATCAACGGCTTGGGATCTGCCCGGACGGCGTCGAAGTCGAGATCATCGGCGATGCGGTACGCGCCCGCTCCGCCGCGAATGGCGATCACGGCGCGGACGGCCGGGTCACGGAACGCGTCGTCGAGATCGGCCAGCCGGTCTTCGTCCCGGCCGGCCAGGAAACCCCGGCGGTCGAGCGCGTGTGTCCCGATTTCGACGACCAGCCCCCAGCTTTCCAGGACAGCCGCGGTCTCGGCGACCTGCTCGTGGCTGGGAAAGCTGGCGGGGGAGACGAGACGAACGTGATCACCCGGTCGCGGGATCGGCGCGACCAGGGTGCGGCGCGAGGCTGTCACCCGATGATCGTGTCAGAGCACGGGGATCTCCGCCCACACCGTTTTGAATCCCGCGCCGGTGGTGACACCCCACCGGGCACTGATCGCCTCGACCAGCGCCAGCCCTCGACCGTGAGGGCTCATCGGGTCGTCCTTGATCACGCGGTGGGGCCGGAGGCGCGGACGGTGGTCGTCGACTTCGACGCGGACGACGTCCCGGCCCGAGGGGACGGAGACCCTGAGCTCGGCGACGCCGTCCGCGTGTTCGTGCGCGTTGGTGACCAGTTCCGTGGTCAGCAGCTCGGTGTCCGCGATGGTGGTGCGTCCGACCTCGCTCAGTTGCTGTCGCAGCCAGGCCCGGACCTCTCCCAGTGGTGGGGCGATACCGGTGGGGAACTCGTAAGCCTGTCGTGTTCTCGTGATACCCACGCGTTCTCCTTAGCGGGTTTCCCAGCTGGGCCAAGAGCATGGGCGCAGGCATGGAGTACCCAAGGAGTGCGGGGTTCACACGTGGGCGTTCCCGGCGATCGCGGTGACCCTGATCTCGACCCGCATCTTCGGCGCGCCGAGGGCCGGGACACCGATCTCGGTCCAGATCGGCGCCCGGTCGCCCATGCGCTCGCGGAACTGCTCGACCATCACGCGGTTGTGGGTGTCGCCGATGAAGCCCGGGGTTTCCGGCACGTGGTACGAGTCCACGGCGATGACGTCGCGCCAGGTGGCGCCCGCCGTGGCGAGGGTCCGCTCGACGTTCTCGAAGGCCTTGACGATCTCCTCCTCTAGCGATTCGGGGAAGTTCAAGTCGTCGTCCCAGCCTCCCTGACCCGAGATCTCAACTCGATCGCCGATGCGCACCGCCTGGCTGTAGCGCATCTCGGCCAGTTGCCGGTCGCCGTATCCGGGCGTGGCGAAGAACTCCGGCTGGGTCATGGTGGTTCCTCTCGTTGACTTCATGCTTGAAGTCAAGCTACCACGATTTCACTTCACGCGTGAAGTCACTTCGTTCTGGGTAAGGTTCCGCCATGGCCGCCCCGGACCCCGACGAAGCGCTGTGGCTGACCTCTGCCGAAAAAGAGGCCTGGACCGGGCTGGTCTCCCTGGTCCTCCTGCTGCCGGGGCGACTCGAGTCGCCGCTGCAGCACGACGCCGGGCTGACGCTGTTCGAGTACCTGACCCTCAGTCATATTTCGGAGGCCCCGGACCGGCGGCTGCGGATGAGCGAGCTGGCCTACCTCGCCAACGGCTCGCTCTCGCGTCTGTCCAATGTGGTCAAACGCTTCGAGCGGCGGGGCTGGGTGGAGCGGACGCCGGACCCGGGCGACGGCCGGTATACGCTCGCCGTGCTCACCGACGACGGCTACGACGTGGTCGTCGCGGCCGCCCCCACGCACGTCCGTTCGGTGCGGGAGCTCGTCCTCGACCCCTTGACCGCGGAGGATCAGCAGGCGCTGGCCCGGATCGCCGCCAAGCTGCGGACGCGGCCCGCCGACCTCGCTTAGGCACTTCAAGGCAGTCGAATGTGCGCGCGAAGGTACCTTGTGCTCGCGTTCCGGACTCTGGTCCTCTGACTGGGTTCATCACGCGAAGAGGGGGAGCTCTCGTGTTCAAGAAAATATTCGCCGCCCTGTCGGTGTTTTCGCCGGCACTCGTGGGTGTCGCGGGAACCGCGCACGCCGGGATCGTGCAATGGTCCGACGGTTACGAATCGAATCCCCATGGCGTATGGGAGCGCGGGATTCAGGGCGGTGACGGGCATTCCTGGTTCGACATCGGCATGGGAGTGGCGCGGACCGGCAACAACAACGGCTGGCTCTTCGCCGGTAACGGCTGGTCGGCGATGAGGACCGCGAAGTCGCTCGGAAGTTTCCCGTCGACGGCTGGCGGAAAATCTCCCACACGGTGAAGTGGATCGACGACGGGGCAGGCTATCAGCTCATCACTCTGCCCAAGCTCAATCTGAACTGCGTGGGTACCGTCTATCTCCAGCCGATCTACGGCAACAACGGCGGACCGGCGAAGTACATCCGCTTGGACGACGCGATCATCCAGTGCGTCTACTGACCGAGTCCGAGGTCTCGCCGAGGTGTCGGCCGGCGGGAGACGTTGCGACATTCGGTGAATATCCGCAGACGTCCACCGGATGAATTCGGGTTTCCGTCCGGTGGCGTGATCACGGAAAACGCCGAAACCTTCGGCATCGCTCACGCTGAAGAGTGAGAGATGCCGGGGTACTTCGGCTGGACGGCGCAATGCGGACCTGGTCCGCGTAGCCCGGATTCGTGGTAACAGCCCGTTGGTGCCTTGACACAGGGCGCTCTGGGTGAAGCCCGGCTCTCGCGCTAACGAAAAGCGAAATATTCCGTCTTCTCCACCGAGCCCACAGGAATTCCGGCCCCGGCCGGGTCTCGAAAGGGAAATCCATGCCACGAAGACCACTGCTCGTCGTCCTGACCGCCGTCTCGGCGATGCTCGCGTCCACCGCGGTCGCCGCCGCGGCTCCGCCGGGAGTGGACCCGGCCACGGTCGACCTCACCCTGAACGCGGGGCAGAGCACGACCGTGACCAAGAACGTGACGACCTCGGCCGTGCCGCCGAATCCCGACCTCGTCCTGCTCGCGGACACCACGGGCAGCATGGGCGGGCCGATCGGCAACGTGCGGACGAACGCCGGCGCCATCACCGGTGACGTCCTCGCCGCGCAGCCGACCGCGCGGTTCGGTGTCGCCGAGTACAAGGACTTCACCGACTCGGTGCCGTTCAAGGTCAATCAGGGCATCACCGGGGACACGACCGCCGTCCAGGCGGGGATCGACCAGTGGGCGGCCTCGGGTGGCGGGGACACGCCGGAGGCCAACCTGAACGCGCTCTACCAGCTCGCCACCGGCGCGGTCGCGTTCCGGCCGGACGGCACCCGCATCATCGCGTGGTTCGGCGACGCGCCGTCGCACGACCCGAGCGGCGGGCACACCCTGGCCCAGACCATCGCGGCGTTGCAGGCGGCGAAGATCCGCGTGGTCGCCGTCAACGTCGGCGCGCTCGACGCCACAGGGCAGGCCTCCGCCATCACCTCGGCCACGGGCGGCGTGCTGCTGAACAACGTCCCGGCCGGCCAGGTCTCCCAGGCCATTTTGGACGGCATCAAGTCCATCGAGGTCACGGTGACCCCGAAGGTGACCAGCTGCGACCCGCAGCTCACCGTCACCAACGATCCGGGCAGCGTCAAGGTGACCAGTGGCGGGGTCGCCACGTTCACCGAGACGATCAAGGCCGCCGCCGGTGCCGCGCCGGGCACCTATCAGTGCGTTGTCGATTACCAGGTCGACGGGGCTTCGCGGGGATACATCGAGACCACGACCGTGCGTGTACTCGGCCTGAGCATCAACGACGTGACCGTCGGCGAGGGTTCCGGTGGCGCGCAGGTACCGGCGACGTTCACCGTGTCGCTGCTCGGCGGCCCCAGCCCGAATCCGGTGACGGTCCAGTACGCGACCGCCAACGGCACCGCGTCCGCGCCCGCCGACTACACGGCGGCGAGCGGGACGGTCACGTTCGCCCCTGGTCAGACGGCCAGACCGGTGACCGTCTTGGTCAACCCGGACACCGTCGACGAGCCGGACGAGACGTTCACGGTGACTCTTTCGGCCCCATCGGGTGCCGGCCTCATCGACGCGACCGGTGTCGGCACGATCGTCGACGACGACCGTGACGGCGTCTTCTCCTGCACCGGCACCGCGGCGAACGTCCTCGGGGTGACCGCGGCGCGGGCCAATCCGGCGAACCTGCCTTGTGCCGACGACAGCAGCACCGTCGCCGCCGCGACGCTCAACGCCGGCCTGATCAAGGTCGACACCAAGGTGCTGACCGCGTCGACCGATCTCACGCCGGACGACCAGTCGGCGGCTCCGGCCGCGGGCGATCGCGCGCTGGCGTCGGCCAAGATCGACAAGACGGTGATCAGCACGCTCGGGCTGACCATCGAACTCGGCGTGATCCAGTCACAGGCGACCGCGACCTGTCAGCCGTCGCCGGGCGGCCTTGCCCCGGTGCTGGCGGGCAGTTCGAACGTCGCCTCGCTGAAGATCAACGGTGAGTCGATCACCGTGGGCTCGGCGCCGATGACCATCCCGCTGGTCATCGGTTCGTTGAAGCTCAACGGCCAGACCGTGGCGAACGGCGTGGTGAAGCAGCAGGCGGTCGCGCTGGACACCGCGCTCGCGAAGATCGTGCTCGCGGAGTCCCAGGCCGACGTGCACGGAACCTCGGCGCATCCGGCGGGCGACCCCTGCCGTCGCTGAGCCGCTGAATCCCGCCGGGACGGACGGAACCTCGTCCGTCCCGGCGGTTCGCTCAGGGGAGGGCTTTCACCGCGGCCGCGGTGGCGTCGGCCAGGAGCTTGTTGTCGATCTCGGCGTCCTTCTCCGACCGGTCGGTCAGCACCGAGATGACGATCGGCGCCCGGCCCGGCGGCCACACGACCCCGATGTCGTTACGTGTCCCGTAGGCCGCCGTCCCGGTCTTGTCGGCGACCGGCCAGCCCGGCACCCCGGCGCGGATGTTCTGGTCGCCGGTGGTGCTGCCCCGCATCATGTCGACGAGGATCTTGCGTTTGTCATCGGGGAGCGCGTCGCCGAGGGCGAAGGCGCGCAGGCTCACGGCGAGCGCACGCGGTGTGCTCGTGTCCCGGGTGTCGCCGGGGAAGGTGTCGTTGAGTTCCGGTTCGATCCGGTCGGCGTGGCTCGTGGTGTCGCCGATCCCGCGCAGGACCGCGTTGAGACCTTCGGGGCCGCCGAGTTCGCGGAAGAGCAAGTTCCCGCCGGTGTTGTCGCTGTACCGGAGCGTCGCGTCCATGACAGCGCGCAGCGGCATCCCCGTCGCCACGTGTTTCTCCGTGACCGGCGAATTCACGACCAGGTCCTTGCGTTCGTAGGTCACCGTCCGGTCCAGGTCGGCGACCGGCGTCCGCTGCAGGACACCGCCGGCGCTGAACACCTTGTGCGTCGACGCGTAGGCGAAGCGTTCGTCGGCGCGGAAGGCGACTTCGCGGCCTGTCGCGGTGTCCACCGCGTACACCCCGAGCCGGGCGCGGTAGCTGCGTTCGAGCTGTTCGAAGTCGGCTCGCCCGGTCGCCGCGACCGGCGAGGTGGTGGCCGGCGGCTGTGCGGGAGCGGGTGCGGAACACGCGGCGAGTGACGCGACCGAGAGCGCCAGCAGGGCGGCCCAACGGCGAGAAGTGACGGACACGGTGATTCCTTTCAAGATCGTTCGATGTCCGCAGTCTGTCCAGCGCCGGTCATGCTGTCCAAGACATGAATGACCTCTTTCATGCGTAATCCGCATAGTATGTGGTCGTGGACCTGATCGGGAGCTGCCGGGCGTTCGTGAGCGTGAGCGAGGCCGGGACCTTCACCGCGGGAGCCGCGATCGCGCGCATCCCCCAACCGGTGGCGAGCCGCCGGATCGCCGCGCTGGAACGGCATTTCGGCGAGCGGCTGTTCGACCGCTCCACCCGGCGCGCCGTGCTCACCCCGTTCGGCCGGGACATGCTGCCGTCGGCGAAACGGCTGGTGGCGCTGGCCGACGCCATGGAGCACGACGCACAGCGCGCCAAACTGCGGCCGATGCGGCTGGCGATGCCGGACACCTGCACCGTCCGCGAGCTCGCCGAACTCGACGCGGCGGCGCGAGCGCTGGACGTCTTCCTGGAGTTCCGGCAGGCGCCGCCGGGGGAGCGGGCGGAACTCGTGCGCACACAGGAGGTCCGCGCGGCGGTCACGGCCGTTCCCGCCGAAGAGGGCACCTGGATGGTGCCGCTCGGGCTGGCGGCCGGGGGGAGGCCGCGGGCGGGCGCCCTCCACCTGGAAACGCTGCGGGTCGGCCGGTCCGGCAGGCCGCCTCGCCGGATCTGGATCCAGCCCGAGGACGACGTGCCGCATATCCGGGATCGGCTCTTCCGGATCCGTGACTCGGTGGGCTTGCGGCCCGCGCAGGTATCCGTCGCCGATGCGCTCAGCGCGGCCGCCGCGGCGGTGTTCGGTTCGGACGATCTGCTGCTGTGCTCAACGGTTCAGGCCACCGAACTCGGCCTGAACTGGCGGCCGATCGGCGAGCTCCGGCTCGCGCGTGGGTTCGAGATCACGACGGGGCCCGGCGAGGACGCGCAGCGGCTCCGGGCACGATTGTGGCCGGACATCGCCCGGTGTCTCGGCGCGGAGGAGACGACATGAACACCGAGACGCTGCTCCTCGGACTGCGCGCCGAACTCGACGACGGCGGCTTGCGCGGTTCGTTCCTCGTGCGCGATCTGCGGACCGGATACGAGATCGGCATCGACCCGGACCTGGAGTTCCCGAGCGCCTCGCTGGTGAAGATCCCGCTCGCCGCGGCGACCCTGGAGCGGATCCGCCGGGGCGAGCTGGACGGCTCCACGCCGATCGACGTCGAGCCGGGCCGGGCCACCGCCCCCGGGCCGACCGGGCTGACCCGGTTCCGGCATCCGGCCAGGGTGGCGATCGACGACCTGCTCTACCTGACGATGGCCATCAGCGACGAGACCGCCGCGGACGCGCTCTTCGCGCTGACGCCTCCCGCCGAGGTCACCAGGATGACGCGCGAATGGGGCGTTCCCGGGATCACCGCGCGGCATCCGGCCGCGGATCTCAGTGACACGCCCGCCGAGCGTTTCGCCCCGGCAGACATCCACCTCGCGCACGCGCTCGCGATCAACGCGGGCACCACCGGGCAAGGTCATCCTGTTCCGCAGCTCGACGTCACCCGCGCGAGTTCCGGTTCGGCTCGCGCGTTCGTGAACCTGCTCGAAGCGCTGTGGAAACCGTCCAAAGTGGACGAAGAGGTGGCGGCGCGGGTGCGTGAACTCATGGGACTGAACCTGCTGCGTCAGCGGCTGAGCCCCGATTTCGTCTCCGACGCCACGAAATGGTCGTCGAAGACCGGCACCGTGCTGAATCTGCGGCACGAGGTCGGGGTGGCCGAACACGCCGACGGCGGGATGTACGCGATCGCCGCGCTGACCGGGTCCAGGGTGCCCGCCGCGGTCCAGCCGGAGGCCGAGGTGCTGATGGCCCGCGTGGCGCGGGTGCTGCGGGATCACCTGCGCGAAGGGTGACGTCATGTTCGTGAAGAGAAGTCGTGACTCGCGTGATCAGACACGTGACTCGCGTGATTGAACGGCGATCTCGCGAGTTACGCCTGTGATCACGTGAGTTCGCCGCCTGAGCACGCGAGTTACGGCTCTGAGCACGCGAGTTACGGCTCTGATCGCGCGAGACCGCCCCGGAGCCGCGCGGTGTCGAGATCCTGCCATGTCGGGTATCCGCCATCTTCCGGCCGTGTGGGAAAGCTGATCACCCGTCTTTACTTCACGTACGGACGTCGGGGGCTCCTGTCGAAAGGGAACATGGTGATCAGTAGTACGAGAAAGACGCGGAGGGGCACGGTGGCCGTGGTCGCCGGTGCGTTCCTGGCCTCCGGCCTGGTGCTGGCTCCGGCGGCGGGTGCGGCACCCGCGGCCAAGGCCGAGCCGGACACCGCGGCGCTCGCCGGCGCGCTGGCCGACCAGGCCGTGGCCTGGGGCGAGTGCTCGTTCCCCTCGGTCGCGCCGGCGACGGAAGCGGAGCTGAAGAAGGTCAAGGGCCTGGCCTGCGCCACCGTCCAGGTGCCGCGCGACTGGCACAACCCGCAGGACGGCAACACCATCGGCGTCCGCGTCTCCAAGACGGCGACCGCCTATCCCGGCACCGGCAGGCAGGGCATCGCACTGGTCAACCCCGGCGGACCCGGCGGCGAAGGCCTCCCGTGGGGTGCCGCGATGGCGATGCGCAGCCCCGTGCTGGCCTCGCAGTACGACTTCGTCGGCTTCGACCCCCGCGGTGTCGGCCAGAGCACCCCGCTGACCTGTAGCTACACCGTCCCGGACAGCACGGATCAGAACGTGATCAGCCGGGCGAAGGTCGAGGGCTGCCTGAAGAACCCGCTGACGAAGTTCATCACCACCGAGCAGACCGCGTACGACATGGACTTCATCCGGGTGCTGCTCGGGGAGAAGAAGACCAGCTACATCGGTTACTCGTACGGCACGTGGCTCGGCACCTGGTACGCCACCACGTTCCCGTCCAAGGCGCACCGGTTCCTGCTCGACTCATCTACGGACGCGAGCCGTTCGACGCTGGAGAAGACCTGGGACCTCCAGCCGCGTAGCCGTGACCGCCAGTTCCAGGAGGCGCTGCTGCCCTACGTCGCGCGCAACGACGCCAAGTACAAGGCGGGCACCGACCCGCTCGAGATCCGCCGCAACTGGGAGAAGGCGGGCGGCACCCGGGAGTTCGCGGGCATGCTCTACGCCGCGTGGTTCATCATCCCGGCGATGTACGACACCGGCCAGTACCCGTCGGCGGCCTCCATGGTGGCCGCGCTGGCGAAGGGACCGGCGCCTGCCGGGACCGACGCGGAGAAGCTGGAGCAGGTCGTCGCGAAGGCTCTCGCCACTCCTGGACTGACCGACGCGAACAAGGCGTTCCTGAACAAGGCCAAGGGCAACGCGCTGGAGGCCATCGCGAAGAAGGACTCGGTCGAGCGCAAGGCCTCCTACCAGGGCGGCGCCGAGGTCGAGACGTGGGACGCCGCGTTCGAGGCGATCCGCTGCCAGGACGGCCAGTGGAACCAGAACCTGCACTATTGGAACTACTGGCAGGCCGACCTGACCGTGAACGCGCCGTTCATCGCGCCGATCATGGCCCTGTCGGGCGCGCCGCTGTGCGCGTTCTGGCCGACCACCAACGCCAAGCCGGCGCCGGACGCCAAGACGTTCCCGAAGTTGCTGATCGCGCAGACCGAACTCGACGCGGCCACGCCGTACGAGGGTGCGCTCGCCACCGCGAACGGACTCCCGGGCGCCAAGATGATCAGCGTCGACAACGAAGGCAGCCACGGGATCTTCCCGTACAACACCGACTGCGTCGACGACCCGATCGTCGCCTACTTCCAGACCGGGCTCACACCCAAGAAGAAGTTCACCGGCTGCCAGGGCCTGCCGCTGCCGGGTGAGGACAAGACGGTCGAGGTCGGCGGCCATCTCGGGCACGACGGGAAGATCAAGATCAAGATGATCACGCCCCAGGTGCGCAAGGCGAACGAGATCGTCCGTGAGCTGCTGGAAGGCGCCGCGACGCCGGAAGCGGACGAGAAGGGCATGCCCGCCAACGCCTGACCTCCGGCGGCGTTGACGAGAGGCTCCCGCGGGCCGGTCCGGGCGCGCGGGAGCCTCTTCGGCATGATCTGTGATGGTTTCGTTATCGGTTCAGGCGCACGATCAGGGCGCCTTCCCCCTCAAGACCGGTGAGCGGAAACAGCCGGTCCGCCAGGCGTGACATCGATGTCACGCCGATCGATCCCGGGGTGGGGGAGGAGAAGCGTCATGCTCGCCGAGTCTCGAGGCCTGTCGATGGAGGCCGAGCAGCTGTACCGGGCTTTGCTGGACGGGCGCCCGATCACGCCCGGCGCCGAGCTAGCGGAGCTGGAGCGGTTCGGCCTGGTCCGACCAGGCGCGTCCGGGGTCGAGGTGTGCCCGCCGCGTGCGGCGCTGTCGGCGTTCGCGGCGCAGCACGAGGCAGCGGCGATCCGCGCGCGGGAAGCGGCCGAGGTGCTCGGCGCCGCTTACTCGCTGCGGACGGGCCGGGACGCGGACTTCGTCGAGGTACTGCGCAGCCGGGACGAGGTGATCGCCACCTTCGAAGCCATGCAGACCCAGGCGGCCGTCGACATCGTCGCGCTGGACCCGGGGTCTTACATGAGCCCGAAGCCCGAAGTGAGCACGGTGCAGCCAGGTTCGATGGCGCGTGGCATCGCGTACCGCGTCGTCTACGACTCGTCCGTGTTGCAGCACGACGACGGATTCGCCCAGGTGCAGTCGAGTATCGCCCTCGGGGAGCAGGCGAGGGTGTTCCCCGGGCTGCCGCTGAAGCTGGTGATCGCCGACGGCAACCGGGCGCTGATCGCGGTCCCGAATTCCGACGCCGGTGACGTCCTCGCCCTGCTGGTCCATCCGTCGATGCTGCTGAGCGCGCTGATCGAGTTGTTCGGCTCGTTCTGGCGGATGGCCGTGCCCGTGCGGGCGGGCGGTCCGGACGACGCGGAAGCGGCGCAGGAACCGACCGTCGCCACGCGCCGCCTGCTCGCGTTGCTGAGCGGAGGCCTGACCGACGAGGCGATCGCGCGCGAGCTCGGGGTCAGTGAGCGCACGGTGCTGCGGCGGATCAGCCGGTTGCAGCAACTGCTGGGAGCGCGGACCCGGTTCCAGCTGGGAGCGCAGGCGTCACGACAGGGCTGGCTCTGATCGTCTCGGGTCGGTCCGTGAAGGCCTCCTTACCTACTCTGAGGGTAGGGAAGGAGGCCTTCACGGACTCGCGTGGGCTAAGGGCGCCGGTACCGAGGAGTCGGCGCGCCCCGGCGGCCGAATCCCCTGAGCACGCGGACATTTCGTCCCCAAGTGACAAGCGGAGTGCCCTCTTTCTCACGTTCCCGTGAGCACGTCCGTGTTTTCGGCGGCGTTCCATCATCCTTTCATTGACACTCTTCCCGGGACGTCCATACAGTTCCGGGCAGATAAAGAACGGTCTCCGGAATGGAATCCGCTTTCGGCAACGGCGCCGTTCCGAATTCACCCGCTCCTGTACGAGTCGTCACAACGAGGGGCCATGGAAACCATTTCGGAATCGGTCGTCGCCGCCCACGGGCCGGACGACGCACGCGGCGGGGAGTCGTTCGCGACGCTGCTGAGGTACTGGGCGTGGCGGCTCGGCGACGACGTCGCGGTGACCTACCTCGACCATCGTGCCGGGGCGGACGGCCGGGCGATCACCCTGTCCTGGCGCGAGCTCGACGACCGGGTCGACGCCCTCGCCACCCGCCTGACCGGGTTCACCGGCCCGGGGGACCGGGCCGCGATCCTGGCCCGGCAGTCCGTCGACTACGTCGTCGCCTTCCTCGGCGCGATCCGCGCCGGGCTGGTGGCGGTCCCGCTGTTCTCCCCGGACCTCCCCGGGCACGCGGGCAGGCTGGCCGCCGTGCTCGCCGACTGCGCGCCGAGGGTCGTGCTCACCACCACCGACGGACTCGACGACGCCGCCGGTTTCCTCGCCTCGACGGATTTCGAGCGGCCCGCCGTGCTCGCCGTCGACACCACAGCTCCGGTCGCGGCCGGTGATCGCTCCTGGCCGCGACCGGAACCGGACGGAGTGGCGTATCTGCAGTACACGTCCGGTTCCACGCGGACGCCGGCCGGCGTGATGCTGACCCACCGCAACGCGCTCACCAACGCCCGTCAGGCTTGCGACGCCTACGCGATCGAAACCGGGACGACCTCCACCGTCAGCTGGCTGCCGCTCTTCCACGACATGGGCCTGATCCTCGGGATCGGCGCGCCGCTGGCGGCGGGGGCGGCGTCTGTCCTGATGGATCCGCACGCCTTCCTGGAACGTCCGGCACGGTGGCTGCGCGCGCTCTCGGCCAGCCCCGGCGCGATCAGCGCGGCACCGAATTTCGCCTACGCCTACACCGCTTCCCGGGTCACCGAGGACGAGAAGAGCTACCTCGAACTGAGCCGGGTCGTCTCGCTGATCAACGGCAGCGAGCCGGTTCTTCCGTCGACCATCGCGAAGTTCCACGGCGCCTTCGAGGAATGCGGGCTGCGCCCGGAGGTGCACCGGTCCTCCTACGGGCTGGCCGAGGCCACGGTGCTCGTCTCCGTCACCGAGGCGGGCACGGCGCCACGGCAGGTCGCCTTCGACCGCGAGCGGCTCGCCACCGGGCTCGCCGCGCCGGCGCTCCCCGGCGCGGCGTCCACCACCCTCGTCTCGTGCGGATTCCCGGTGGGACAACGGGTCCGCATCGCCGATCCGGTCACCGGCGCGCTGGTCGAACCCGGCAGGGTGGGGGAGATTCAGGTCAACGGCCCGAACGTCGGCGTGGGGTACTGGGGACGACCCGCCGCGTCCGACGGTGTCTTCGGCCTGCCGCCGATCGACCCGGAGTCCGGCGCGGGCTGGCTCGCGACCGGGGACCTCGGCGTGCGGTACGAGGGTGAGCTGTTCATGACCGGCAGGCTCAAGGACCTCGTCATCGTCGACGGCCGCAACCACTACCCGCAGGACATCGAACAGACCGTGGAGACACATCCCGCGGTCCGGCCGCATTCCGCGGCGGCTTTCGCGATCGAGCACGAAGACGGCGAAGCGGCGGTCGTGCTGGTGGAGCGTGCCAAGGAGACCGGGGCCGACCTCGCCGTGGCGACCACGGAGATCAAGAGGGCCGTCTCGGCCGCGCACGGTCTGCGGCCGCACGACGTCGTCTTCCTCGCCCCGGGCGAGGTACCGCGCACCTCCAGCGGCAAGATCAGCCGTGCCCGGTGCCGGCAGTCCTATCTGGACGGTTCGCTGACCGCGCGGCGGCTCGGGTGACCGCGGAGATCCGCGCCTGGCTCGTCGCGCGGGTCGCGGAGCGGACCGGGTCGCCGGCGGACCACGTCGATCCGGACCGTCCGCTGCACGAGAGCGGGCTTTCCTCGCGGGAGTCGATGGAACTGGCGGCGGAGCTGGGCCGGTACCTCGGCCGCCCGTTGCCGCCGACCCTGGTGTGGCAGTATCCGACGATCGCCGCTCTCGCCGACCGTCTGTCCACAGTGGAGGACTCCGCGGCCGTGGGCGGTGAAGGCCGCGAGGAGGAACCGATCGCGATCGTCGGTGTCGGCTGTCGCCTGCCGGGCGGCGCGGACTCTCCTGAGCGCTACTGGCGGCTCCTGGACGCCGGACGCGACGGCATCCGCGAGGTTCCGGAGGATCGCTGGGGTATCCCCGCGCGTGGCGGGTTCCTCGGTGACATCGCCGGTTTCGACGCCGAGTTCTTCGGCATCACTCCGGGCGAGGCCGAAACGATGGATCCCCAGCAGCGGATACTGCTCGAAGTGACGTGGGCGGCACTGGAGCACGCCGGGATCCCGCCGTCCACGCTCCGGGGAAGCCGGACCGGGGTGTTCGTCGGGCTCTCGGCGGGCGAGTACGGCCACCTGACGATGGCCGATCCAGCCACCGTCGACGTCTGGTCCGCCACCGGTGCCGCGACGAGCATCGCCGCCAACCGGCTGTCGTACCTGTTCGACCTGCGCGGGCCCAGTCTCACCGTCGACACCGCGTGCTCGTCCTCGCTGGTCGCGGTGCACCAAGCGGTGCAGAGCCTGCGCCGCGGCGAATGCGGGACGGCGCTCGCCGCCGGGGTGAACCTGCTGCTCTCACCGGCGGTCACGGCGTCCTTCCAGCGGGCCGGGGTGCTGGCCCCGGACGGGTACTGCAAACCGTTCGACGCCGCCGCCGACGGCATCGCCCGCGGCGAGGGCTGTGGCGTGATCGTGCTCAGACCGCTGAAGGCCGCTCGCCGCGCGGGTGATCGGGTGCTCGCGGTGATCCGCGGCAGCGCGGTCAACTCCGACGGGCGGTCCAACGGTCTCGTCGCGCCCAGTCCCGGCGCGCAGGCGGACTTGCTGCGGGACGCGTACGCGGCGGCGGGCGTCGAGCCGTCCACTGTGGACTACGTGGAGGCGCACGGGACCGGGACCGAGGTGGGCGACCCGATCGAAGCGGGCGCGCTCGGAGAGGTGCTCGGAGCCGGACGCGAACCCGGCCGCCCGCTCCTGATCGGCTCGGTGAAGGGGAACCTGGGCCATCTGGAGGGCGCGGCGGGGATGGCCGGGCTGATCAAGGTCGTCCTCGCGATGGTCCACCGGCGGCTGCCGCCGACGCCGCATCATCACGAACCCAGCCCGCATGTCGACTTCACCGGTCTCGGCCTCCGGGTGGTGGACACCGGGACCGGGTGGCCGCGCTACTCCGACGTCGTGCGCGCCGGGGTCTCGGCGTTCGGCTTCGGTGGCACCAACGCCCACGTCGTCCTCGAAGAATGGCCTGCCGCGTCGTTCGCCGCTCGCGGGACGGAGACCGGGCGCCCGCGGATCTTCGTGCTGTCCGCGCGGTCGGCCGAGGTGCTCCGGGCGCGGGCCGCCGATCTGGCGGACTGGCTCGAAGACCCCGCCCACCGGTCGGTCCCGCTGGACACGGTCGCCGCGACACTGGCCCGGAGCCGCGACCACTTGCCCATCCGTGGCGCGGTCATCGCGGAGGGACGCGACCGGGTGGCCGCCGCATGGCGGGAAATGGCCGCCGGACGCGAGAGCGGCGACGTCGTCCTCGGCGAGGCCGGACCTGCGCCAGGCGTCGTGTTCGTCTTCTCCGGCTACGGCTCCCAGTGGCCCGGGATGGGCCGCGTCCTGCTGCGCACCGAGCCCGCGTTCCGGGCCGAGGTGGAGGCACTCGATCCGGTGTTCCTGGCCGAAGCGGGGTTCACTCTGAGCGAGATGTTCTCCGGCGCGCGGGACCTGCCGGACCTCGCGGAGACGCAACTCGCGTTGTTCGGCATGCAGCTGGCCCTCGCGGGGCTCTGGCGCGCACACGGCGTCGTCCCGTCCGCGGTGCTCGGGCATTCGATGGGCGAGGTCGCGGCCGCCGTCGTCGCGGGGGCGCTGGACGTCGCCGACGGCCTGCGCGTGATGGCCACCCGCGCCCGGCTGCTGGCCGAGGTCGACGCGTCCGGCGACGGCGCGATGGCGGTGGTCGAACTGTCCCCGGCCGAACTCGCCGATCTGGAAACGGACTTCCCCGGGATCACCGTCGCGGTCTACGCCTCGCCGGTCCAGTGCACCGTCAGCGGCGGTGCCGAACAGGTCGAGGCGCTGGTTTCGCACGTCGAGAGCCTCGGCAGGCTGGCGAAGCGGCTGCCGGTCGGGGGTGCGGGCCATTCGGAAGCCGTCGACGCCGTTCTCGGCCGGTTCCGCGCCGAGCTCGGCGACCTTTCCCCACGACCGGTGGAGATTCCCTGCTACAGCAGCGTTCTCGACGATCCACAAAGGTCAGTGGTGTTCGACGTCGAGTACTGGGCGGCGAATCTGCGCCGTCCGGTGCGGTTCAGCCAGGCGCTGGTGGCGGCGACCGCCGACGGGTACGGCGTGTTCGTCGAGATTTCGCCGCATCCGGTCGCACTGGCCGCGATCGAGCAGAGCACCGGCGCGCTCGCGGTGCCGTCGGCGAGCCGCAAGGTCGACGAGCGGGTGGCGTTCCTGACCACGCTCGCCCGGCTCCACACCCTCGGACTGCCCGTCCTGCTCGACGACGGTGGCCCCCGTCCGCTTCCGGTCGAGTTGCCGTGTCCGCGCTGGCGGCACCGGCGGTTCTGGCCGCGGCGTACGGCGAACCGAGCCGGGGGCGCGCATCCGTTGCTGGGTGTCCACATCGAACAACCGACCGGTGGCGGGCACCTGTGGCACGCGGACATCGGGACCGAGGCGCTGCCGTGGCTGGCCGACCACGCGGCGATGGGTGTCCCGCTGTTCCCCGCCGCCGGATTCCTGGAACTCGCGCTCGCGGCGGCGAAAACGGTCCTGCGGCCCGGCGGGATGTTGCGCATCGGTGGTCTCGAACTGCACCGGGTGCTCCCGCTCGCCGCGCACACCGAGGTGACGACCAGCCTGAGCTCCGGAAGCGTGGACGTCTACGCGCGGTCCGCGGACGGCGGCTGGGTGCGGCACGCGACCGCCCGTGTCCGCGACGGGAACACCGCGCTGGTGCCGTTCGGCGCGGTCGGCGACGACGCCCGGCCGATCGACCTGTATCGGGTGCTGGCCGGCGTGGGGCAGAGCTATGGTCCCGCTTTCCGTGGGCTGCGTGACGTCCTGGCCGCGCCGGGCCGGGCTTCGGCGTCGATCACCCTGCCCGCCGACGATCCGGCGTACGTCCTGCATCCGGTGATCGCCGATGCCTGCCTGCACGCGCTGGCCGCCGCGGCCGGGGACGCGCTCCGCGAAGCCGACGGCGTGTTCCTGCCGCTGACCTTGGGCGAGATCGTCCTCGCCGGTGACCCACGCCACGGTGTCCGGGTCGACGCCGTGCTCGACTCGCTCGATCCGGCGAGCGACGGCCTGGTCGGCGGTGTCCAGCTGGTCGACGCCGACGACGTCGTCCTGGTCGAGTTCCGCGAGGTCTACTGCCGCCGGTTCCAGCGTTCGGCGCTGCCGGTGCCGATGGCGGATCTGCTGTTCGAGACGGTCTGGCGGCAGGCCGACCTGCCGTCGGCCGCGCCGGGCTCGCGCCGCTGGGTCGTCCTGCACGAAGACGCGCCGTGGCTGACGGCATTGCGTGACCGGCTCACCGAAGCCGGGGACGAGCTGGTGACGGTTCGGCCCGGGGACCGGAAGGCGCTCGCGGAAGTCCTGAGTTCCCGCGAGGTGGCGGGAGTCCTCGCGTGCGCCGGGACTTCGGACGGGCCCGATCCGATGAACGCGGCGCGAAGGGTCGCCGAGTTCTCCGGCGTCCTCGCCGAACTGGTCGAAGAAGCGCCGCGGTTGTGGCTCGTCAGCGCGGGTGCCTCGGCCATCGAACCCGGCGAGCGCGGCGACCCCGGCCAGGCCTGGCTGCGCGGACTGGTCCGGGTCCTCGCCTTCGAGCACCCCGAACTGCGGGCGAGCCAGGTCGACTTCGACGCCGAGCCGGACCCGGCCCGGCTGTGGGTCGGCAGGCTGGTGGCGGAGATCCGCGCGGACGCGCCGGACGACGAGATCGCCTGGCGAGAGGGCGTCCGGTACACGCGGCTGCTCGCCCGCCCGAAGCTCGGCGAACCCGGCCACGAAACCGTGGTGCGCGACGGCGCTTACGTGATCACCGGAGGTCTCGGCGGCCTCGGCCTGGTCGCCGCGGATTGGCTTGCGGCACGCGGCGCGACCAGGCTCGTCCTTTCCGGCCGGCGTGGTGCGAGCCCTGCGGTCGAGCCGCTTCTGGCAGAACTGCGCGAGCAGGGCGTCGACGTCCGCGTGGTGACGGGTGACATCGCCGAACCGGGAACGGCCGAAGCGCTGGTCGCGGCCGCGACCGAAGGCGGCCTGCCGTTGCGTGGGGTGCTGCACGCGGCCGGTGTGCTGTCCGACGGCGCCGCCGTCGCCCTCGACGACGACGCCGTCGAGGCTGTCTGGCGCGCGAAAGCGCTGGGGGCATGGCGAGTGCACGAGGCGACGGCCGGACACGAACTCGACTGGTGGCTGACGTATTCGTCGGCGGCGGCGTTGTTCGGATCACCGGGGCAGACCGCCTACGCCACCGCGAACGCGTGGGTGGACGCCCTCGTCGCGTGGCGCCGCGCCGCGGGACTGCCGGCGGCGACCATCGGCTGGGGAGCCTGGGGTGAAGCGGGAGCGGCCGTCGGCAGCCGTAATCCCGTCCTCGAATCGCTCGGCACGGAGGAGGCGTTGGCGGCGATGGAGGCCGTGTTGCGCCGTGACCGCGTGTCGACCGGGATCGCCAGGGTCGACGCCGGGACGGTGCTCGCCCTGTTCCCCCGGCTGGCCGGACGGCCGTTCTTCGAGATCCTGGTACCGGGGGAGGAACCGGCATCCGGACCGTCCACTTGGGACGGACTGGACGCGCTGCGGGCGGTCCTCCCGGAAGCCGCCCGCGAGATGCTGGCCGACTACCTCGCCGGGCTCGTCGCCGGGATGCTCGGCCTCTCCGCGGACGAGATCGACCGGCGGACGCCGCTCACCCGGCTCGGCCTGGACTCGCTCGCCGCCTTGCGCGCCAGGGGAGTCGTGGAACGCGACTTCGGCCTGACGCTGCCGATTCCGCTGCTGTTGCGGGGTGCGGGCCTCGCCGAAGTCGCCGGCCATCTCGCCGATCAGGCGGGGTTCGGCGAGGGAGGAGCCCGGCCCGCCAAGCAGGTCACGGCCGTCGGGCCGCGCGATCCGGCCGAACGCTGGATCGCCCGGCACTGGCAGGCGGAACTCGGCGGCGCGGAGCCCGGCGTCCACGAGGACTTCTTCGCCGCCGGTGGCGACGCCGAAGCGGCCGAGCGGCTGCGAGCCGTGTTCACCGGGCAGTTGGGAGCCGTTCCCGAACGGCTCTTCGCCACACCGACGATCGCCGCGATGGCCGACCTGCTGCGCGACGAGATCGAGGGACGCGGAGGCTGCCCTGTCCGGCCGTTGCGCGAAGGCGGCACGGATCCGGTGTTCCTGTTCCATCCGGCGGGCGGTCCGACGAGCGTCTACGAGGGGCTCGTCCGCCTGCTGCCCGAGGGCAGATCCGTCTACGGGCTCGAACGGATCGACGACGAAGACACCGTCGAGGACAAGGCCGAGTGCTATGTCGAGCTGATCCGGGAGATCCAGCCGCGGGGCCCGTACCGGCTGGGCGGGTGGTCGTTCGGCGGCTGCCTCGCCTACGAGACCGCACGGCGCCTGACCGCGGCCGGGGAGCGGGTCGATCTCGTGTTCATGATCGACAGCATCCTGCCGCTGCCCGCGCCGGGGAAACCGGCCGGGGAGATCCTGCTGGACCGGTTCGACCGGTTCGCGGAGCACATCGAGCGGACCTACGGTGTCCCGCTGGACATCCCGCGTGAAGACCTCGCCCGGCTCGGCGACGACGAACAGATCCGGCTGGTGATCGGCAGGTTGGCCGCACAGGTGCCCGAGCTGGGGCACGGCGTGCTGCGGCACCAGTACGAGTCCTATGTGGACGCACGGGTCGCCGAACGGTACGAGCCGGAACCCTATGCCGGGCCGGTGCTGTTGCTGCGCGCGCAGGAGCCGCATCCGCTGACCACCACCCTCGATCCGCGGTACCTGCGCACCGACGACACCCTGGGCTGGGACGCCTTCTGCCCGGATCTGGAGGTCGTGCGGGTGCCGGGCGATCACCTGTCGATGATCGACCCGCCGCACGTCGAGGTGGTCGCCTCGGCACTCTCGGCCCGGCTCGGGGCTCCGAGGACGGCGAGATCATGACCGATGTCCCGTTCGCTCCGACGACGGCGTTCCGGATCGCCGATCTCGCCGCCCGCCGGGAAGAGCTCCGGACCGCCGAGAAGCGGGCCGCCGACCGGCAGCACGCCAAGGGGAAGCTGACCGCGCGCGAACGCGTCGAGGAGTTGCTGGACCCGGGTTCCTTCGTCGAACTCGACCAGTTCGCCCGGCATCGGTGCACCGAGTTCGGGATGGACGCCAACCGGCCCTACGGCGACGGAGTGGTGACCGGGCACGGCACCGTCGACGGCAGGCGGATCTGCGTGTTCTCCCAGGACTTCACCGTGTTCGGCGGCAGCATGGGCGAGGTCTTCGGCGAGAAGGTCCTCAAGGTGATGGACCTGGCGATGACGCTGGGCTGTCCCGTGGTCGGGATCAACGACTCCGGCGGCGCCCGGATCCAGGAAGGCGTCGTCTCGCTCGCCTACTACGCCGAACTCGGCAGGCGCAACACGCTGGCGTCCGGCGTCATCCCGCAGATCTCGCTGATCATGGGCCCCTGCGCGGGCGGGGCGGTCTACTCGCCGGCGATCACCGACTTCACCGTGATGGTCGACGAGACCGCGCACATGTTCGTCACCGGGCCGGACGTCGTGCACGCCGTCAGCGGCGAACGGGTCACCGCTCAGCGGCTCGGCGGCGCCGCGGTGAACAGCGAGGTGTCCGGGAACGCCCACCACCGGGCCACCGACGAACACGACGCCATCGACTGGGTGCGGACCCTGCTCGGGTATCTGCCGTCCAACAACCTCGACACCGTCCCGGGGTACGCCGACGAGACCGCGCCCGAACTCACCGCCGCCGACCTCGAACTCGACCGGCTGGTGCCCGATTCGCTGAATCAGGCGTACGACATGGCCGAGGTGATCGTCCGTCTCGTCGACGACGGCGACTTCATGGAGGTGCACAGCGGCTTCGCGCCTAACATGATCTGCGCGTTCGGCCGGATCCGGGGCCGCACGGTCGGTGTCGTGGCGAACCAGCCTCGCCATCGTGCGGGCGTGATCGACATCGACGCCTCGGAGAAGGCCGCGCGGTTCGTCCGGTTCTGCGACGCCTTCTCCATCCCGATCCTCACCCTGGCCGACGTGCCCGGTTACCTGCCCGGCGAGGCGCAGGAACGGCACGGGATCATCCGGCGCGGCGCCAAGCTGATCTACGCCTACGCCGAGGCGACCGTGCCGAAGGTGACCGTGGTGATCCGCAAGGCTTACGGCGGCGGCTACGCGGTGATGGGGTCGAAACATCTCGGCGCGGACATCAACCTGGCCTGGCCCACCGCGGAGATCGCGGTGATGGGCGCCGAGGGCGCGGTGCGGGTGCTGCACCGGCACGACCTGGCCGCGCTGCCCCCGGAACAGCGGTCCGCCGAACGGCGACGGCTCACCGAGGCGTACCGCGAACGGCATTCGAACCCTTACCCGGCGGCCGAACGCGGTTACGTCGATCAGGTCATCGCGCCGTCGCAGACACGCCTTCAGGTGGCGAGGGCGTTGCACGCGCTGCGGACCAAACGGCAGACCCTCCCGGCCAAGAAGCACGGAAACATCCCGTTGTGAGCAAGGAGAAACGATGAAGCGAACCCGGCGGTGGGGTCTGCTGGCGCTGGCCATGGCCGCCCTGCTCGGAAGCCCGGTCCCCGCGAGCGCGGCGCCCGCGCCGGTCACCGCCGACAACGGCGCGAAGGTCGTCGAGGAGACCTGGCTGGACGCGCGCACCGTCGACCTCAAGATCAGTTCGCCCGCGCTCGGCACCACCGGCATGGTCCGCCTGCTGGTCCCGGCGGGCTGGGCCGCGCAACCGACGCGGACCTGGCCGACGCTGTTCCTGCTGCACGGCTGCTGTGAACCGGTCGACTACCGCTCGTGGGACCAGTTCACCGACGTCAAGGCGTTCACCGCGGACAAGGACGCCCTCGTCGTCATGCCGACCGGCGGGCCCGCCGGGATGTACACGAAATGGTGGAACTTCGGGCTCAAGAGCACTCCCGACTGGGACACCTTCCACACCCTGGAGGTGCGGCAGATCGTCGAACGCGGCTACCGGGCGGGTACGCGCCGGGTCGTCGCCGGGCTGTCGATCGGCGGGTACGGCGCGCTCGCGTACTCGTACAAGCACAAGGGCATGTTCGCCGCGGCCGCGTCCTACAGCGGGGTGCCGAACACCCTCAACCAGGGAGCTCCGCTGTTCATCCAGGGGATCCTGGCCCGCGCGGGGATCTTCAACTACCTCGAACTCTGGGGCGACTCCTGGGGGATGCGGCCGCTCTGGACGGCGAACAATCCATACGACAACGTCGACGGCCTGCGTGGCACGGCGCTCTACATCTCCTGCGGGAACGGGAAGACCGGTCCGCTCGACCCGCCGGGACAGTCCGACATCTTCGAACCGCAGGCGCTGGCTTCCTCGGTGAGTTTCACGGATCGGTTGAAGGCCAAGGGGATTCCGGTGACCGTCGACTACTACGGCGACGGTACGCACAGCTGGCCCTACTGGCAACGGGCGCTGCGGAACTCCTGGCCGGTGCTGGCGGGTGGGCTCGGGATCTCGTGAGTGGTAAGGACGGTTCTAACCGTCCTTACCACTCACGAGGGGTTACTCGGCGGTGCCGGCCACGGCGTGCTTTCGCGACACCCCGCACCGCACCAGCGCTACCCGGCCGCGATCAGTTCGGCGAAGCGTTCCGGGCTCACGTTCCCGCCGCTGACGATCACCCCGACCCTGCCCGAAGCGGGCACCTGGCCGCTGAGCAGCGCCGCGAGCCCGGTCGCCCCGCTCGGCTCGATGACGAGCTTCAGCCGTTCGAACGCGAACCGCATCGCGTCCCGGACCTGGTCGTCGGTGACCAGCGCGACGTCGTCGACGAGCCGCCGGTTGATCGAGAAGGTCAGTTCGCCGGGAATGGAGGCCGCCTGGCCGTCGGCGATGGTCCGCGGCACGGGAATCGACACGCGTTCCCCGGCCTCCAGCGAGCGTTTGGTGTCGTCGCCCTCGGCGGGTTCGACACCGGCGACCCGGATACCGGGCCGCACGGCCTTCGCGGCGGTCGAGCTGCCCGCGATCAGGCCACCGCCGCCGACCGGGACGACGAGCGTGTCCAGTGATTCGGTGTCCTCCAGCAGTTCCAGCGCCGCGGTGCCCTGCCCGGCGATCACGTGCGGGTGCTCGTAGGGCGGGATGAGCGCGAGACCGCGGTCGGCCGCCAGTGCCTCACCGATCGCGACGCGGTCGCCGGTGTACCGGTCGTAGGTGACGATCTCGGCGCCGTAGCCCGCGGTGGCGTCCTTTTTGGACTGCGGGGTGTCCTCCGGGATCAGGATGACCGCGCTGCTCCCGAGTTCCCGCGCGGCGAGCGCGACGGCTTGGGCGTGGTTCCCCGACGAGTAGGCGGCGATGCCCTTGGCCAGCTGTTCCGGCGACAGTCGCGAAGCGGCGTTGTACGCGCCACGGAACTTGAAAGCCCCGACGCGCTGGAGGTTTTCGCACTTGATGAAGACCTCGGCGCCGACGAGGTCGTCGAGGGTCCGGGAACGCACGACCGGCGTCCGGTGCGCGACACCGGCCAGACGGGCGGCGGCGTCGCGGATGTCGTCGATGGTCACGGGGGCGGTCATGATGCTCCTTGATCACGGATTTCGGCGAGATAGTTGTAAGCGGAGGCGCGGGAGATCCCGATCCGGGCCGCGACCTGGGGCACGGCCCGCCGCACGGCGAAGACGCCGCGCGCGTGCAGGCTGCGGAACAGGTCGAGGCGTTCTTCGCGGCTGAGCGCGGTCCAAGGTTTGTTCAGCCGGAGCTGGTGCTCGTCGACGATCGCGTCCACCACCGCGTCGACGTCGTCGCCGAAGGTGGTGGTCGGCGTTTCCGCGGCGGTGCCGACGTCGGCGAGTTCGCCGACCAGGGTCCGCAGCTGGCCCAGCGCGGTGACGTCGAGGTTCACGCACAAGGCGCCGAACACCGAGCCGCCGCTGTCGCGCAGCAGCATGGTCGACGACTTCACGAGCTTCCCGGACGCCGTCCGAGTGACGTAGTTCAGCTGGTCTTCGGCGTCGTCGCCGCGGGCGAGCAGGCCCATGCCGATCTCGCTCATCGAGCCGCCCACGGTGCGGTCGGTGACCGAGCCGGCGATCGCGACCACCGACTTCTCCGGACGGCGGAAGTCGTGCACCACGACCTCGCAGAACGAGCCGAGTGTCGCCGCGATGCCGTCGGCGACCGGGGCGAGCGCGTCGAGGATCGCGTCCTGCTCAGACATCGCGTACTCGGGCCAGGGCTTCGACCTCGACGACGCCGCCATAGGGCAGCGACGCCACTCCCACACAGGTCCGGGCGGGCCGGGGCTCGGCGAAGAACTCTTCGTAGACCCGGTTGAGGCCGTCGCGGTCGGCGATGTCGGTCAGGTAGACGACGACCTTCACCACGTCGGCCCTCGTCGCGCCCACCGAACGCAGCGCGGCGTCGAGGTTGGCGAAGGCCTGCGGGCATTCGGCGCCGAATCCGCCGGGCACCAGTGCGCCGGCCTCGCTCACGCCGAGCCGCCCGGACACGGAAACCAGGTCGCCGCTGCGGAAGGCCGGAGGGTACGGATGCTCGTTGGTCACGAGACTGACTGTATAAGCGCTGGACGGAAAGTCCAACCGAAATAGGAAGTGACATACCGCTCACGTGGTGAACGGGGTGTTACTCGCGGGTAGTCGCTCGGGTTAACGGGCTTCACTCGGACGAGCGACCGCTGTTTCATGATCGTCAAATGGCGGTGAACCGCCTTGTCCGGCCTTCGATGATCAAGGCAGCCTCCTCGGCGTGCGGTCCCTGTCCGCACATCCACAGCCGAGAGGATGCACACCATGCGCGACACCCAGAGCACCACCCGCCGCTGGACGAAGCGGGGCCTGGCGGCCGGCCTGCTGGCGGTTCCGATGCTCGCCGTCTTCGGCGGCTCGGCGTCAGCGGCGGAACTCACGCCGATCGCCGAGTACCTCGACAGCACCATCGCCGGCCTGTCCGCGTCGTTGGTCGAGGCGCTCGCGGCCCTGCTCGGCGTGGGCTGAGCCGGGCCCGAGTCGTCAGGAAAGGGGCGTTCAGGACGTTTTTCGTCCTGAACGCCCCTTTCCTGACATCGCTCAGACCACCTCGAAGTTCGCCATCATCGCCATGTCCTCGTGTTCGGCGTTGTGGCAATGGAAGACATAACGGCCGCGATAGCCGTCGAACCGCGCGATGACCTCGACCGACTCGCCGGGGGCCAGGTCCACGGTGTCCTTGATGCCGCCGTCGAACGGCCCCGGCGGACGCCCGCCCCGCGAAAGGATCCGGAAGCCCACCAGGTGCAGATGCACGGGATGGTGGATGTCGGCGACGAACCGCCAGATCTCCGTGTCGCCTAGGCGCGGGCTCGCCGACATCACGTCCGGTGAGAACGGTTCCCCGCCGATCACCCAGCCCGCGCGGCCGTGGACGGTGCCTGCCCGGAACGAGAAGTCCCGCGTGGTCGTGGCCTGTTCGCGAGTGAGCGGCGGGATTTCGCCGAGTTTCGCCGGAACGCGGCTGTCGTCCGCGGCGCGGCGCGCGACGACGAATCGCATGACCTGGGCGGTCGAACCGGTGCCGAGCCGGTTCACGAGGGTGACCTCGGTGCCGGCCGGATACCGGCCGAAGTCGACGACGACGTCGTACCGTTCCGCAGGCGCGATGGGGAGATGGTCGTGTACGCGTGGCGCGTCCAGGAGGCCTTGGTCGGCGCCGATCTGCACGAAACCGCCCCCGCCGCGCGGCGACGGGTCCAGCGCCAGGTCGTAGCGCCGGGCGTTGGAGCCGTTGAGCAGGCGCAGGCGGTACTTGACGGCCGCCACCTCGTGTACCGGCCACGGCGCGCCGTTTACCAGGATGACATCACCGAAAACGCCTTCCACATAAGCACTTTCGACGCCTGGTGTGGTCCGCAGCGACCGGTCGAGCGAGGGATAGGCGAAGGCCCCGTGCTCGTCGAAAGACCGGTCGGCGATCATCAGCGGCAGTTCACGGTCCCCGGACGGGAGTCCCAGTGAGTCTTCCTCGTCGTCGCGGACCAGATGGAAGCCGGCCAGGCCCCGGTACACGGCCGGGCCGGTGAAGTCCATGCGATGGTCGTGGTACCACAGGGTCGCGGCCCGTTGCCGCAGCGGGAAGACGTAGTCGCGTTCGCCGTTCGAGATCCGGGCGCGGGCGTCGGCCATGCCGTGCCCGGTATGCGCGGTGCTCCACCCGGATCGCGGCAGGACGAGATCGGTCGGGTAGCCGTCGGAGTCGGCAGGGGTGTGCCCGCCGTGCAGGTGGACCACGGTCGGCACGGGAAGTTCGTTGCGGTGGTGCGCCACCACCGTCCGATCCCGCCGCGACTCGATCGTCGGACCGGGGAAGATCCCGTCGTAGCCCCAGATCGGCGTCCGGACGCCGGGGAGGATCTCGGCCGCCGCCGCCCGCTGGGTGATCGTGTAGTGATCGGCCTCGGCGGTCCTTTGCGGACGCAGGACCGGCGGGATCGGCAGCGGTACCCGGAACGGCTCCGGCAACGGGAGTCCGCTGCGCAGCAACTCGCCGGTCCCCGGAGCGCCCCGCGCGAGCAGGCGGGGAGCCGCGACCCCCGCCGCGACGAGGACACCGGCCCCGCCGGCGAGCCCGAAGAAGGTCCTGCGGGGCAGCCGCCTGCTCATCGGTCCACCCGCCAGGTCTGCGGCCGCCAGACGGCGATGGTCGTCAGCACCGTCGCGGTGACGAGGGCGACGCCGAGCGGGATGTGCAGGTCGAGCGCGCCCTTCATCCCGGCGAGATACTGTCCGGTCTCACCCAGCGCGAGCAGCAGGCTGATCCAGAACAGCCAGCGCGGTCCGCGGACCAGCCACAGGATCAGCGCCGCCAGGATCTGCGCGTACGCCAGGTACGACACGGCGTCGGCGCCCCAGCGGTGCAGCCAGAGCATGTCGTAGTCGCCGCCGAGGTAGCCGCCGGCGAACATCGGCTGGCCGATGATCGCGACGGCGTGGGCGCTCACCAGTACCCGGTTCACCACCAGCGTCCCGTTCGCCGTCCGGCTCGGGCTGGTCAGGGTTTCACTCACGTGATCGAACGTAGAAGCCGACGCCTTATGCTGTCCAAGACAAGATCGGTTATCTGTTCATAACAGGCGAGGTATCAGCAGTGGATCTTCTGGCACTCCGGTACTTCCAGACGGTCGCCCGGCTCGAACACGTCGGCCGGGCCGCCGAAAAGCTGCGTGTCGCGCAACCCTCGCTCAGCCGGACCTTGGCCAGGCTCGAGAACGACCTCGGCGTACCGCTGTTCGACCGGCACGGCCGCCGGATCCGGCTCAACCGGTTCGGGACCGCGTTCCTCCGCCGCGTCGACCGGGCGCTGGCCGAACTCGACGACGCCCGTCAGGAACTCGACGACGCCGCCGGGCTGGAACGTGGCACCGTCGCCGTCGCAGCCGAAAGCCTCCTGGTCCTCACCGAACCGCTTCGCACCTTCGTCCCCAATCATCCGCTGGTGGACTTGCGGCTTTCCCAGGCATCGGCGGAGGGGATGGCGGACAAACTGAGAGCCGGCGACGTCGACCTCTGCGTCACGTCGCAACCCTTGACCGGCAACGACATCCGCAGCCGTGTGCTCCTCGACGAGGCGGTGATGCTCTGCGTTCCTTCCGGGCACCGGCTCGCCGAGCGCGGCCGTGTCGGCCTGGCGGATCTCGAGGGCGAGCCGTTCCTCACCACGCGGCCCGGTTACTGGCAACGCGGGCTCGTCGATCGTCTGTTCGCAAAGGCCGGGCTCGACCTGCACGTCGTCTGCGAGGGAGACGAAGCCGCGGTGCTCTTCCAGCTCGTCGACGCGGGGCTCGGTATCGCGCTGGTGCCTTCCCTGGGGTTGCGCGCCGTCACCGGCTCGGCGGTGGTCTGGCTGGACGTCGACGATCCCGACTGCCGCCGCGTGCTCAGCGTCGCGTGGCGCGAGGACACGTACCTTTCCGTTGCCGCCCAACTGTTTCGCGATCACCTGGTCGGCCACTTCCGTGCGCGGGCCGAGCCCCGGTCGAGGTGACCGGGGCCCGGTGGGGCGCCCTTACGGGTTGAGCGTGACGCTGTAGGCGCTCAGTGCCTCGCCGATCGGCTGGTAGTACGAAGTGCCACTGCCCTTGCCGGAGGTGATGCCGAGGCCGACGCTGCCGGAGAAGAGGCAGCCGCCCGAGTCGCCGGGGTTGGCCAGCGCGTTGGTCTGGATCAGCTGGTGCACCGAGCCTTCGGCGTAGTTCACCGTGACGTTCAGCCGCTGCACCGAACCCGAGGTGAGGCGGGTGGTGCTGCCGCTCTTGCTGATCCGCTGCCCGACGGTGGCGGTACCGGCGGAGGCGATCCGCTGGGTGGAGCCGTTCCACAGGGTGACGGCGCCGGGTGCGCTGCCGGTGGTGTTGCGGATCAGGCCGTAGTCGTTGGTCGGGAAGCTGGCGCCCTGCGACGGTCCGACGTTCCACTGCGACACCGCGCGGGTGCAGTGACCGGCGTCGAGGATGTAGTTCTGGCCGCCGCGGTTGGTGTTGAACCCGACCGAGCACCGGGTGCCGCCGCCGGTGATGGCCTCACCGTTGTAGATCGCGGTGTGCATTTCGCCAGTGGTCCGCTCCACGCGGACGCGGTCGCCGAGTGCTTCGGCGGCCTTCACGAGGGCTTCGGTGCCCTTGGCCGCGTCGGAGATGGTCAAGACGACCTGGTTGGCCTTCGGGTCGAGGCCGATCGACGTGTGCGCGACCGACGGCAACGCCTGCAGGGCGTTCTGTGCCCCCGCCAGCGCGGCGCTGGAGTGCTTGACCACCCGGGCCTGCGCCCCGGTTGCCGTCACCTGGTCCGCGGCGGCCTGGTCGAGGACGTTCACGACCGGCTTTGCGGCGTCGTCGAGGTATCCGTCGGCGGCGCGGGAGCCGAGCGAAGCGGTGACCTTCTGCAGCTTCTCGACGCTCGCCGTCTGCGTCCGGAGGAATTCGACGGCGGCGGCCTGGCTGATCCCGGCTTCGGCGGCGAGGGACGTCACCGCCTCGTGCTGCACCGTGGGGGAGTAGCCCGCGATGGTGGTGGCGGTGGCCGTGGACGGGGCGAGGAAGCCGGCGACCGCGGCCGCGGCCACCAGTGTCGTGGCGGTACGGGCTAAGGGGTTTGTGCGCATACCGGTGACTCACTTTCGCGAGGGGACATCCAGCGCGAGGGGTGGCCGCACTGGACACAGTGGGTAGCCGGGCACGGCCAAGGCGACCCGGCGCCGGTGATCCGGTGCCGATCATGGTGATCCGCCGCACCGGTGGCGGATACCGACTTTCGTTGGACAGGAAGAAAAATAGGTACCCGCCGTTCGGTCTACCGACGGATACGCGCACAGCAAACGGTGGTTACGTGACTCGCGTGATCAGGAACGGATCTCACGTGAGTGCGGCGTTGAAGGCCAGGCGGGCGAAGCGCTCCCCGATGAGCCGGTGCGTGGCCGCATCCGGGTGGAGGGCGTCGGGCAGCGGCAGCTCGGCGTGGTCCGCCTCGCCGTACAGTTCGAGGCCGTCGAGGTACCGCAGGTTCGGATCGGCCGCGCTCCGTTCCTTGACGATACGGGCGAGTTCTTCGCGGATCACGGTGAGCGTCAGCTTTCCCGATGCGGTCTCCGCGGGATCGCCGGCGGCCCTGAACCGCACTTTCCCCTCACGCAGGGCGTCCGGGTCGAACTCGCCTGGCCCCGGCGTGTGTTCGTGGATCGGGCAGTGGATCGGCGAGACGACCAGCAACGGCGTGGTGGGATGGCCTTCCCTGATGGTGTCAAGGAAACCGTGCACCGCCGGGCCGAACGCGCGCAACCGCATCAGGTCGGCGTTGACGACGTTGATGCCGATCTTGACGCTGATGATGTCGGCGGCCGTGTCCCGCATCGCGCGGGCGGTGAACGGGTCGAGCAGCGCGCTGCCGCTGAAGCCCAGGTTGACCAGGTCCACCCCGGCGAGGGCCGCGGCCGTGGCGGGCCACGTCCCGGTCGGGGTCGTCGCGTTGGAACCGTGACTGATGGAACTGCCGTGGTGCAGCCAGGTCCGGCGACCGCTCGACTGTACACTGTGGACGGACGAGTCGGTGCGCAGGGCGACCAGCCGGGTCGTTTCGTTGTGCGGCAGCCAGATTTCGACGGTCTTCTCGTGACCGGGCAGGTCGTCGAACCGCAGGGTTCGCACGGGGCCGGGCTCGTGCCGCGCGGCACCGGTGGCCAGGTCGACGCTGATCGTGTCGCCGTCGGCCACGCTCGCCTGCCTCGAGAGCCTGCCGTCGACGAACAGTTCGTAGACGCCGTCGGGCCGGGGCGGTGTGCCGGTGAAGACCCGTTTGGTGGCCAGGACGTCGAGTTCGACGAGGGACGCCGTGGTGCGGAAGACCAGCCGCACGCCGGACGGTTGCGACTCCGCCATGGTCAGCTGGCCGTCGGGGATCTGCTGCCGCGCCCGCGCGGGCAGCCGGTGGGGGAGCACGCCGCGCTCGGTGGATTCGAGGTCGAGCGCGCCGCGGACGAGGCCGGCGGTGATCGGGGTGGTGAGCATTCTTCCGTTCATTTCGTTCGGGGCCAGGCGCGCAGCAGGACGTCGAGCGCGTCGAGGATCTCGGTCCAGCTCTCCTGCGGGCCGGGGGTGCTGTGGCTGAAACCTCCGGCGGCCTCCAGGCCGACGAAACCGCTGAACACACTGCCCAGCAACCGGACCGCGTGCGTCCGATGCGGTTCGGCGAGGTCGTAGCCGCGCAGGATCGCCCGCGTCAATTCGGCGTGGCGGACGCCGGCGCTGGTGGCTGCCTTGTCCGGTGCGAGCCGGAACCTCGCGGCGGTGAACCGGCCCGGGTGTTCGAGGGCGTAGTCGCGGTGGACGTTCGCCAACGCGACCAGCGCCTCCTTGCCCGCCAGTCCCGCCACCGCGGTAACGGCGAGATCGGCGAGTTCGGCCAAGGCCAGCAGGGCGATCTCGGTCTTCAGTTCGTGGGCGTTCCGTACGTGCGAATACAGGCTCGCCGTCTTGACGCCGCACCGTTTCGCGAGCTCGGTCGGGGTCACGTGCTCGAAACCGATCTCGTCGGCCAGCTCCGCGCCCGCCCGGATCACCCGTTCCGTCGTCAATCCCGCTCGCGCCATGGCTGTCACTCTAGCATAGTCCATTTGGGATTTGCCTAATAGGATTAGGAGACGAAACCTGGGTTCGGTAGCGCCGGGCTCGGCAAAGGGTGGACCGGCCGAGGCGCCATCCCGCCCTCGGCGACCGGCTGCCCGCGAACCGAACTCTGGAGTGTCCATGCCGCTCACCCTCGTCCGCGGGTTCCTGACCGGGATCATCAGCGGGACGACCTTGTGCGCCTTCATCGCCGGCGTCGTCATCGAGTACGTTCCGCTGATCATCACGGGCGTCGGACTGCCGATCGTCTACGGGATCCTGCTCTACCTCGCCGGGGCGCCGCGACGCGCCCGTGAGGCGAAGATCGTTCCGGTGGTCGCGCTCGCCAAGATCGAAAGCCTTCGTGCCGGGGGCACCGAGACGGGGGACATCCCGGTCGACCTCGCCCTCACCGTCGCCCCCGACGGCCTGGCCACGTTCCGGGTGAAGATCACCCACGGCATCAACCTGGTCGACATCCCGAACTACCGGACGGGCGACGTCCTCGTCGTCCGGTACCCGCCGGACCGGCCGTGGAAGGCGGAGGTCGTGGACCGGCCGCCGCCGTCGTGGGAACGCCGCGCGGCCGAAGCCACGATCGAATCCGCTCCGGAGTCCAGCCTGGTGCAGGAACCGGCGGAGGGCTGCGGGTTCGCCGCGCTCGCCGTCCTCGGGTTCCTGCTCGGCGCGGCGCTCGTGCTGTTCCTGTTCGGCGCGGAGCTGTTCGCGCCGGAAACGCCTGCCCGGACGGAAGAGACCCAGTCCAGTGTGACCACGTCCTCCTCGGGATCCGCGACCGTCGACGTCGACAGATCCCTGCTGGGCGAAGGGGAGTTGCGCCGGGCGATCGACTCATTGGCGCAGGCCGCGGACGTTTCGCAGGTGATCACCGTTGTCGTCGAGGACCGGCGGCTGACCGTGGTCTTCGCGCCGACGGGCGCCCAGGTGCCGCGGTTCGACCTCCGCGCGCTGGAGGTCGACCGCGTCCCTGCCCTGGTGCGGCGGGCGAAGGCGACCATCGAAGTCGGGGAACCGCAGACGTGGCAGGTCACGACCGTCCCGTTCGGCACCGCCGTCAGCACCCGGGTGATCGTGACCGGCCCCGACGGCAGCGGCTCACTCGCGGACGGTGGCTGAAGCCGGTCCGTGCTTTCCCGGCGCGGCGCTGCCGGAGTATTCGCCGAGATCGGAGATCAGCGCGGTCAGCTCGGCGTCGTTGTCGTAGCGACGCTGGTGCAGTTCGGCGATCTTCGCGCCCATCTCCGGATCCGGGTCGTCGGTGATGTCGAAGGACGCGAACCTGTCGACCAGCGGCAGCCCGACCCGGTCGGTGTTCCGGTGCGCCGGGTGCATGAGGTACTCCCAGTACCCGTCGAGGTCTTCGATCGCGAAGACGGCGCCCCATTCGTAGTCACCGCCGAAATCGCGGCCGACGACGAAGGACTTCACCGACGGGATGACCCGGCCTTGGTTGCGGAGGCTTTCCAGAGCTTCTTCGACCTGCTCCGGGGAGGCGTCGGGGCGCAGGGTGAAACGGTTGCCGTGGTAGATCATCGTGTTTCCTTTCCGTTGTTCCGGTTCGGGAGGAGAGCGGCGAGTGCCGCTCCGGCGCCCAGGGCGACACCGGTCCAGGTGAACGCGCCGGCGATGCCGATGCCCTGGACGAGTGGCTGGACGACGATGGGGGACAGGAACTGCCCGAGGAAGATCGCGGCGACCAGGCCGCTGAGCACGCGGCCGCGGTGCGCGGGATGGGCGAACTCGGCCAGGCGCAGGTTGAGGTTCGGGACGACGAAACCGACGCCGAACCCTCCGACGAGCAGTCCGGCCACGACCTGGGCGACGGTGCCCGCCGTGCCGATCACCAGCCAGCCCGCGCCCATGAGCGCGACGCTCACCGTGGTGATCGCCGTGGGGCTCAGGCGCTCACGCAGGCGGGGGAACGCCAGTGCACCGGCGACGCTGGTCAACGTGCTCCCGGCGACCACGGCCCCGACGACGGCGGGGCCGCTGCCGAACCCTTCCAGCAGGAAGGGCAACTGAGTCGGCGCCATGTAGAAGACCAGTGTCGCCACCAACGCGAGGACGTAGACGCCGATGATGCGCGCGGGCAGCCGGGTCCGCGCGCGCTCACTGACCGCGGGACTGCTCCGGACCGGTTCGCGCAGGGATGTGATCGCGAAGATCGCCACGATCGCCGAGACCGAATAGATCCAGAACGGCGCTTGCCAGCTGACTGTGGCCAGCACCCCCGCCAGCGGCAGGAAGACGACACCGCCGAGACTCGCGAAAGCCTGCTGCAACGCGAGGAACGAGGAACGGCGCTCGCCGGAGTACCAGTCGGTGATCAGGGTGCTGACCGCGGTCATGATCCCGCCGACGGCCAAGCCGAGCCCCGCCCGGGTGATCAGCAGCAGGTAGAGGTCGTTCACGAAGAATCCCGCCGTCCCGGAGATCGCGTAGAGCCCGAGGCCGGCCAAGAGCAGGGGGCGGCGTCCGGCGCGGTCGGCGACGATCCCGGACAGGGGCGCGCTGATCGCGATCGCGAGGGAGGTCACGGTCAGCGTCAACCGCACGAGAAGGCCGGAGCCGGGGGTACCGGAGAAGACCTCCCGCATCGCGGGCAGGCTGGGCGCGATGATCGCCGCGGCCATGATGGTCAGCGGTGCCGCGGCCAGCACGGTGCCGCGGGCTCGCCGCGTCGGCGCCAATGTGTTCGTCACGCCCCCAATCTCGCAGCGCGACGGCGGGGTTCGCGTCGGTGAAAATCGCCTATGTCCGCCCGTTCTCGGTAGCGTGCGAGCATGACCGACGAGATCCTGCCCGCCATCGCCGGAGCGATCCTCACCGGAGAAGCCGCGCTGTCCGTGGCGGGGAGGGACTGGGGCAACCTGATCCACACCAGGCCCGGGCTGGTCGTGAGGCCCGCCTCGGTGACCGACGTGGCGATCGTGCTCAGGTTCGCCGCCGCGCGGGGCCTGCCGGTCGCCGCCCGCGGAGCGGGGCATTCGCCGTACGGGCAGGGACAGGTCGAGGGCGGGATCCTGCTGGACATGACTTCGCTGCCGCCGCACAGGGTGGTCACCGGTGATCTGGTGTCGGTGGACGCGGGCGCCCGCTGGCGGGAAGTGCTGGAGGCGACCTTGCCGCACGGGCTGGCACCTCCGGTACTCACCGACTATCTCGAGCTGACCGTCGCCGGCACCCTGGTGGTCGGCGGGATCGGCGGCGCCACCCACCACCACGGCACACAGACCGACGGCGTGGTGGAACTGGAGGTCGTCACCGGCGCCGGAGAGGTGCTCACCTGCTCACGCGAGAGCGGCGAGGACCTGTTCGACGCGGTCCTCGGCGGCCTGGGGCAATGCGCGGTGATCACCCGCGCGACCCTGCGCCTGACCCCGGCCCCGGCGCGGGCCCGGCGATGGAAGCTCTACTACGACTCGCTCCCGGCGTTCTTGGCGGACCAGCGCGCGGTTGTCCGTGACGGTCGTTTCGACTACGTGGAGGGCCAGCTGATCCCCGTCGGCGACGGCTGGCGGTACATGCTGGAGGCGGTGGCCTACTACTCGCCGCCCGCCGGGCCGGACGAGGACGCGTCGCTGGACTCGCTCGGTTTCGGCGAGTCCGAAGACGAGGACACGGGGTATTTCGACTTCCTGAACCGGATGGCCGACGGGGAGGCCGCCCTGCGGGCGGAAGGAAGCTGGTTCCATCCGCATCCGTGGCTGAACGTCTTCCTCACGGACGACACGGTCGAGCGGTTCGTCGCCGAAACCCTCGCCACCACCGGCGAACCCGAACTGGGTGCCACGGGACTGGTCCTGCTCTACCCGGTGCGGAACGACCGGTTGAAGACTCCGCTGTTCACCGTGCCGCCGGGGGAGATCTCCTGGCTGTTCTCGCCGCTGCGCGTCGGTTCGCCCCGCGATCCGCTGCACAACGCCCGCTTGCTGGAGCTCAATGTGGACCTCTACCGGAAGGCACGCGAGCTGGGCGGGAAGGTCTATCCGTCGAACGCGCTGCCGATGTCCACAGAGGACTGGCGCGCGCATTTCGGCGGCGCCTGGCCGAAACTCGCCGACGCCAAGGCCCGGTACGCGCCGGGGAATCTGCTCAACCCCGGACAGTGCCTGCGGGTGCCCTGAGGTCCGCGGACACTGGTAGAAATGTCCGATGCGGGATTTCTTCAAGGGTTTCCGGATGTTCGGGCAAGGCCTGGGCATCCTTCTGCGGTCGCCGAGACTGCTGCTGATCGGCGCGCTGCCCGCGTTGCTGACCACGCTGTTGCTGATCGGCGGTGTCGTCGCGCTGGCTTTCTGGATCGATGATCTCTCGCTGCTGCTCACCCCGTTCGCCGACGACTGGTCGCCGGGCTGGCAGACGACGATCCGGGTGGCGGCCGGTGTCGCGGTGTTCGGGGTGGCGCTGGCCATCGCCATGATCGGGTTCACGGCGATCACCCTCGCCGTCGGCGGGCCGTTCTACGAACACATCGCGGAGAAGGTCGAGGACGACCTCGGTGGCGTGCCCGGCGCGGTGGACCTCTCGGGGTGGCGGTTGCTGGTGCTGGGCCTGAAAGACGGCATCGCTCTCGTGCTCCGCTCGCTGCTGTTCACGATCCCGCTGCTGATCGCGGGCTTCATCCCGGTGGTGGGGCAGACGGTCGTGCCGGTCCTGCTGGCCTTGGTGACGGCGTGGTTCCTGGCGCTGGAACTGATCGCCGTGCCGTTCTACCGGCGGGGGATGGGCTTGAAGCAGCGCCGGCCGCTGCTGCGCCGGCACCGCGCGCTCGCCCTCGGGCTGGGGCTTCCTGTGTCGCTGCTGTGCCTGATCCCGTTCGCCGCGCTGATCGTGATGCCGGTGGGGTTCGTCGGCGGTGTGCTCGTCGCCCGTGAGGTCCTCGCGGCGGAGGCCTCCTGAGCCTCCCCGGGCCGTGTCTGTGTCAGATGACGCAGACACAGCAGCCCCTCGGCGCCATCGTTGGCGGACACTGAGGGGAGCTTCCGATGAAGAGAGCACTGTTCCTGGCCACCGCCATACCGATCGCGGCCCTGCTGACGACCGGTCCGGCCGTCGTCGCCGAAGGGATCGTGTCCGGGGTGGTCAAAAGCCGCGGACTCCGGAGAGCCGATCGCCGGAGCGTGCGTGACGCTGTTCGATCTCGACCTGAAGGAAGCTACAAGGCACGCGCGACCGCCGCCGGATATGCCGAGCTTTGGTCGCACAACAAGGGAAGCGCGCTCGCCGCGGACGTACTTGGCCTGCCGCACGCACTGGATTTCGGCTTGCCGCAGGGCGCGGCCACCGTCCGCGGCCGGATCACCGACCAGGGAAAGCCCGCCGCGGGGGCGTCGGTGAGCTTCACCGACCAGAACCAGCGGTGGTGGTCGACGGTCCTCACCGCAGCGGACGGCACGTACTCGTTCGGCGACGTGAAGGCGGACACCTACACGATGGTGATCACCTACGGCGATCGCTCGCAATGGATCCGGCAGAAGGCGAGCTTCCCGGAGGCGGAGACCTTCGTCGTCGCCGATGACCAAGTCGCCGTCGTCGACGAGGCGATCGCACCGTACGGGAACCTCCGGGTGGTCGCGACGGACGAGAAGACCGGCGCGCCCATCGCGGGAGCGTGCTCGCAAGTCGAACAAGGGCATCCGCCGCAGCTGCGCAAATGCGCCGGCGCGGACGGCAAGCCCACCCTCGGGTACGTCTACAGCTACAGCGCGCGCACCGGGGACATCCTCGACTGGGCCACGCCGGACTCGGACGGGCAGTACACCGTCAACGGCCTCGCCGCGCAGAACGTCAAGATCAAGTACTACGTCGACGCCGAATGCTGGTACCGGGACGCGGCCGATTTCGCCTCCGCCACACCGATTCCGGTCACCGCCGGGCAGACCACCGGCGGTGTGGACCTCGGTCCCTGCCGCCGCTGAGCCTCAAGTTCGTGAAGGCCTCCTTCCCTACCGTGAGGGTAAGGAAGGAGGCCTTCACGGACCACGCCGGACCGGCACCACTCAGCCGATGGGCTCGATCCAGATGTTGCGGAACCGCGGGTTCTCCCCGGGATCCCCGTGGTCCTGCAGCCGGATGGCGCCCGGTGCCGCGCTCTCCGGGATGCTGTCGCCCGTCCCGCCGTCGATCGCCACGTCGTTGTGGACCACGACGCCGTTCCAGACCACGGTCACCCGGGCGTTGTCGGTCTTGTTCCCGGCACCGTCGAACCGCGCGGCACGGAAGGTGACGTCGTAGGTCTGCCAGGTTCCGGGAGCCGTCGCCATGTTCCGGTCGGGTGCCTTCTTCGAGTAGATCGCGCCCGCTTCGTTGTCGGCGAGCGTGGTGTCCCCGAAGGATTCGAGCACCTGCAGTTCGTAGCGTTCCTGGAGGTAGACGCCGCTGTTGCCCCTGGCCTGCCCGGTGACCTCCGGCGGATAGTTCGGCTCGTTCCACTCGACATGCAGTCGGAAATCACCGAACTGCTGTTTCGTGCGGATGTCCCCGCCGTACGACTCCATCGCGCCGCCCGAGACCGGCCAGGTCGCCGCGCCGCCCGCGCGTTTCTCCCACGCGTTCAGATCGGTGCCCTTGAACAGCTGGATACGCCGCGACTCGGTCAGGGTGAGACTGTCGAGATTGACGTTGCCCGCGTCGCCCGTGTCGTAGCGATAGGAGATCGTGTTCGCCCCGGCTTTCAGGTTCAGCGTCTCGGGCTGTGTGTTCCAGGTGTCCCAGTTACCGGTACTGGCGAGCCTGACCTGTTTCACCTTCGTCCCGTTGACGTAGACGGTCACCGATTTGGTCCCTGGCGCCGGATCCGGGCCGTTCGAGTAGCGCAAGGCCGCGTTGTAGGCACCGGACTTCGGCGCGTTCACGGTGAACGTCGTGGCGGCGCCCTGGTTCCAGTAGCCGTCGACGAATCCGGTGCCCGTGTAGCCGGCGTGGTTCGTGTTCGTCCCGGCGCCACCGCTCAACGCGGCCCGCTCGGCCTCGTAGGTCGTACTCGCCGGAGGGCCACCGACCAGAGAATTGAGCGTGTACCAGGCCTCGGTGCTCCACAACGCCGCACCGGACTCCGCCGCGAACGGACGCGGCGAACGCACGTGGACCACGTGCCCTGCCTTCAGGCCCGCCATCTGCAACGTGACCTTCTTGCGGTCGGCCGAGAGGCTCGCGGCCGTGACGGACAGGGTCTGCTCGTCGATCTTCGGTCCGCCGTACGCGGGGGTGGGCTGGTAGCGCCACTGCTGAGCCTGGTACTTCGCCGCGAGGTTTTGCGCGGTTTCGACCGACAGCGGCTGGGTGTACTCCAGTTCGAATCCGCCCGCGACGGCCCGCATGGCGCGGATGTCGAAGGCGTTCGTGCCGTTGGGCGTCACCTTCTGGAGGCCGTAGGCGAGCTTGCCGGGCTGGCCCCAGTTGCCGCCGCCGTCGATCCCGCCGGTGTAGATCGCGCCGTCGGGGCCGAGGCTGATCCGGCTGACACCCGACTCGAGTCCTTGTGTGAGACGGAAAACGGCTCCCTGGTACTCGCCGTTGACCTTCTCCAGGAACGCTCGCTGAAGCCCGCCGTAGGTTACGTCGCCGTACACCATCTGCCCGGCGAACGGGCCCTGCGAGAGCATGACCATGTTGCTCGGCGAGTTCGCGATCTCGTTGTGCGGCAACCACAACACGGGAGCGGTGACGGGCTTGGAGTCGAACGGGCCCGGGGGATTGGTGTAGTGGTTGAAGAAGCGGTCCTGCTTGACCCGGACGAGCTTGTTCGCCGGAAGCCAGCCGCCCTGGTTGTCCGTGACGAAGACGTCGCCTTCCGGTCCCCAGCCGATACCGTGCGGGGTGCGCAGCCCGCCGGCGATGTAGGAGACCTGGCCGGTGGCCTTGTTCACCTTGATCGTGGTGCCGCGGTTCGGCGCGGGCTGCGGGTCGGTGGTGGCGCCGCCGTAGTTGATGGACACGGAAAGGTTGGCGTAGAAGAAGCCGTCCTTGTACAGCAGGCCGAACGCGAACTCGTGGAAGTTGCCACCGAACGGCCACGTGGCCACGGTGCGGTAGTCGTCGGTCACACCGTCGCCGGTGGTGTCGTTCAGTTCGACGAGCCGAGTCTTCTCCGACACGTACAGCTTGCCGTCGACGTACTTGACGCCCATCGGTTCCTTCAGCCCGCTGGCGACGCGCTGGGTGCGGACCTTGCTCGGGTCGGTGTTCCCGCTGACGTTGCTCAGCAAGTGGACCTCGCCGAGGGTCTTGTCGGAACCGCCCCAGGTGGCGATGGCGAGCCGTCCGTCCGGCAGCCAGTCCATGCCGGTGACCTGCGGCTGGAAACCGTCGGGACGCAGGTTCGTCAGCGTGAAACCTGGGTGGACGCCGTTCAGTGGCAGGCCGTCACCGGGCGAATCCGTGGCACCCTCGCATTCCTTGCGCCCCGGCGAGGTCACCCGGACGACGTCGGCGTCGGTGCTGAGCACCGAATTCGGCACGAGCGCGAAGTCCGCCGCGCCCGGTGGCCGCCATTCGAGGGTGACCTGCTGGTCGTGGAGGTTGTCGAAATGGTCGATCCGCAGTGCGTGATACCCGGTGCTCAACTGGACCGAACCGGTCGCGGGAGTCGCGCCGTGCAGGCCGTCGTGGTTGATCACCGTCTGGCCGTCGATCCGGAGCCGGGAGCCGTCATCGCTGGTGAGCCGGAATTCGTACTGCCCGGCCGAGGCGATGTTGATGTTGCCGATGACCTCGGAGACGAACTGCTCGTTGAGCCCGAAGTCGGCCGTGGTGGTCCAGTTGATCGTCGGCATCAGCTTGTCGACGTTGGGAGTCTGGCCGGATTTGATCGCGCAGAGCTTGGTGAGCTCGCGCTGCAGGTCGTACGTGCGGAGCGTGACACCTGGTTGCTGGGGTGGGATGGCCGCTTCTGCCGGGGCTGTCACCAGCCCGGACACTGCCGTGACCAGCGCCAACGAGGCGACGATGGTCCGGTTGAAGCGCTTGCGGACAGACGGAAGCATCGTTGCTCCTCGGGTCGGCGGCGGAGCACCTCTGTGACGACGCTGAACCTAAGAGGACTTTCGGTTGAAGTCAACGAAAGTATGTACAGAACGGACGAAAGTTAGTCCGAACGGTCTCTCCGATAGAGTCGTGGCCTGCGGGAGGGAGGGCGATTGACGACGGAATCGGGCGGGCCCCGGCTGCGTTCGGCCGTTCTCACTCAGGCATGGGAACGCATCGACGGTGTCGAGGTCCTGTCGTCGGCCGACGGCGGTCCGCTGACCCGGACGATCAAGAAGCTCATCGACCCGCTGGTGATCCGCACCGCCGCGCGGCCCCGGCTCGGCCGTCCCGTGCTGGACCCGGCCACGGCGGCCGAGTTGACGGAAGTGCTGCTGGCCGACGCCGACAGGCTGCGCGCGACGGCCTCGTGGTTCATCCACCTCAAACGACAGCGCCGCGCCCTGCGTATCACCGCGGGCAACGTCCAGGACGTGTGTTTCCCGCTGGCGTACGAATTGGCGACCGGTTTCGGCTCGCCGGGGCCGGACGCGGCGGAGACGGCCGCGGCGGCGTTGCGGGATCTGCACGGTGAGGGCGGCGCCGTGGGCGTCGATCAGCTCACCTCCTACCTCTCGGATCCGCGGTACTCGGCCGAGCTGACCGCGGAACTGCGGCGCCGCTGGCAAGCCGAATCCGCCGTACCGCAGGACATCACCGCACTCGGCGCGTTCGTCGACGAACTTTCCGACTCCGCTTGGCGAGCGCTCGCCGATTCGGTCACCGGGCACGCTCTCGGCCTGATGCTGCGACAGCCGGGCGGAGCCCGCGGTCTGAGCGAAGTCGTTCAAGAGGTTTCAGGGCTGCGCGCACCGGATCTCGGTCTGCAGCGCGGGGATCGCACCACCGTCCCGCCGCTGAACCGGAGCGACGAAACCGGTCCCGAACTCCTGGAACGCAGTGTCGAGCGACGGGTGCGCGCGACCCTGCGCCGTCTGCCTCTGGATGAGCGGGCTCCCGTCGCCGAGCTCGTCGATGACGAACTCACCAGGGTCGCCGCCGGATTCGGGCTCGGCTTGCCCGCGCTGGCCGCGTGTTTCGCGCTCGGGGTCGTCCTCGCGCCCGCGCTGAGGCCACTCGACGGCGCGGCGCCCGCCGGCGTTCCCGAATTCGCGCGGCGGCTCAATGCCCAAGTCGCCCGGGAGGGGTACGTCCTGCACGCTCGTCGAGCCCTGGCCGGCGTCACGCCGCTCACTCCGCGACCCGACGCCGAACTCCTGCGCGATCTTCACGAGTTCGCCAAGCACTTCCTCGGCAGGCTGTGGGTCCGGCTGCACGGCTTCGACGTCCGCGGTGACCAGCCCGCCGACGCCGCCGAAGTACGCGACCTGGTCACCGGCGTGGTCCGTTCGACCTCACTGGATCTGCGGACGAAGGTGCGGCGCGCGCTCACGGCCCGCCTGCCGGAGCTGGAGGCCGTGTCGTGACGCATCCGGTGCATACTCCCGTCATCGCGGCCGATGGCGGCCTCATTCGCTTCGCTCTCGTCGATCTTCTCGCGGGCCGGGCCTCCACGATGCACATCGAACTCACCGACGCCGCGGCCGCGGAACCCTGGCTGACCCGGCTCGCGGGCGCGGAGGCGACTCTCGTCGCGCTCGGCCAGGGCCACATCGAGCTTCCTGCCCAGCCGGAACTCGGCAGGCTCGCTTTGCTGCTGTGGCTGCGTCGCTGGTGGCCCGCCGGTCCGTCACTCGGGATTCCCCCGCTGGATCCGGCCTTGCTGGATCTCGAGACTGCGGTCGCGACGGCCGACGTCGAGGGCCTGGCCGAAGGTCTTCTCGACGGGTTCGAAGCTTCCCCTGCCGAGCTGTTCGACGCGGCCATCGCGGACGACGCCCTCCTGGCGGCGGGCCCGCCGGTCGCCGAAGAAGTCCGCGGATTGTGCACCCGGCTCGCCGCCTGGTTCGACGACGAGGACGACGTCGTACGCGCCGAGACGGCGGCGGAAATGTCGGCACGGTGGGAAACGGCGACACCCGGCCAACGCGCGTACGCGCTGGCCGCGGGCCTCGATCCGCTCGCACCCGGCGAAGGGGTATTGGCGAGCGGACGCGCGAGCGTCGACTGGGCGCGGGTACCACCTGGGATCCTTGACGCCGGTGAGGACGCGGTGACCTGGCGGATCGTCGCCGCCGCGACCGCCACGAGGCTCGAAATCGTCGTCGCGGGCGCGTTCGCCGACGCGGCCATCACCGCGTTCGCGAGTCATGCGGGCGAGCCGTTCGCCGAGGTGCCGCTGGAGCTGGGTGCCGGGCGGTTCTCCGGCACGGCGGAGCTGGACGAGACCGCGACCAGGCTCGCCGCTCGTGTCCATAGTGGACAGATCGCCGTCGTTGTCGGCGTCGCGGGAGAAGGTGTCGACGGGACCACGGCGGAAGACCGGGCCGAGGTGGTCGCGCTCGTCCGGGCACGTCCTCCGGCGGCAAGGACGCTCGCCGAACGGGCGGCGGCCGCTTCCGCCGATGAGGAGTTCTGACGTGCTCGTCGGCATGCCACCGCCCCGGAATTCACCCGACCGCCCGCTGCCGCCCGAACTGGGGCCGGCGACCTCGCACGGTTACAACTGTCGTTGTGTCGCACGGCATTTCGGCCTCGATCCGGCGCCGTACGGCGAACTGCCCGCGTGCTCGCTGTCTGAACGCCAGTACCGGAAGCTGCTCGTCGACGCGGTCAAGCTCCAGGACAAGGCCAAGCGGCTCGCCGCCGCCCGGGACGTCGCCGGCGCGCACCGGACGTACGGCAAGATGCGGGAGATCGCGCAGCGGCTCGACCGGACGGATCTGGACCTCGCCGCGGTCAGCGATCTGGCCACCGTCTGCTACTCCGCCGGAGACCTTCGCAACGCTCGTCAGTGCGCCGACGCCGTGCTCCAGGCCTTCAAGGTCAGCACCACCGCCATCGTCCACTACGGACAGTACGTCGAACTCCGGATGATCGAAGGCTCCCGCGAGGTAGCCGAGCGCGTGCTCATCTCCCTGTGCACGGAGGAAGGTGACGTCGCCAAGGCGCGGGAGCTGATCGTCGGGCAACGCCGCCGGGCGGCGTCGCGCAAGGAAGAGGGGCCGGAGCAGTACCCGCCCGAGTTGCTCGACGTGTACGGCGCGGACGAGCTGGAACTGCGGATCTTCGACGTGCGTGTCCAGATCGCCGCCGGGGACATGGCGGGCGCGCGGGCCGCGATCGAGGAGATCCTGACGGCGTTGGACGCCATCGCGGAGATCGACGAGATCCGCGGGCAGGTGGCGGCGCTGCAGGCGATGGCGCGAGCCGAGCGGGCCCGCGTCCGCCAGGCGGGTGGCGAAGACGCCGACGCGCGCGCGGATCTGCTGCGGCTGAGTGCCCAGCACGAAGGCTGTCCCTTGGCCGCCAGGGCGAGCATCGAGCTGGCGGCCGACCGGGCCTTCGGCGGCGACCTCCCCGGAGCGGTCGCCGCGATCGTCGCCGCCCGCGAGGAACTCGCGGCCGCGGGCCTGAACGGCGATGTCGCGGAGGCGAGCCACGCGCTGGGCACACTGCTGCTGCACACAGGCGACGTCGTGCAGGCCAGGGATCAGTTCGAGCACGCCGGAAAGATCTGGACGGCCAACGCCGACGTGCCGGGTCTGCGGCGCCTCGACGTGGCATTGGCCCGCTGCGCGATGGCCGAAGGCGACTGGACGAAGGCGAGTGAACACGTGACCCGCGCCCGGGAGTCGGCGCGGACGTCGGGGGACTGGTCGGATCGCCTGCACACGGATTTCGTGGCGGCGACGATCGGCTTCGCGCACGGCGAAGACCTCCCGGCCGTGCTGGACCTGCTGCTTCCGCTTGCGCTCGCGGCGGCGGAGTACCGGTTCGAGTTCACCTCGCCGCAGGCACGCACGGCCTGGGCCCGCGACGTCGCCGGTCCGGCGACGGAAATGGTGATGGCGCTGCTGGCGCAGCTCCAGGAGCCGAGGCTGGCGGCGGAACTGATCGAGCGCACCTGCGCCGTCGGGGCGTACACGGGTGTGGAGGGGCGCTCGCTCGACCTCACCGGCGCGCTGCCCACCCTCGAAGTGGGCCCGGTGGCCGAAGGGCTTCCGTTGGCGGCACTGGGTTCCGTGACGTCGTCGCTTCCGCTGCGGCTCGCCCCGCCGCCCGCGCTGCGCTGGTCGCCCTCGTCGCCCATGGAGCTGGACCCGTGGCTCCGCCGCGCCGCCGAGCGGTATCAGCTACCCCGCACGGTCGCCGAAACCGTCGAGACCTGGCCGTCTGCGAAGCCCGGACGCGAGACGTTCCTCCTGCGCTACGCCGACGCCGGCCACACCTTCCTTACCTGGCGGACCACCGAGGACCTCGACACCGTCCACACCCATCCGATCGAATTCGCCCTGGTCGGGACCGCTCGCCAATTCTTGGACGCCGCGTCGCCCACACCACGCGAAGGCGAGAGCGCGGCCGACGCCGTCCGTCGCTCACTGAGCGAAGACGCTTTCGGCAGCTTCGACGGCGAACAACGCCTGGCCCGCGTCCTCGCTCTCAACATCCTGCCCGCGGACCTGGTCGAGCGGCTCCGGCGCGCCGCCGACGGCGGAACCCGCCCGCTCCTGCGGATCCAGCCGTCCCCGAGCCTCGCCGGTGTCCCGTGGGGGCTGCTCGCCCTGCCCGACAGGCGGGCCGACCACGTGCTCGAGATCGACGAGATCGGCAGCTGTTTCGACAGTGACGAGCGCGTGCTCGACGTCGCCGACGTCTCGCTGCTCGCCCCGGCCGCGATCCCGCGCCGTCCGCCCGCCGGCGACGGTCCGCCCGTCTACCTGCTCGACCCGCGTATCCCCGGCCAGAGTGCCTTCGGCGAACTGGGTTCCGTGCTCGGCAAGCAAGAACCGGCGTCGCCGCTGATCCGTCATCTCGACAAGCGGATCGCCGACGGCCCGGTCCTTCCCGCCGCCGTCCGTGGGCTCGATCTGGTCCGCCGCACCGACACAGACCGCCGTCTGCTCGCCGAACTGCTGTCCGGCCCCTGTGCCCGGTTGGTGTTCGTCGGACACGTCAGCCGCGTCCGCGACGAATACGGCGCGCAGACCGCGCTCCATCTGTCCTGTTCCGCCGACCTTCCCGGCACGGCCGCGCCGATCGGAACGCACCGGCCGTTCACCGCCGCCGACCTCGCGCTGTCCGAAATGGACACCATGCCCGCGCGGGTGGCGCTGATCGGCTGCGCCAGCGCGAGCGATTTCGGTCTGGCCGAACCGTTCGGTGTGCTGCTCGCCGCCGTCGCGGCCGGAGCGGGGCTGGTCGCCGCCACGGTCTGGGCGTTGCCGACTTCGGCCGCGGTGCCCGGTTCGGACCCGATGTCCGAGCTCGTCATCGCCGTCGACACCGCGCTCGCCGGGGAGGATCCGGTCACCGAACTGTGCGCCTGGCAGCGGTCCCGGCTCGCCCGCTGGCGCGAAAAGCCGGAACCGGCGGCCTCACCGGTCTTCTGGGCGCCGCTGACCTGCCTCGACGCGACCGACGACGGGAAAACCTGGGTTCGGTAGCGGGACGGCCGCCCGAAGCTGTGTCCAGCACGAACGACACGGCGAAAGGCGGCACCCGATGTTCAAGAAGATCCGCGACAAGATCAACGAAGCGACGCAGCAGGGCATGACGCGGGGCGAGCAGGACTTCCAGCGTCACGCGGAGCAGTTCCGGCAGGCCGCCGCCGCGCAGGGTCACGACATCACCCCGCAGCTGCCGACGCCGCAGCTGGCCGCGCAGGCGTTCCGGAGCCTCAACGCCGACCCGGACATGGCGGCGTTCATGGCGCTGCCGATGGACGAGCAACTGCGTCAGCAGCAGGAGCTTCAGGCCTACGGCACCGAACTGCGGCGGCTCTACGACACCTGCGAGCCCGCCACCCTGGTGGTCCGCGAGCTGGAGCCGACCGGCCGGAAGATCGCCGGGCAGGCGCAGTACACCGCGACGCTCGAAGTCACCCGCACTGACGGCACCACCTACCGGACGGTGACGCAGCTGATCGCGCCGCTGGCGACGATCCAGCAGTACGCGCCGGGCACCCGCCACGAAGCCCGCGTCGACCCCGCCGACCCGGCGAAGGTCGCCGTGTTCGGGCCGATCTCTTAGCGCTGGTAGGCGGAGCTGCGAGAGGTCCGGAGAAGTGACCATACGCGTGAACCCGCCCGGCCGAAGGCCCCGCTATCGCGGTGGCAGGGCGCCTTGCTCGCTCGACATGACCTTTTTGCCATACCGCGCCCTGCCGACGTCGATCGCGGTCGCGGGTTCACCCACAACAGTTAGGCGGCGGCGATGTTCGGGACCTTCGAGTTCGGCCTGCCGGGAGATCCCCGGCAGGCCCACCGCCCCGGCCTGCGGCTCTGGCTGCTCGGCGTGCCGACGACGCTCGCCTGGGCGGCGGCGGGCTGGTCGGGCGCCCTCGGGCTGCTGGACGGCTTCCGGTTGATGTCGCTGAACCGCGTCGACGCGTGGGGGCCCGACGCGGGCCCGGCGGTTTCGCTCGTCCTGTTCTTCAGCGTCTCGATCACGGTGGCTTCGTCGCTCGGGTTCGCGATGCTGTGGGGCGGCGGGATGTCGTTGCGTGGGATGGGCATCGGCTTCCGGGCGAGCAGCCTCGCCGCGTCCCTCGGCATCGCGCTGGGCAGCGGCGTCGCGATCCCTTCCTGGACGCCGCCCGAGGCGGTGGGGAAGCGGCTGCCGTCCGAACCGTGGACCGAGGTGGACTGGATCGTCTACTACGAGCCGTACCTCGTTCCGGCCGTGGCCGGGGTGACCGCGCTGGTCATGATCATGGTGCTGGGACGGGCGTTCGTCACCAAGGCCGAGGCGGACGACCGCGCGCAGGCGCTGGCCCAGACGGGCCGTCAGGTGATGGGCCAGGTACTCGGCGTCGAGTTCACGAACGTCTGGGTGATGGGGAATCCCAGGTTCACCGTGCAGGTCCGGTTCCCCACGGACGACGGCGAGCGGACCGTCGTCACGACGATGATCACCCCGCCGCTTCAGGCCCCTGCCCGCGGCTCGACGGTGAAGGTCACCTACGACCCGCGGAACCCCGACTCGGTCCAAGTGGACCCGGATCCCGCCGATCGGGCCGCCGGCGGAAACTTCGGTGCGTTCCTGCCTCCGCTGTTCTGATCGCCCTCTACACTCGCGCGGATGGACGAACAGACGGCAGAGGTGTCCACCGCGCCAGCGGTGCGCAAGGCGATGATCCGGCTGGTCCCGTTACTCGGGCTGCTCTATCTGCTCAACTATCTCGACCGGGTCAACGTCGGGTTCGCGGCGCTCACCATGAACGCCGACCTCGGCATCAGCTCGGCCGCCTACGGGCTCGGCGCGGGCCTGTTCTTCGTCGGGTACTTCTTCTTCGAAGTGCCCAGCAACGTCATCCTGCACAAGGTCGGCGCCCGGATCTGGATCGCGCGGATCATGATCACCTGGGGCATCGTCGCCTCGGCCACCGCGTTCATCCAGGGCGAGGTCAGCTTCTACATCGTCCGGGTACTGCTCGGGATCGCCGAGGCCGGGTTCTTCCCCGGCATCATCCTTTACCTGACCTACTGGTTCCCGCGAAAGCAGCGGGCCAAGATCGTCGCGCTGTTCTTCCTCGCGGTGCCGCTCTCGTCGGTCATCGGCAGCCCGGTCTCCTCCCTGCTCATCAAGCACGGCGACGGCGTCCTGGGTTTCGACGCCGGGTGGCGGTTCATGTTCTTCGCCGAAGGGGTGCCGTCGATCCTGCTCGGGGTGGCGGTGTTCTTCCTGCTGCCGAGCAAGCCGAAGGACGCGAAGTGGCTGACCCCCGGCGAGCGCACGGCGTTGCAGTCGGCGATCGACGCGGAAGACATCCGTGAGGTCGGCAAGGAGGTGAGCACCCGATCGGCGCTGACCGATCCGCGTGTGCTCGCGCTGAGCGCCGTCTACTTCGGCATCATCTTCGGCCTCTACGTGCTCGCGTTCTTCCTCCCGCAGGTGATCAAGGGCTTCCAGGAGCAGTTCCAGACCAACTACAGCATCGTGGAGATCGGGCTCATCACGGCGATCCCGTACGCCGTGGCCGCCGTCGCCATGGTGTTGTGGGCACGGCATTCCGACCGCACCGGCGAACGGGCGGGGCACGTCGCCATCGCCGCGTTCGTCGGCGCGGTCGCGATCGCCGCCGCGCTGTATCTCGGCTCGCCGCTGTGGGTGATGATCGCGGTGACCCTCTGCGCGGTCGGCGTGTTCACCGCGATCCCGGTGTTCTGGCAGCTGCCCAACGCCTTCCTGTCCGGAGTCGGCGCCGCCGCCGGGATCGGCCTGATCAACTCCTTCGGTAACCTGTCGGGCTTCGTCGGCCCCTACCTCACCGGCTGGTTGCAGGGTTTGACCGGGAGCTTCCGCGCCGGGATGTGGGCCGTCGCCTTCTTCATGGCGATGGCGGGGGCCATCGCGTTGACCTTCCGCGGCAAGGACAAACGCGCGATCAAGTGAGGTGGTCGAAGTCGCCGTTCACCCACCGGATATGGGTTTCGGCGCTTCGGCGCACCACCGCGCGGGCATCCCGGTCGATGGTGTCACCACCGAGGGTGTAGAGGCGGTCGTAGGAGAACTCGTCGAGCCGGTCGACGATGCGGCGGACCACGGCTCCCGACAGCGGGATGTGCTTGGGGAAGTTGCGCTGGAACGAAACCCAGTCCGGCGCGAGCCCGCCCGAGATCGTGTCCCCGGCCAGGATGCTGCCGTCCGGCGTCCTGGCCACGGCGCTGCCGCGCATATGCCCGCCGAGCCGGACGAGTTCGAGGCCCGGCAGGGGTTGCACGCGCTCGTCCCAGAACTCGAACGCCGGATCGGGGGCGGGCAGCCATTCGCGGTTGCGTTCGTTGACCAGCACCGGAACCCCGCCCAGCGCGCGGCTCCAGCCGAGCTGGGCGCCGAACATGTGCGGGTGGCTGGTGGCGATCACGGCGACGTCGCCGAGCCCGCGCACGACGTCGAGCACCTCGGTGTCCAACCAGGACGGCGGATCCCAGAGCAGGGTGCCCGCCGGGGTCACCGCGATGAACGACCAGTGCCCGATCGCGAGGTTCGGCTCCCGTTTGATGCTGTGCAGGCCACGTCCGTGATCGCGGTGCGAGGTCTTGTGCGGCACGGAGATCAGTTCCTCGTGCGTCCACCAGCGTCCGGTGTGCGCGCCGAGGTCACCGGCTTCCTCGATGCCGACCTCGCCTCGGTCGAGAACGCACCGGGGAGGCTCGGGAGTGGCGGGATGTTCGATACCGCACCTGTCGCAGATCCGCATGATCGACAGCTTGCGACCTCCAGTGCGCTGGAGGTCAAGACGCGTCTTCCCCCGGCTCGCCGAGCCGGGGGAAGACGGGGGTTCAGCTGATGGTCGTCTTGCCGAGGACGGCGTCCTGGTCGGGCGGGTCGAGCGCGAGCTGGACGTCGAACTCGCCGAGCGAGCTGTCGGTGACGATATGCGAGGTCGCCGCGGCGTCCACGCTGCTGGTCGCCTCGCCGGCGGGGGTGCCCGCGGGGATGGTGAAGTCGACCTTGCCCTGCGCGGTGAACTTCAGCGGCCCTTCGGCGGGTACCTCGGTGTCCGGGATCGGCAGCTCGATGGGAATCGAGATCTTCTGCTCGCCGAGCGCGATGTTCACCTTCGAGCCGATCGTGCCGGAGAGCTTCTTGGCACCGACGAGCCGGAGCCCGTCGCCCGCGGCCTGACCGGCGTCGACGTCGAGGGTGAACGGCACCGAAACCGGCTCCCCGGCCTTCGCCGCCGCCGGGATTTCCGCCTTCACGACCACCGCGACCTTCTGGTCGCCGATGATGGGGAAGCCGCCCTTGTACGTGAGATTCTTTTCGACGGCGGCAGCGGTTCCCGCCGCGGCGAGCATGACCGTCCCGGCGACGGCGGCCGCGATCCCGGCCGCGCAGAACCGCCGAACACCCTTCCGTACGAGGGTTTCCGTCATGTCAGGTCCTTTCATCGTTGAATGGGCTCGAAACCGAATGTAGGTGGAAAGTCACCAACGAGGAAAGGAAAAGATCTCTCGCGTTTTCTTTGCGCTTCGATCTTGTCACGTGTATGTGGAATGGCGAGTTCGTGAATTGTCATGCGGGGGAGGAAAGGGGAAATGGTGTCCGCATTCTTGTCACCTCGGTGACAGGTGCGACGGACGCGAGGTGAGCGGGCTAGGGTCTTGATCGTGACCGAACGACCCGAGCCGTGGCACCTCCGGACCCGCAGGTTCCTGCGCGCGACGGATCAGCGCGGCGAACTGGTGCGCGGGGCGCGGTTCCTCCGCAGGCTGGTCCCGGGTGACCCGCTCGCGCCGTCGACGGGCCGCTCGTCCGACCGGCTCGCCCGGCTGCTCGCCGAGGCGGGTGCGGACCGGCCCAGCGCCACCCGCGAGCTGGGGCTGGCCGCCGTGCAGGCCTGGCAGGCCGTCCGCCGGTCCGGCGCGCCGCCGGTGTCCGCGGACGGGATCACGGTGCTGTTCACCGATCTGGTCGGCTTCTCGACATGGGCGTTGCAGGCGGGCGACGAACGCGTGCTGGAGCTGCTGCGTTCGGTCGGCGAAGTGACCGAATCGGTCGTCACCGGGCATCGCGGCAGCATCGTGAAGGGCCTCGGCGACGGCGTGATGGCCGTGTTCGCCGACCCGGGCGAGGCGGTGAACGCCGCTTACGAGACGTGCTCCGCCGTGAGTGTGATCAAGGCCGAGGGCTATCTCCCGCACCTGCGCGCGGGGCTTCATCGAGGGAATCCGCGGCGGGTCGGTAACGACTACCTCGGCGTCGACGTGAACATCGCCGCCCGCGTCATGGCCGCCGCCGACGGCGACGAGGTGCTGGCCAGCGGAAGTGTCGTCGACGAGCTGGACCCCGGCGCGGTGATCGTGCGACCGCGCCGGAGTTTCCGCGCCAAGGGGACCCCGAAGGACCTCCGTGTCTACCGTGTCGTACCTCGCTACTCCTCGTGAGTGGTGAGGACGCTATCGAGGGGTAGGTCAACGGTGGCTTTCGCGGCATGAGTACCGGGCACCGTCTTCGGGATGCGCACAGCGGAGGTGTACCCGAATCGCCGCTCGTGACCACCTCCGTGGGCGCGTTCATCGGACGCCAGGAGTCGGGAAAGTCCGTGAAGGCCTCCTTCCCTACCCTGAATGTAGGGAAGGAGGCCTTCACGGACTCGCCGCGTTCGCTTTGCCGCTCACGGGCCGGAGTCCTAGCCGGGCATCTCCGAAGGCTGCGAGTCCAGCCCCGCCCGGCGTTTCGTCCAGCCACCGCGCGTGAAGTCCGGCACCGCGACCGGTTTCCCGCCGCGAGCGAGGGAGACCACGCTCAAGGGCACGGGGGAGCACCAGGCCGCCGAGTCGTAGACGTCGATGTCCGGCACCAGCCCGGCGCGCATCTGCTGCACGATCCGCCACTGCAGCACGTAGTCCATGCCGCCGTGCCCGCCGAGGTTCGGGTCGTCCTTGAGCTTCTTCCACAGCCAGTGGTCGTGACGGTCGCGGTACGGCCCGAAGTCCTTCCACGCGTGGCCGCTGTGGTCGGGCTCGACGTAGATCCGGGCGGGGTAGTCCTCCACGATGCCGCGGCTGCCGGCGAGGCTGTTGATGCGGCTGTACGGACGCGGCGAGCTGACGTCGTGCTCGGCGCGGATGATCCGGCCCTGCTCGGTCTCGATCAGGCAGGTCACCAGGTCGCCGTTGATATAGGTCTCTTTCCACGACGGGTGGCCCGGCGGCATGTGGCGCTTCCGGTAGTCTGCGAGCCCCTTCGGCTCGGTCGCCGTGGCGCGCAACGTGGCGAACCGGTCGCCGCGGTTGACGTCCATGCAGGCGGCGATCGGCGCGAGGCCGTGCATCGGGTAGAAACTCGCGGTGCTGCGGGTGTGCCACTTCCGGCGCCACGCGTCGGTGTAATACGTGTCGGAGAACAGCAGTTCGCGCAGGTCGTGCAAATAGCCGCCGTGTCCGTTGGTGACCTCGCCGAAGACGCCTTCGTGCGCCATCTTGAGGATGGCCAGCTCGTTGCGGCCGTAGCTGCAGTTCTCGGCCAGGAACAGGTGTTTGCGGGTCTGCTCGCTGGTGTTGACGAGGTCCCACAACTGGTCGAGCTCGGTGGCGATGGGGAGTTCGACGCCGACGTGCTTGCCTGCCAGCAGCGCCGCCTTGCCCTGGGGGTAGTGGAACTCCCACGGGGTGGCGATGTAAACGAGGTCGATGTCGTCGCGGGAGAGCATCTTCTGGTAGGCGTCGGCGGATCCGCCGTACTCAGCCGGGCGAGGACGCCCGCCGGCGGCGAGTTTGTCCGCGGCGGCCTTCGCGCGCTCGGCGCGGATGTCGCAGACCGCGGTGACCACGGCGCCCGGGACGGCGCTCCACCCGCCGATCATGGACATACCGCGATTGCCGAGACCGATCAGCGCGATCCGGACGGTCTGGTGCCGCTCGAACGGGACCCCGATCATGCTGCGCTGACCAGGACGGCGGGGTGCGCTTTCCGCCTCTTCCGCCGCGGTCGCGCTCGTCGGGATCGCGGCGAGCGCTCCGGCGGCGAGCGCGCCGCCGAACAGTGTCCGCCGGGAGACTGAGGGCAGGTCGGCCATGAAGAACACTCCTTCGTGTCGCCTTCGGTGCCCAGACTTTGTCCAATCGCCGCCGGATATGTCAAGAGATGTGCCAAAGTGTGCAGTAAACTGCACTATTGCGCAATTTGGATGCTTGTTTGCCGGTGTTTCGCGCAGCCCGGGTGCGCGTACACATCCGGGCCGCGCGGATGGTCATCGACGGATCAGCACCTGGTCGATCGACTTGCGCACCAGGTTCGGCACCACGCAGTCGTCGGCTGGATAGCCGACCGGGATGACGGCGAACGCCTTCTCGTTCAGTGGCCGCTCGAGTAGTTCGCCGAGGAACCGCATCGGCGACGGCGTATGCGTCAAGGCGGCCAGCCCCGACAGATGCAACGCCGTGAGCAGCATGCCGACCGCGATGCCCACCGACTCGTCGACGTAGTAGTGCTTGTGCTTGGTGCCGTCCTCGTCGAGGAAATAGCGCTGCTGGAAGACCACGATGAGGTACGGGGCGTCGGTGAGATGGGTTTTGACGGCGTCGGTGCCCAGCGGGCGCAAGGCGGACAGCCACTCCTCGCCGAGCCTGCCCTCGTACGAAACGCGTTCTTCCTCTTCGGCGGCCTCACGGATCCGCTGTTTGGTCTCGGCGTCCTTGATGAGCACGAACGTCCATGGCTGCTGATGCGCGCCGCTGGGCGCCGTGGCCGCCACCGCGATGGCGTCCACCACCACCTGTTCGGGCACGGGGTCCGTCGAGAACATCCGCACGGTGCGGCGGGTGTCCATGCGGCGGCGCAGATCGGCGGCGGTGGCCAGCGATTCTTCCGCGGGCACGCGCGCCGGACGGTAGGGAACCGGCTCGAAGGGGTCGCCGTAGGTCGGGGTCCACTGTGCTGTGGTCATGATGGCGATTCTGGCGGCGGACCCGGTTTTCGGGAAGCCCCGGAGCCGGGTTATGTCCCTGGAGTTATGCCGCCGTCTGTCTCAAGTGGACGGAAGCCGGTCGTCGTAACCGGCGGGCGGTTCCGCTACCTAGAGCGCCACTTAGCGGTGTCGCGGCGTAGAGATAGGTATCCACTGCACGACTTTCGTCGGTGTCAGGTTTCTCTTGCCGCGCACCAGAATCAGCACACCCGTCCCCATCGCGCGGCCGAACCCGGGCCGCAGAAATGAGTCGGAACCATGCGACTGCGCTCCTTCGCCCTGATCGCCGGCACCGCCTTCGCGGCGCTGCTCGGCGTCACCGCCCCCGTGGCGTCCGCCGCGGAACCGTCCTCCGACGTCCAGCCGATGATCATCGGCGGCCAGAACGCGTCGAGCGGCCCGTGGGCGGCCAGGCTCTTCGCCAACGGCAGGCAAACCTGTACCTCGACGATCATCGCGCCTCAGTACATCCTGACCGCGAAGCACTGCGTGGCCAGTAGCGGTACGTTCACCTTCCGGATCGGCAGCCTCGACCAGCAGAGCGGCGGCACCATGGCCACCGGCTCCACCGTCACCCGGCACCCGAGCGCCGACCTCGCGATCGTGCGGCTCACCGCGCCGGTGAACGCGACGTACTCGCCGCTGGGCACCACCGCCAACGTCTCCGTGGGGCAGACCGTCCAGGTCTACGGCTGGGGCGCGACCAGCCAGTGCGGCTCGGAGATCAACTGCCAGTCCCGCTACCTGAAGGTCGCCAACGTGTCGGTCACGTCGGTGTCCTGCCGTGACTACAACGGCGGCATCGCGGTGTGCGCGCGCCGCGGCGACGGCATCACCGCCGGTGGGGACTCGGGTGGCCCGATGTTCGCCTCCGGCCGTCAGGTCGGCGTCGCCTCGACGAGCGACCGGCAGACGACCACCGCCTACACGAACATCACGCGGTACCGGCCCTGGATCCAGCAGATCGCCGGCGTCTGAGGGGTATGGCGGACGTGGCGTGGTCCAGCACGGGGCCGAACTGGCTGACGTAAGCTGACCATGCCCCGCGTGCCCGATCGATGTCCAAATGTACGGTTCCGAGTGGGGTCGTGAGTGGTAATGAGGGTTAGAACGCTCATTACCACTCACGACCCCCTGGTGAAATCGGGCAAACCATCCGAAACGGGCGTACTTCTCCGAGCGGTGTCCCTTGTGGACGGTCATGAGAGGTGCCAGGTCTTTTGAGGGGCCGCGCCCGTCTTCAACCTCGGCGTGCACAGGGCCCTCCCCGGCGCTTGCCGGGGAGGGCCCTGTGCTTGCTCTAGTCGGGACGGCCGACTTGGGTGTTCGACAGGTCGAGACCGATCGCGAAGTCCGCCGTGTAGCCGCTGCCGGTCTGTTGTGGACGCAGCAGCATCTGGGCACCGCCGTTGCGGTAGATCGAGTCCCGGCTGTTGGTCGTGTCGGCCGGACCTTTCCGCCGGTACGGTTCGGTCCGCAGATAGGCCGCGCCGAACTCGGGCGTGAAATAAAGCTGCGAGGTGAACTCGTACGGCCTGCCGTTGGTTCCGACGGTGCGTATTTTGATGTGGATATGCAGCGTGCGTCCCGTGTACCAGCCTGGCAGAATGGTGGTGAACCGGGCCGCTCCCGATTGGTCGGTGTTCTGGTAACCGCGCAGGAAACGGCGGCCGCGACTTCCCTGGGACGGAATGTCGGAGTACAGCCCGAACGCGTCGCACTGCCAGAGGTCGACCATGGCTCCCGGTAGTGGCGTGCACTGCTGCTGACGGATTTGCTGAACGGTGAAGTTGATCACCAGCGCGGTGCCGGGAACCAGTTGCCCGGTGGAGGGCTCACTGCGGATGTCGGAGCGGTTGAGTCGTTCGTCGACGAAGTACGGGCCCTCCATCTGCTCTGGTTTGACCACGCAATCCAGCGTGCAGACCTCGGGTGTGCCCGCGTTGAAGGTGGTGGCGCTCGCGGTGGCGGATCCGGCGACCGTGAGTGTCGCGCCGGCGGCGCCGAGAAGGATCAACGCCTGCCGCCTGCCGAGAACTCGGCCTACTGGCTCATCATCGTCATGCATGGGGTTCCTTTTCGCCAAATGATGGGAGTAAGGGAACTGAGCGCAACAATGGATTGTCGCAGGGTGCCGCGCGCATCCGATTGTCCGCCATGATTCGCTCGCTGTCGAGACGGTTCACTCTCGTGCATCATACTTCGAAGCGAGCAGTATTATTTGATGGGCCGAATTCTCGAACCGCTGCTACGGCATTTCGCCTACGGCGCCTCGAAATCCATCTTGAGAAAGCTTGCGTGCCCGGTGGTTCGCGACGTTGACGCGATTCCCGCATAATCCCGGCATGCAATAGCGACGCCGCCCCGGACGTGTTGTGTCGATGAACGCACCTCCGCAAGTAGGTGCGCCGCAGGCGCGGAACCGTTCCACGCCGAGAGACCGGACGACGCCGAGTATCCCGACGCCGCAGACCAGGGCCAGGGAGTCCGCGACCGTCGCGTCAGGCCGGGCCGAAACGGCCCATCGTGCGCTGTCGGTCAGAAGAGTGACGTCACCGATCGAAGAGGTGAGCGCGGTGGCTCCGGTGATGAGGCGTGCCTGATCCGGGTGGTCGATCAGATCCCGCACCGTGACGCGTAACCGATGAACGGCACGCAGATCACCAGGCCGGGTGGGCTCAGGCAGTGCGTGAAGCTCGGCGAAGGCGGCGAGAGACTCCAGGTCGGAAAGCTTGTCTTCGCCGTGCCAGACCTTCGGGGCGGTGTTGACCAGGTCGGTAGCGACGCCCGCCGCCCGGACGTAATCGTCTAACGCTACTTGCATCCCTTACCGACCTCTCGTATCTTCGCGGTTAACTGCTAGTTTAACCCTTACCTGGAGGTTGTCCGTGGAGATCGACGCCCTGGTGTTCGACATACTCGGCACGCTCGTCGACGAACCGGCCGGGATCCGCGAGGCGGTCCGGCAAGCGGCGCCGGGCACCGATGCGGATGACCTGGTCGGCCAGTGGCTGGGCCACATCGAGACCGAGCAGCGGCGCATTGTCGCGGGGGAACGGCCGTTCGCCCCGAGCGACGTTCTCGACCGCGAAGCGGCCCAGTTGGTCACTAAGACCGACGTGGTGCCGAGACTTCCGCCCTGGCCCGACACCGTCGAAGGGCTGGCTCGCCTCGCGGAGCGATACCCGCTGATCGGTCTCTCCAACGCCGGCCGGACGAGCCTGCTCCGGATCAACGCCCATGCGGGTCTCCGGTGGCATCAAGCGCTCTCCGCCGAGGAGGCGCGGACCTACAAACCGGACCCGGCCGTCTACGAGCTGGCCGTCGAGCTGAGCAAGACGAGGCCGGAGCGGCTGCTGATGGTCGCCGCCCACGCATGGGACCTGAGGGGAGCACAGAGCGTCGGTCTCCGGACCGCCTACGTCGCCAGGCCCGTCGGGGACCCGCCGAAGGCCATGGATCGCTTCGACTTCCACGCAGACGGCCTCGCCGATCTGGCCGGTCAGCTCGCGAAAAGCCGGATGTGATCAAAACTGTCGGTGCCTCCCGCTAGGTTCATCCCAGTCCCCACCGAGACACCCCGCAAGGAGAAGATGCGTTGTCAGACTGGGAAAGAGCAAGCACGGCCAGGGTGTTGCCACCCGCTCGCCCGCGCAAGCTCGCGAAGGTCCCGTTCGTCGAACTGGCCGACGGACGGGTGCAGGGCGTGGTGTCCAGCGGATCGGACATCGGCCGGGTGTACGTCTCGTCGGTCGCGGCGAGCACGTACGAGTTTGCCTGCAGTACCAACAACAACCGGCCCTGCGGCGGAGCCCGGGGCATGTTCTGCAACCACATTCTCGCCCTGATCAACGAATCCACCCTTCAGTACGGTGCGGAGCGGGTCGCGCGGTACTTGCGCGTCGAGGTTCCGGAGCCGACCGCGCAGGCCATTTCGCAGACCATGAGCGCGACGCGGCCGTCGCAGGGTGACAACACCGCCGCCGCTTCCGTGTTCAGCCAGTTCTTGCGGCACTTGGCCTACCTCGAATTCGAGCCGTCGACGGCGCCGGTACCGGAGCTGCAGTGGTTCCCGCCGACGAGGGCGGTGGTCTGATGCGTGTCGATCTGCTCACCGATCCCATCGCCGGTCTCGACGAGGCGCTGGCGGTTGTCGATGCCTTCGACGACGTGCTCGTCGCCGGCTTGCTGCGTCCCCAGAAGATCGCGGGCTTGACGGAGCTGGCTGACGCCGTCGCGGGGTCGCCATTGGCGTCCAGAGTCGCCGAGGCGGCCGAGAAGACCGCAGCTGGTGCCGCAGGGGAGGAACATTTCGTTTCCCTTGCGGCGGCACGGATCGCGGTGTTCGGCTCCGTGCACGACGCGGTTCTCGCGCGCCTGGTCGAAGCGACCGGCCGGCCGCTGGGCGAGGACTCCGCCGGGCAAGCCGCCGAGCCGGAACCGCTCAATCTCCTGGTCGCCGCACGGTCCTGGCTGTCCGATCTGGCCCGCGCGGGCTGGCAGGGTATCGACCACGACCTGATCTCGGCTTCGGCGCAGGTGATCTCCGCGCTGCTCGCGGAACCGAGCCTCCGTCGGCTGGCCGTCCTGCTCGACGGTTTCGCCGCGGAACTCGCGGCGTCCTGTCCTGGAGCGGCGCTGGAGCGGATCCCCGCCCGGCGCTGGGGCGACCTGTGGTCGCGCGGAATGCTGCTGACCCTGCCCGGGGCGGCGGCGACGCCGGTGATCGGCACGGTCACCGGTCGCCTGTTGCCTCTCGGGGTCGACCTGCTGGAACATGCGACGGCCGCGCAGGCCCAGGTCCACGCGGTGTTCGAACCCGAAGACGGCACCCCGCCGCGGCTCGTGCGCGCGAACGTGACCGCGCCGAAGCCGGACACGATCATCGGCGCCGGGATCTGGCAGTTGCTGCGCCCGCATCTTTCCCTGCTCACGGCGATCAGCGAGGGCCGCTCGATGGACCTCGCCGACATGCCGGTCACCGCGGAGGGCGACGTCCTCTGGCGAGACGAACTTGCCCGTCTCGGAGAGCCCGCGGACGCGTTCTCGACCGCGCGCGTCGCTCTGCCGAAGGCCGTCACGCCGACGGTCGAGCCGCTGGATCGGCACCCGGTGCGACTCGCCGTTCCCGTCTTCCTCGAGGGGTACGGGATCGAGGGAGACGAAGACGCGCTCACGTTCACCTTCGCCGGGAATCGGCTTTCCGTCGAGACCGATCGCATCCCGGCCGCCGGCCCGCTGACACCCAAGGCGGTCGCGGGTTCCAGCGCGTGCATCGGCCTGATCCGGTGGGACGGCGGATTCCGCCTCCAGCCGCTCGCCGTCGAAACCATCGTGCGCAAGAAGACCACCGCCGTGCACGCCGGAGCCTGGGCAGGCGGCACCACGGACAAGGCCGGGGTGAAAGCCGAGAAGGCGGCCACCGACGCCGCGGCCGTACTGCGCGAACGCGCCGGAAGGCTGTTGCGGAAATGACCGAACCCGAGGACAACCGCCGCCAGGTCCTGTACTGGCGGCTGCTCGCCCGGCTCTTCGACACCGAGGAGCAGGCCGCGCTCGAATCGGCGAGTGTGGCCGTGGTCGAGGACGTCGGCCTGCCGTCCGCCGTGCTGGATCCGAACGTCGCGGTCGACTCGATCGTCCAGCGTCATCCGGAGCTGGCGGCCGAGTTCGACGGGCTGATGGTCCCCGAAGCCGAGGAGAGCCGGGACAAGGCCGCGGAAGTGCGGCGCGCGGCGCTCGTGTCGAAGGTGCTGCTCAACGTCTTCGCTCCGGCGCCGCCCACGGTGACGGCGGGGCAGCTGTCCCGCTGGCAGGCCGACGCGGGCTGGCTGGAGCGCGCGTTGGGCTGCCGTCCGGGCGAGTTGCGCGGAGGTCGTCGCGGCGGCGCCCCGACCGGCCTCGGCGGCACCGGCGGTGGTGGCGCGCCCGACCTGAGCACCCTGCTCCCGGCCATCGGCCCGGAGCTCGGCGGCATCGAGGCGGACCTGGTCAAACGGATGCATCTGCGTGAGGTCCTCGCCGACCCGGCGCTCGCGGCGAAGCTGAGCCCGAGCATGTCGCTCATCGAACAGTTGTTGCGGGACAAGGACAACCTGTCCGGAGTGGCGTTGGCCAACGCCAAATCGCTCATCCGCCGCTACGTCGACGAGATCGCGGAGGTCCTGCGGACCCAGGTCGAGAAGGCCTCGACGGGCAAGGTGGACCGTTCGGTCCCGCCGAAGCGCGTGTTCCGCAACCTCGACCTCGATCGCACCATCTGGAAGAACCTCACCAACTGGAGCCCCGACGAGGAGCGGCTCTACGTCGATCGCCTCTACTACAAGCAGACCGCGAAGAAGACCACGCCGCAGCGGCTCATCGCGGTCGTCGACCAGTCGGGCTCCATGGTGGACTCGATGGTCAACTGCGCGGTGCTGGCTTCGATCTTCGCCGGGCTGCCTAAAGTGGACGTTCACCTGATCGCCTACGACACCCAGGCGCTCGACCTCACGCCGTGGGTGCACGATCCCTTCGAAACGCTGTTGCGCACCAACCTCGGCGGCGGCAACGACGGCATGGTCGCGATGGCGCTGACCCAGCCGAAGATCGCCGAACCCGCGAACACCGTGGTGGTGTGGATCTCGGACTTCTACGAGACCCGCGTCGAGCAGCTCTTCGAAAGCATGGCCGCGATCCACCGGTCCGGGGCGAAGTTCATCCCGGTCGGCTCGGTCACCAGCGCCGGCCGGGGCAGCGTGAACCCCTGGTTCCGCGAGCGCTTCAAGGATCTCGGCACGCCGGTGATCTCCGGCCACATCACCAAGCTCGTCCACGAACTCAAGACTTTCCTCACCTCCTGAACCTCCCGAAAGGCAAGACATGTCCGACCTGTTGCGCGCCCCCGCCGAGATCAAGTACGCCGAAGAGCTGGACTGGCTGGAGTCGGTCGACGACAACCCCAAGCCGTTCGCCTGGCGTCTGTCCCCGAAGATGCTGCGCCTGTTCATCCTCGGTTCCGAACGCGCCGACGGCCTCGACCGCGAGATCTCGCAGAAATGGTTCGGCGACCGGAACATCGTCGAGCGGGCCATCGTCACCCTCGCCTCCGACCGCGGCCTTCTGCTGATCGGCGACCCCGGCACCGGCAAGAGCTGGCTCGCCGAACTGCTGGCCGCGGCCATCTCCCGCAACTCCACGCTCGTCGTGCAGGGCACCGCCGGCACCACCGAGGACCACATCAAGTACTCATGGAACGTCTCCATGGTCATCGCCAAGGGCCAGTCCCGCGAGTCGATGATCCCGTCGCCGATCATGACCGCGATGGAGGCGGGTTCGATCGGCCGTTTCGAGGAGCTGACCCGCTCCACCAGCGACGTGCAGGACGCGCTGATCTCGATCCTGTCGGAGAAGTACATCTCGGTACCGGAACTGGACAGTGACGGCATCGTCTTCGCCAAGCCCGGTTTCTCCGTGATCGCCACCGCGAACAGCCGCGACCGCGGGGTCAACGACCTGTCGTCCGCGCTCAAGCGTCGCTTCAACTTCGTCCGCATCCCTGTGGTGACCAACAAGAAGAGCGAGGCCGAGATCGTCCGCTTCCGCACCGAGGAACTCCTGCGCCGCCACCAGATCGAGCTGGACGTGCCGCCCACGCTGCTCGACGTGCTGCTGCGCAGCTTCGGCGACCTGCGTGCCGCGGCGGCGTCGGCGGGCAGCGACGACGAGAAGCTGGAGTCCGCGTTGTCCACCGCCGAACAGATCGGCGTGCTCGAAGACGCGGTGCTGCACAGCAACTTCTTCGGCGAACACGAGCTGACCGCCCGCACGCTGGCGTCTTCGCTGGTCGGTTCGCTCGCCCGTCGCGAGCCGGAGGATCTGGCGATCCTCAACAAGTACCTGCACGGCGTCGTCGAGCCGCGCAGCAAGGACGAGGGCGGGGACTGGCCCGAGTTCCTCGACGGCGGCCGCGACGCGATCGCCTCCCTCTCGTGAGCGGCGCCTTCGAGGCGTTGCGCGGCCAGTTGCAGGAGGCCGCGGCCGCCTTCGCCGACGGGCCCGGCGCACTGGAGGGCATCCTGCTCGGGCTCGTCGACGACGTCGACCGCGCGGTGCGCGAGCCTTTGGAGATCTTCCCGGTCTGCCATCATTCCCCGGCTTCGGCCGTGGCGATGGCACGGCGGTTGCGGGAGAAACAGCCGAAGGTGGTCTACCTCGAGCTGTGCGAAGACATGGCGCCATTGCTGACCGAGCTGCGCAACTGCCGTCTCCCGGTGGCGGTCCAGGCGTTCGCGACGGAGGTGAAGGGATTCCCCGCGGAGTGGGCGCCCCTGTCCGTGGTCGCGCCGATCACCGAGGCTTCGGCCGAGTACCAGGCGATCGCGTACGCCCTCGACACCCCGGGAGTCGAGCTCGTCCTCGTCGACCGGTCGGCGGACCACGTCTTCCAGTGGAACGAACGCGAACCGTCCCCGGAGCCGGACACGCCGCCCGCCGAGGAAGAGGCGGCGTTGCACGGTGACGCGGTCGGTGTCGAGATCGGTGACCTCCGGCCCCGGTTCGCCGAACTCGAGGAACACCTGCTGCGGCACGGGCGGGTGCGGCACTGGTCGGAGTGGTGGCACCAGTACGTCGAGCTGCCGCTCGGCGACAGCGACCACGACACCTACCGGCAGGTGATGTTCCTGATCGGCAGCCTGTTCCGTCGTCTCGCGCCGGGCGACACCCGGCGTGTCCGGGTGGACGAAGACCGCGAGCGCTACATGTGGACCCGGATGCGCGAGCACCTCGCCGCCTCGGGTGCGGATCCCGCGGACTGTCTCTACATCTGCGGTGCCTTCCACGCGGCCAGCCGGGTCGCGGAGTTCGGCGTCGAGGGTACGGACGGGTTCGTGATCAGCCAGCGCAGCGAGAGCACGTGGCAGTACGGGCTCATCCCGTCGAGCCACGCCTCGATCGAGGCGCAGTTCGGGCTCGCCGGGGGATCGGTGTCGATCGCCGCGACCGAGTGGGCGAAGAACCTGAAGCGCACCAAGGTGAAGCAGTTCCAGCTGGAAGGACAGGTAGGAGGGCCGAAGCGGAAGGCCGCGGAGTTGCCCGCGCCGGCACCGGATCCGGTGGCGTCGGACCAGCTTTCGGGTTTCCTGCAACGACCTCCGGTGCTCGACCGGCTGGACGAGGCGGAACTGCTGGGGTGGTCGGTCGAGATCGTCCGCGCGGCGCGGCGCAACGGGTACCTGGCCTCGACCGCAGACGCCATCGCGGTGTTCGAGACCTCGATCCTGCTGGCGGGTCTGCGCGACCGGGCCAAGCCGACGCCGTACGACTTCCAGGACGCGGCGGTCACCTGTATCGAAAAGGACGTCGTGCCCGGCAGGCGTGACGTGCGCCGCCTCGTCGAGATCATGATGGGCGGGGACCGGATCGGCCAGGTCGGCTACGACGCGTTGCCGCCGCTGGCGCGTGACGTTCACGACCGGCTCGAACCCCTGAACCTCAAGCTGCAGCAACGAGGTGTGCAACGGGCGCTGCTCGACATCGCGTCGAGGCCGGAGCTGGAGCCCTGTTCCGATCTGCTCTGGATGCTGCGCTACCTGATGCCCCACGGTGCGGCGCGGCCGATCATGGGGGAGCGGCGGCTCGGTGAACGGCCGATCCAGGAGTCGTGGGATCTGGCGCTGGGCACCCACCAGCGAGCCCTCATCGAGCTGGGCTATGAGGGCGTCAGTGTCGAACAGGTGCTGGAGCAACGGCTTCGGCGTGCCGCTTACCATCCGCAGGCCACCGCGGCGAAGGTGCTCGGGGCGGTCGAAGACGCGACGCTCTACCTTCGCAGCGCGCGGCTGGCGGGAGAGCTGGGCACACGTGCCCTGGAGGTACTGGCCACCGAACGCACCGTCGACGGCGCCCCGGAAGTGCTGCGGCGGGTGCGGAGGCTGCTGGCGCACTACCGGACCAGCGAGCCGGTGCTGCCCCGGTGGATCGAGGACTTCGTCCGGACGGGGTACGCGCACTACTGCACGCTGCTCCCGGCGACCTTCGCCGACGAGGAGGCCGGTGTCGAGCAGGTCGCCGCGATGCTGGGCTTCCTGTTCAGCATGGAGGCGCTCGCGTTGTCCCTGGGGTGCGACCGTACGCAGCTGGAGCTGGCGATCGCCGGATCGCATCCGGAGGAGCCGTCGAAGGTGGCGCTGTTGTGGGCGGCGCAGGTCCAGCTCGGCCGTCTCACGCGTGCGGAACTGCGTGAGCGCTGCGCCGGACTGCTGGCGAACCCGATGGTGCTGCCGGCTTATCCGCGCTACCTCAGCGGTTTCGTCCACGCGTTGGAGCCGGCGCCGGGATTGGCCGACTTCGTCGTCGAGGCGGTGTCGAACGCTTTCGCCGAGCTGCCGGACAGGCTGCTGCTGCCGTGGTTGCCGACGTTGATCACCACGTTGCGGTCCCGGGGCGCGGAGCTGGTGCCGCTGCTCGTGCGTGAGGCAGGGCGGATCTTCCCCGGCAGGCTCACAGCTCTCGACGCCTGGGTTCCGCCCTGGAAGGACCAGCCGGAACCCCTTGCGGTGACGAGGAAAACCGGGGGAGGCGGCCTCGCGTTGCTGGCGGCGCATCCGGCGAGCTGCGACGCCGTGGCGGGCCTGCTGGGCTGTGAGGAGCCGTGGGCGAGCACCGCGCGCACCGGCTTGGCGCTGCTCGAGCGGTATCCGGACTCCGCAGCCGCGTTGGAGGAGGTGCTCACCGGCGGGTGAACCCGAGGGGCGGTCGCCGGACGTCCGGCGACCGCCCCGATCCGTCAGTCGGCGACCCAGCTGCCGTGGAAGCCCAGCGGCACCGGCCTCGGCAGATGGATGCGGGCCAGTGGCTTCGCGGTGAAGTCCTGCGCCGCGAGGATCACCAGATCCGAGGCGTTGCGGTCGGGATTGTTCACGTAGGCGAGGGCGTAGCCGTCGTCTTCGGACTTGCTGCGGGACGACGGCACGAACACCGCTTCGCTCGCGTCGGCGCCCCGGCCGAAGCGGTGCACCTCCGAACGCCCGTTCCGCAGGTCGTGCTTGATCAGCGCGTTGCCGAAGGAGCCGGAGGGCTTGTCCAAGTAGACGTCGAACAGTTCGCCGGGAGAGGCCGAGTACCCGTACCTGTGCCGCCGCGATACGAGGCTTTCGTTGACCCGCGGGAACTCCTGCGGCCGGTCGTCGAGAACTCGGCGCCGGACCCGTCCTTGCGCGAGATCGATCGTCCAGCGCTCCAGCACCGGCGGTCCCGACGCCGACGGGCCGCCGAAGCCCTGCTTGCCGGCCACCTCGAACGGACCCGGCATCGTGGTCAGGTCGACCACCACCGTGGAGCCCTGTTCGTAGGCGTTGAGCGTATGCGAATAGAACACCGGATCCACCCCGAACCAGCGGACCGGGCCGCCGTCGCGGTTCATCACCCCCACCCTGGCCGGATGGCCCGTGTTCCACTTGTAGGGCACGACCTTGCCCGGCTGCGGATCGAAGGTGACCGGCACGTCGAAGACGACCACGTAGTTCTCGGTGAGCCCGAAGTCGTGCATCATCGGGCTGTCGGTGACCGGGATCCTGGTGGTGCGCACGACCCGGCCGGTCCGGTCGACCATCAGGTGCCGTACGTGATCCCACGTCGGGTGATAGGTCACCGCGTGCAGCTCGTCGGCGCGGGCGTCGAACTTGGTGTGCGCGGTGTAGGAGCCTGCCAGCGAACCGGCGAAGTCGAACGGCCCCAACGTGTTCAGCTCGCCGTCGAGTTCGTACGGCGGAGCGCCGGACTCCTGAAGGGCGAGGATGCGGCCGTGGTGGCCGATCACGTGCGTGTTCGGCGCGAAATCCTCGGCGGGCACCGGCCACGGGTACCGCTCGCCGAGTTTCGCCGCGACACCGGACGAACGCACCCACCGGTTGCGGTACCACTCGGCCTTCCCGTCGCGCAGCCGGACGCCGTGCACCATCCCCTCGCCCAGCATCCAGTGGTGGGCGCGCGGGTCTTCGAGCCCGAGCACGTTCGGCCCGGTGCGCAGATATCGACCGCGGAGGTCCTGGGGAATGCGGCCGGTGACCGGCAGACCGAATGCCGTCACCTCCTCTTTCACCGGCGCGAACGCACCTTCGACGAACGGGTAGCGCGGATTCTGCTCGGCGAAGGCGGATCCGCTGCTCCCGAAGGTCGCGGCGGCTCCGCCGATGGCCAGCGCCGCCGCCCCGCGAAGCACGTTCCGCCTGGTCGGTTCGGTCATGGTCGATCCCCCAACTCAGTAATTAACTGTGTATACCATGAACAGTGTATGACTTTACCTGTTTTAGGTGCAACAATGCGGCCATGGACGACGTGGAGATCGAGTTGCTGCCACCAGGCACCGCGCTGGCGTGGGGTCACGCCCCGGCGCCGCGGCGCGGGCCGAAACCGGGATACAGCCTCGAGCAGATCGTCGACGCGGCCATCGCGCAGGCGGACGCGGAGGGTTACGCGGCGCTGTCCATGCCGTCGATCGCCAAACGTCTCGGCATCACCGCGAACGCCCTCTACCGATATCTGAGCTCCAAAGAGGAGCTACTCGTCCTGGTGGCCGAGGCGGCGTGGGGGCCGCCACCGGAGCCGGTGTCCGGCGATTGGCGCGCCGCGGTCACCGCCTGGGCGCGCACGCTCCTCGAACGCTGTCGCCGCCATCCGTGGCTGATCGACCTGCCGGTGCGGAGGGCGCCGAGTACGCCGAATCTGCTGGGGTGGCTGGAGAACTTCCTCGAGGGGATGGCGGACTCGGGCCTGAGCGTCCAGGACGTGACCGGCTGCGCCGTCCTGGTCGACGGATGGGTCCGCAGTACCGCTTCCTTGCTCCGGGACGTGAACGCGAGCCCGCCTGATCAGGTCCGGGCGCTGAGCGCGTTCCTCGGCCCGCGCCTCGGAGGGCGGGGCTATACGCGCGTCGCCGCCGTGATTTCCGGTGAGGCGTACGGCGAGGAGGGTATTGAGGAGGCCGACGTCGAGTTCGGCCTCGGTCGCATCCTGGACGGTATCGAGGCGCTCATCGAACGCCGGTGAACACTCCGTCGAGCCGATAGTCGACGATCTCCGACGCGCGTTCGGCCGTGTGGGCGTCGACCATGATCCCCGTGACCAGACCGGCGGACATCGTCGCGAGCGCGTCCGCCTCGAGCAGGGGGTCGAGGCGGACGGGGACGGCACCCTTCTCCTGCGCCGCCCGGAGCAGGCCGGCGATCGCGTGGACCAAGTGGGGCAGAAGGGGTTCCTGATCGGGATCCTGGCTCCCGCGCGTGACGTCGACGGCGAAGTACGCGATCTGGACCGCGGCCAGCATGCGGCGGCGTTCGCCGTCCGGCAGGACGGCGGTCAGGTAGGCGCGCACGATGGTGCGTTCGTCCCCCGTCTTCATCGCCTCGCCGATGCTCTTCCCGGCGATCTCGCCGGTCAGTTCGACGACCCGCTGCCAGGCGAACCGCAGCATCTCTTCCTTGGTCGGGAAGTAGTACTGGACCAGGTTCATCGAGATGCCCGCCTCCGCGGCCACCGCGCGCAGGGTGACCGCCTGCAGGCCTTGGGCGGCGGCGATCCGGAAAAGGGCCTCCGCGATTTCGCGCCTGCGCTCTTGGTGGTCGACACGTTTCGGCACGCGATCACTCTGCCATGCCGGCGAGGGCTGGCGGGAACGGCCACCCACTGTTATGGTGCAAGTGCACTATAAAAACTTCGAGGAGGTCCGATGCTGGGGGAGTTCACCGACAAGAAGGCCGAGGAGCGCTTCTTCGCCACTTATGACGCGATCCTGCGGAAGTGGCCGGTTCCCGCCGAGGAACTGGACATCGAGACGAGGTTCGGTCCGACCCGTGTCCGGAGTTGCGGGCCGGAAGACGGTCCGCCGATCGTGCTGCTTTCCGGGGGAATGGGCACCTCGCTGTCCTGGTATCCGCATATCGCCGAACTCGCCGCCCGGCACCGGATCCACGCGGTCGACAGCATCGGCGAGCCGGGGCGATCGATCCAGGCCGCTCCCATGGAGTCCGTGGAGGACTGCGCGGACTGGCTCGCCGAGGTCGTCGACGGGGTGCTCGCGGGAACCGGCCACGAAAAGGTCCACCTCGCCGGCGTATCGCGAGGTGGCTGGCTCGCCTTGAACCTCGCCACCCGGACGACCGACCGGATCGCCGGTGTCGTCGCCATCGAAGCCGCGGGGTTCGGTGTGATCGACCGGAGCTTCATCTGGTGGAGCTTCCGGGAGATCTTCCTCTGGTTCCTGCCCAAGTGGCTTCTCCGGCTGGTGGCTTCCGGCGATCCGGACGTGCGGCACACCGTGCGGCCCCTGTTGTTCGCCGCGCTCAAGTACAAACAGCGACTACCGGAGATGCACCTGTTCAGCGATGACGAGTTGTCGGCGATCGATGTGCCCACCCGGATCATCGTCGCCGAACGCAGTGTCATCCAGTGTGCCCGCGAGGTGGCGGCCCGGCTCGACTCGCTGAATCCGCGCATCGAGGTCGAAGTCGTTCCCAAGACGACTCATGGGCTGTCCCTGGAGAAACCGGAGCTGGTCACCGCCCGGATCCTCGAGGCCGCGCATCACGCCGCGACCACCTGATCCGGCCACGACGGCGATCGGCCGAGCAGGGCGACGATCGTGTCCAGATCGGACTGCCCTGGTGTGTCGACGGCCGGGCCGAAGGCGGCGCCCGGAGCCTTCCGGTTCTTCCCGTCCGGGATCGCCTTTGCGAAGCCCAGTCCGGCGTCGAGCACCTCGCGCTGGAACTCGAGCGGCAGGCCGAGGGTTTTGGCCACGTCCCAGGAGTGCACCAGGTAGTCGACGAAATGGAAGCCCAGTGCCTGCTCCGCGGTGAAGGTGATTTCGGTGGAGAACTCGGGAAGAGCGAACTTCCGGTCGGCGAGGTCGTGGGGGGCGAAAGCGTTCAGGACCCGGTTCACCGAGGCGCGGTAGGTGGCGACGGGGTCGTCGTCCAGCGGGAGCAGCCGCCAATGGTCGAGGTGGCTCTCGCTCTCGGCCGCGGCGGCGAAACCGTGGTGCTGGGTGGTCATATGCGCCAGCAGGCCGTGCAAGGTCCATGCGCTGCACGGGGTCGGCTTGGTCAGATCCGCGGGGGCGATCTCGCTGACGAGGTCGAGGCTGGCCCGGGTCACAAGGGCGTCGAGGATGCGAAGTTCATCGATAGGCATGCGCGTATCATCTACGCATGCGTACGAGTTCGTCAACAGGTTCCGCCGACCAGGTCGGTATGGTCTGCGCATGGCGGAGCAGGGGAGGCCGGATCTCGCGGCGATGCTCGGCGGGCTGATGCGACGGCTGATGAACGCCGAGACGCCGGTGCTGGCCGAGCACGGGTTGACCATGTGGGGCTACGTGGTGCTGAGCGCGCTCGACGACGGGCCCGTCCGCACGCAGGCCGCCCTCGCGAAGGCGATCGGCGCGGACAAGACTCGGATCATCGGCACCCTCGACAACCTTCAAGAGGACGGGCTGATCACCCGCGAGCCGGACCCGAAGGATCGCCGGGTCCGGCTGCTGGGGATCACCGAAGCCGGCCGCACCGCGCGAAGGTCGGCTCAGTCGAAGATCCAGGAGCAGGAGGAACGGTTGCTCGGACGGCTTTCCGCCGGTGACCGGGCGGCGTTCCTCCGCGCCGCGCGCCTGCTGTCCGAAGCCGAGTCGCCGTGACCGGGTTCACCCGAGTTCTTCGGTGACCATGCCCGGCGGGTAGTCCGACGGCGACCGGCGCCACCATGCGCCGAAGGCGTGAGCCAGCCGCCGTGGCACCTCGACCTGCGCGCCGCCGCCATGAAAGTCGATCGTGACCAGCACGCCGCCGATTTCCGAGGTGTCCCAAGGGATTCGCCGGATCAGTTTCGCGTAGTCGGCGCTGGCGGACACGAACGTGACCACCTTCGTCGCCCCGATCCGGCGCGCCTCCCCGAGTACGGCGCTTTCCAGCACTCCGGACGGCCAGTCGCCGAGTTTGAGTTTCCGGTCGTAGTAGGCTCGGCTCGTCGGCGCGCAAGATGCCGTAGCCGCCGCTGAGGAGCAGCAACCGACCGCTTCCGGCGGCCTCGGCCAGCGCGCCGCCGACGTTCCGGTAGAAGTTCCCGGTGTAGCGCAGCCAGGCCTGCCGCAACCCACCGTTGTCCACCTTGGACCGCTCCAGGACGTCGGCCCGCGCGCGTAGCAGCGGTTCGGGCCACACCTCGCCGGTCTCCCCGGACGCGTCACCGCCGCGGATCTTGGCTTTCGAGGGGCCGAGGATCGTCAGCGCCTCGCGCGGATCGATCGTGTCCAGGACGGTATCCACCGGAGTGACCGTATCAGTGGAACCAGGTCGAACCAGTGCCGTTCGGTGTCGGGAGCATGCCCTGGCTGGGCGGCCACAACGCCGTCGACCGCACCTGTTTCAGCTGTCCGCGCAGGGAGTGCACGGGAAGTGGCCGCTTCCGGGTGAGCATGGTGGTCGTCCGCGGATGTAGATCCACGAACGGGTAGGTCGCGTGGAGCGCGCCGAGCCGCCGTTCGAGACGGAGGCTGTGTTCGGTGAGGTCGGCGGCGTCCAAAGCGGGCTGAACGAGGAGGAATTCGTCGGTTCCGAGCCGCACGGCTCTGTCAAGAGGGCGCAGATCCTCGCGGATCAGGTCCGCGATGTTCTGTTCGGTGTGCATCCTGACCCGGTCGCCGTGGCGTCTGCCGACCTCGGCGAGATCGTCGACGGTGATCATGATCAGCCCGAGGGGGACGGTGTCGGTCGACGCGCCCAGCCAGCCGGAGATCCCGGCCATGGTCGCCAGCCCGGTGTCGGGATCGATCGCGAGCGCCGGTTCCTCCGGTTTCGACGGCGCGCGCCGTTCCAGTCGCCCGGCGAGGTGACGCAGCGCCGCTTCCGCCCGGTTCTCCACGGGAGCCGCCGCAGGAGTCGTCACGCTGTTCAGCACTTCGTCGATCTTGATCCGCGCGGTGGGCGGCAGGCGATCACCGAGCGCGTCGCGCAGGCGGACGACCTCGGCGTAGGCCTCGTCGCGGCGGAAACCCCAGCGGCCCTGGAACCGCCGCGCGGCTTCCACCGTGGACGCCGACGGGTCGACATCGTCGAGGTCCTGGGCGACGACCGAGCCGCCGAAGGTCGAGGTGAGCACCGCGACCGACCACTCGTGGGCGAGGCTCTCCTCGGCACGCAACAGGACAGGGGTCACGCCGTGCGGCAGGTCCGGACGGCCCGAATCGACCATCCCGACGACAGTGACGGCCGCGCGGCGCGCGATCCTGGCGTAGACCTCCCGTTCCCGTTCGAAGTAGGGCAGTCGCTGGAAGAGCGCGAGGACGACCATGTCTTCGTCGGTGCCTTCGGCGAGCGCGGCTCGCTCCACGGCGTGCGACGCGATCACGAGCGCGCGTTTCGAAAGCACGCCGGCGCGTGCTTCTCCGTCGGTCATCGAAGGATCGCTTCCGTGTGGGGATGAACTGATCAGGTTAGAAGAGCGGTCGGCCGCCGCCTAGCCACACGATGGTGTGACCCTCGCTGACCGGACGCTGATCGGTCCCGGGCATGCTGGAGGGACCAGACCGCGGAAGGAGGACCATGTCGCCACTCGTCGTGCACGGCCTGTGGTCCCGGGGCCGCGGGATCGTGCTCTGGGGCGAGCACGGCGACCGCCCGGCGACGACGTCGATGCGGCCGTCGAGCGCGGCCCGGCCGCACCCGTTCGCCGCGTCGGTCGCGGATCTGACCGCCTTGCACCCCGGCAAACCGGCGTCGGCCGTTCTTCTGCTTCCGTCGCGTCGCGGCGGTCCGGTCGCCTCGCCCGAACTGGGCTCCCGCGGCCGCCCGCAGCAGGAGCTGACGCTGGAACCCTGGTCGGTGCCCGCGCTCCTGATCGACCCATCGGAGCTGGAGGACCTGGCCGAGACGGTCGGCTACGGCACCTCGGTCCGCCATCTCCGCGCCGTCGTCCGGCTGGCGGACGATCTGGTGCGCCGCGGCCGCGTGCTGCCCACGCTCGTGCGGAACGAGATCGTGGCGCGGGCACGCTGGCGGCCCGTGGCCCGGGGAGGTGACGCGGTCGCGGTCCGGGCGCTGATCGCGGCCACCCCGCCGGTCGGCCGGGCCGAACATCCCGGGCCGGATCCGGCGGCGCTCGTCACCGACGCGCTCCACACCCTGGTCGACGCGGCGGTCCGCGATCGCCTGGCCGCCGCCGGACATGCCACGGAAAGCGATGGCCGTGAGGGCCCGTTCGGGTCGTGGCTCCACGCGCTGAAGAGCGCCGACGACCGGATCGGCCAGGCGCCGGGCCGCATGGGGATCGTCGCCGAGGGCATCGCCGCCTGGGACGCGGTCGGCGACACCGACCTGACCGAGGGCACCGTCTGCTTCCGGCTCGACGAGGTCCCCACGCTGCACGGCCCGGCCGACGACCCCGACGACCAGACCGGCGACGGGACCAAGTGGCAGTTGCGGTTCCTCCTGCGCTCCACGGCCGATCCGAGCCTCCTGCTTCCGGCGGAAGACGTCTGGTCCGGTGAGGCCGGCGCCAAGTTCACCGACCCCGAGGGCCTGTTCACCGCCGAGCTGGAGCGCGCCGCCGGTGTGCTGCCGCTGCTCGGCCCCGCGGTCGAGGCCGAGAAGCCGGGTATCTACGACCTCACTGTCGCCGAAACCGTGGAGTTCCTCGACGGCGGCGCGGAACGGCTGGTGGCGGCCGGATTCGACGTCCAGCTCCCGGCGAGCTGGGGCGGCAGGCGCAAGCTGGCGCTCAAGCTGTCCGTGCGCGGCGCGCCGGTCGACCAGGCCGCCGTGCATCGGCTCGGCCGTCACCAGCTCGCCTCCTACCGCTGGGCGCTCGCCGTCGGGGAAGACGCCCTGACCGACGAAGAACTCGCCGGGCTGGCGGCCGCGAAGTCGTCACTGGTCCGGCTGCGCGGCCGCTGGGTGAGCGTGGACCCCGAACTGCTGCGCTCCGGTCTCGAATACCTCCGCCGCGACCCGGACCGCGAGAAACCGCCGCTGCCCACCTCCGCGGACCTGCTGGCCCTGCTCCACGGGTTCGACGACACGCCGCTCCCGGTCACCGAGGTCACGACCGACGGCTGGATCGACGACTTCCTCGCCGGTCGTGTCCAGCGCACGATCGAGCCGGTCGAGCCCCCGTCGACGTTCCTGGCGACCCTGCGGCCTTACCAGAGCCGCGGTGTCGCGTGGCTTTCGTTCATGGCGTCGATCGGGCTCGGGGCCTGCCTCGCCGACGACATGGGGCTGGGCAAGACCGTCCAGCTGCTCGCGCTCGAAGCGATCGAGCGGGCACAGGGGGACAGGCGGCCGACGCTGCTCGTCTGTCCGATGTCGCTCCTCGGGACGTGGCAGCGGGAGGCGGCGAAGTTCGCACCCGAACTGCGCGTCCACCTCCATCACGGCGCCGATCGCGGCCGCGTCCGGACCGAGGGCGCGGACCTGGTCGTCACCACCTACTCGACCGCCGCCCGCGACGCCGACGAGCTCGCGGCCATCCGGTGGCACCGGCTCGTGCTCGACGAGGCGCAGGCGGTCAAGAACCAGAACACCGGGCCCGCGCAGGCCTTGCGCCGGATTACCGCCGGGCACCGGATCGCGCTGACCGGGACGCCGGTGGAGAACCGGCTCGCCGACCTGTGGTCGCTTTCGGATCTGCTCAACCCCGGTGTGCTCGGTGGCAGGCAGGAGTTCCGCGAGCGGTTCGAGGTGCCCATCGAACGGCGCGGCGATCTTCCCGCGGCCACCGAGCTGCGTCGGCTGACCCGGCCGTTCCTGTTGCGGCGCCTCAAAACCGATCCCACCGTACTCGCCGACCTTCCCGAGAAGATCGAAATCCTCCAGGAGTACCGCCTCACCCGCGAACAGGTGACCCTGTACCGCGCCACCGTGGACGAGATGATGACCAAGATCGCCGACAGCGCCGGGGTCAAACGGCGTGGCAACATCCTCGCCGCGATCACCAAGCTCAAGCAGATCTGCAACCACCCCGCGCATCTGCTGCACGACGGCTCGCCGATCGGGCACCGTTCCGGCAAGGTCAACCGGCTCGAAGAGCTCCTGGCGGAGATCCTGGACGCCGGTGATCGCGCGTTGTGCTTCACCCAGTTCGCGGAATTCGGGCACCTGCTCGTACCGCATCTTTCGCATCGGATGAACGCGAAGATCGCCTTCCTGCACGGTGGCCTTTCGCAGCGGCGCCGCGACTCGATCGTCGAGCACTTCCAGTCGGGCGAGGGTCCGTCGATCCTGCTCGCGTCACTGAAGACCGGGGGAGCGGGGCTGACGCTCACCGCGGCCACCCACGTCCTGCATCTCGACCGGTGGTGGAATCCGGCGGTCGAGGAGCAGGCCACCGACCGCGCCTTCCGCATCGGCCAGCGGCGCAGCGTCCAGGTGCGGAAGTTCGTCTGCCCCGGCACCATCGAGGAGCGGATCGACGCCGTCATCACCAAGAAGGAAGCGCTGGCCGATCTCGTCGTCACCGACGGGGAGGACTGGCTCACGGAGCTGTCCACCGATTCGCTGCGCGAGGTCTTCGCGCTCGGACGGGAGGCGGGCGATGACTGACGGATTCCTCCGGGCACTCGGCGAATTGGGTGTCCACAAAGGACTCGTGCCGCCCTGCCGGGTCGACACGCTCACAATCGGGCCCGGCGCCGCGGTCGCCGGCGTCCGGGTGACCCGGCAGCGGTTCTACGAGGTCCGCATCGGCTTGCCGACGTTCGGCAAGCAGGTGTGGACGGCGGTCGTCGCCGCCGTCGCCGCGGACGAGACCGCGAAGACGGCCTTGCTCGACGGCCGGATCCCGGACGACATCGATCGCTTCTTCGCCGCCGAGCAGGTGCCGTTGTTCCCCGAGGCGGCGTGGGAACTGTCGCTGGACTGCACCTGCCCCGGCACCCGCGTTCCCTGCGATCACCTCGTCGCCGGGCTGATCGCGCTCGAAGAGGAGGCGGACCCGTTCGCCATCTTCACGCTCCGCGGCCGCGACCGCACGGCCTTGCTCGAAGAGATCGGACGGCAGGCGGGTGCCCGGGTGACCGCCCCGTCAGCGGAGGCCGAGCCCCTTGGTCTCGACGAGGTGATGGACGACTTCTTCGGCTGGGGCCCGGCCGGCGACGTCACGAACACGCGACGGCCGCGGGCCGGGGACCCGTTGGGACTGCTCGACGAGGTCCCGCCGCTCACGGCCACAGTGGACGGAACCTCGGTCACCGCCCTGCTGCGGCCGCTCTACCGGGCGATCACCGGTCAGGCGAAGTAGGCGTCGACGAGCTCGTCGTCCACTTCGGACAGTGTGGCGGGGGACCACTTCGGGGAGCGGTCCTTGTCGATGATCTGTGCTCGGATCCCCTCGGCGAACTCGGCGGACGAGAGCGCGTGGGTCGAGATCCGGAGCTCCTGCGCCAGCGCGGTTTCCAGATCGGGCATCGCGGCGGCCGACCGGAGTGCCCGCAGGGTCACCTTCAGCGCGGTCGGCGACTTCGCCTCGATCTCCTTGGCCGCGGTGGCCGCGGCGTCCCCCTCGGCGTGGAGCCTGCCCAGGATCTCCTCGACGGTGTCCGCCGCGTAGCACCGGTCGATCCAGGGGGCGTCCCCGGCCAGCGTGCTCGGCGGCGCGGGTTCGGCGATCAGCTCCAGCGCGTCGTCCGGTGTACGGGCCGCCAGCGCGTCGAGCAGGTCCGGGATCCGTTCGCTGGGCACGAAATGGTCGGCGAGTCCGCAGTGGATCGCGTCGGGTCCCGAGATCGCCCCGGCGGTGAGCGCCATATGCGTCCCGAGTTCGCCGGGCGTGCGGGACAACAGGTACGTGCCGCCGACGTCCGGGACGAAGCCGATCCCGGTCTCGGGCATGCCGACCCGGGAGCGTTCGGTGACGATCCGGTGGCTGCCGTGCGCGGAGACGCCGACGCCACCACCCATGACGAGCCCGTCCATCAGCGCGAGGTAGGGCTTCGGATAGCGCGAGATCACGGTGTTGAGGCGGTACTCGTCGGCCCAGAACCGCAGGGACGCGGTGCCGCAGGCGCGGGCGTCCTCGTAGATGGCGCGGATGTCGCCGCCCGCGCAGAGCCCGCGATCGCCGGCGCCGTCGATCAGCACGGCGCGGACACCCGGGTCGGTGCGCCACGCTTCGAGGTGGTCGAGCATGGCGAGGACCATGCCGTGGTTCAGCGAGTTCAGCGCACGCGGCCGGTTCAGCGTGATCCGGCCGATTCCACTCTCGACGAGGAACTGGACGTCATTCACGAAGCCACCCTAAAAGTAGGACGTCCGACTATGTGGCGCTTGTGGCGCACGCCTCAGCGCGCGGAAATTCTGGTAGTCATCGGATATGAGCGAACAGCCGACGGCGGCGGAGCTTGCCGACGAACTCCTCGACGTCCTCGCGACCGAGATGCCCTTGATGGCGACCTTCGACAACATCCCCGGACACGACCACGAGTTGCGGGACGTCTCGGAGGCGGGTGACGACCGGCTGAGGGAGCGGGCCGTCCGCATCGCCGGGCACGCCGCCCGCTCCACGGATCCGGACCGGATCACCCTCGGTGTCGTCGCCCATCACGCGGAATCGCTGCTGACCAGGCTCGACTCGCGGAGTGTCGAGTTCACCCTCGCCGATCAGATGGCGGCCGAGGGCACCGGGGTGCTGTCCTGGCTTCCGCAGCTGGAGCCGTCGGGGGAGCAGGCGGAGGAGGACTATCTGGCCAGGCTGGCGGCGTTCCCGGAGTTCTTCGCGGCCCTGGCCGACCGTCACCGCGCCGGGGTCGCGGCGGGCCGGACCCCGGTGGAACGGGCGGTGCGCGGCGCGATCGACCACGTCGACCGGTTCCTGGCCGCCGAACCCAATCCGCTGCTCGTCCCGCCGCTGACCGGTGACCGCGCGGAACGACGACGGCGGCTGTTCACCGAGAAGGTCCGCCCGGCGCTCGTCGCCTATCGCGAAGTGCTCGCCCGCGAGATCGCCGGACGTGGCCGTTCCGACGATCGGCCGGGTCTCTGCCGGCTGGACGGCGGCAAGGAGAGCTACGCGGGTCTGGTCAGGACGCACACCACCACCGGGATCTCGCCGGAGGAACTGCACCAGACCGGCCTCGAACTCGGCCGGGAGCTGGACGAGGAGTACCGGCGGCTCGGTGCGGCCGTGTTCGGCGCGGACGACCCCGTCGCGGTCCGGCGGCGGATGCGCACCGATCCGTCGCTGTGCTGGCGGGACGCGGACGAGATGATCGCGACCGCGACGGAAGCGATCGCGCGGGCCACGGCCGCGGCACCGGACTGGTTCCGCCGGGTGCCGTCGGCCGAATGCGTGGTGCGCGCTGTTCCGGAAGCCGATGGCCCCTCGGCGGCGCCGGCGTACTACATGGTGCCGTCGGCGGACGGTACCCGTCCCGGGGTCTACTCCACGAACACCTACCGGGTGACCGAACGGTTCCGGTTCATCGCCGAGTCGGTCGCTTTCCACGAAGCGGTTCCAGGGCACCATTTCCAGGCTTGCGTGTCCTACGAGCTGGAGGACGTGCCCCGGCTGCGCAAGCTCGTCCCGCTCTCGGCGTTCGACGAGGGCTGGGCGCTCTACACCGAGCGGCTCGCCGACGAGATGGGCCTGTACTCCGACGACGTCATGCGGCTGGGCATGGTCGCCGAGGACTCTTTGCGCGCGGCGCGGCTCGTCGTCGACACCGGGCTGCACGCGTTGGGCTGGACCCGGCAGCAATGCGTGGACTACCTCGCCGAGCATTGCGTGCTGAGCGACGTCGAAGTGCAATCCGAGACCGACCGGTACATCGAATGGCCCGGTCAGGCACTGTCGTACATGACGGGCAGGCTGGAAATCCAGCGATTACGGGCCTTCGCCGAGGAACACCTGGGCGAGTCTTTCGACATCCGGGATTTCCATGACGTCATGCTGAGGAACGGGCAGGTGCCGCTGCCCGTGCTCGGCGACATCGTGCGGGAATGGGTGGACGGCACGCGGCGCCGGGAGTGACCCCGGCGCCGCGTGCCCGGGCTCAGTCGCGCTTCGCGAGCGTCGCGACTTCGGCGTCGGTCAGCGGCCGGTCGTAGAGCCGGACGTCGTCCACCGCGCCGCGCAGGAAGTCGACCTGCTGACCGCCGTACTGGCCGCGCCCGATCACCGTGTGCCCGGTGCTCGGTGCGGCGGAGCAGGCGTTCCGCGCACCGACCTTCTTGCCGTCGACATAGAGCGACAACGTGCCGGCCTTGGCGTCCCGGACGCCGGTCAGGTGGTACCAGCGGCCGGCTTCCGGCTTCTCCGGCGACAGGGCACGGAGGCCGACGAAGCTCATCGCCCACCGCTGGTCCTGTCCGGAGTACTGCAGGAAGAACGCGCTGTCGCGGCCGGTGTCCTGGCTGACGACGGTCTGGAACGCGCCGCTCGCCTCATCCAGCTTGGCCCACGCCGAAACCGAGTAGCTGCCCGCCGTGTTCACGAGGTTCGCTCCGGTGTCGGCCTGCCCGTTGCCCGCGAAGGCCAGTGCGCCACCCTGGACACCGCCCGCCCACTGCGCGTTGGTCAGCGTGGCGTGCGCGGTGCCGACCGAGTCCTTGGCGCTGGATCCGGTGCCCTCGTCGAACTTGTAGGCGTGCACGCCGTCGATCCCGGGAGTGCCGGGGCCCGGGCCGGGCGCGCCGGAGCCGCTGCCGTCGGCGTTGCGGACGATCGCCTGGTTGACCGCCCGCACCTGGGCGAAGTCCATCTTCTTCACCTGCCTGTCGTAGGTGAAGAAGCCGTTGACCTCGTGTTCGACGTCGGTGATCTGCGTGTAGATCGAGCCGCTGATACCGCAGCTCTGCGCCGACGCGAGCACGTCGCGCTGGTTCTGGACGTAGCGGCTGTTCAGCGTCGCCTGGTCCTGCACCATCTCGTAGGCGTGGCCTTCGCCGAACCACATGTGGTTCTCGACTTCGAGGCCATAGCCGCCGTGTTCGCCGTCGATCGAAATCCGCTTGCCGTCGGGCATCGGCTTCGCGGGGCCAGGGTAGGCGTGCCAGTCGATGACGTCGCCCTTGCCGGAATCGCCGAGGGAGTCGCAGCAGTTGACACCGCTGTGCGCGTTGACCAGCCGGGTCGGGTCCTGGGCCTTGACGTCGCCGGCGATCTTGCCGGTGGTCTCGCGCGACCACTCGCCCCAGCCCTCGTTGAACGGCACGTAGCCGACGATCGAGGTCCAGTTCTTCTTCTGCTCCACCAATTCCTTCAGCTCGACCTGGAACTGCCGCTGGGCGTCGGCGGGCGGACGTCCGCCGGTGCGCATCGACGGCATGTCCTGCCAGACGAGCAGGCCGAGTTTGTCGGCGTGGTGGTACCAGCGGTCGGGTTCGGTCTTGATGTGCTTGCGGACCGTGTTGAAACCGAGGACCTTGTGCTGTTCGAGGTCGAAGCGCAGCGCCTGGTCGGTCGGCGCGGTGTAGATGCCGTCCGGCCAGTAACCCTGGTCCAAAGTGGACTGGAGGAAAAGGATCTTCCCGTTGAGGGTGAACCGGAGTTTGCCGTCGGCGCCCTTGGCGGTGCCGAATTCGCGCATGCCGAAATAGGACGACACCTTGTCGACAGTGCGGCGGCCGTCCTTCAGATCGACGTCGAGGTCGTAGAGGAACGGCGAATCCGGCGACCAGAGCTTCGCCTTGGGCACCGGCAGGGAGATCGTCCCGGAGGCGGATGCCTTGCTGCGGCTGACCACCTTCCTGCCGTCGCGGACCACGGCCTCGACGGTGAGCCCGGAGTTCCCGCCGGTGTCCACGGTGAGCTTGAGCGTGGAGGAATTGAGGTCGGGGACCATGTCGAGCGTGCCGATGTGCTTCGCCGCGACCGGTTCCATCCAGACCGTCTGCCAGATGCCCGAGGCGCCCTCGTAGAAGATGCCGCGGTCGGGAACCAGCCGCTGCTTGCCGACGGGCTGCCAGGTCGCGTCGGCGCGATCCTCGACACCGACGATGATCTCCTGCTCTCCGTAGGGTTTCAGTGCCGACGTGACGTCCGAGGAGAACGCGCCGTAGCCGCCTTGGTGCGCGGCCACCTCCTTGCCGTTGACGTAGACCTTCGCCTGGTAGTCGACGGCGCCGAAGTTGATCCGGAGCGTGTTGTCCCTGCCGACGTTCCAGTGCCTGGGCACGGTGAACGTCCGCCGGTACCACATGAAGTCCTCGTGCCGCTGGATCCCGGAAAGCGCCGATTCCGTGGGATAGGGGACCAGGATCCTCTCGGCGAGCTTCTCGCCGAAGGGCGGAACCTCGCCGGGCGCGGCGCCGGCGAACTCCCAGACCCCGTTGAGGTTCTGCCAGTTCTCGCGCACCAGTTGCGGCCGGGGGTACTCGGGCAACGCGTTCGTGGGCGACACCTGGTTCGTCCACGGGGTGGTCAGGCGGGGCTTGCCCATCTTCCAGCCGCTCTCCGCGGCCGTCGCGGCCCCAGACGTCAACGCCAGCGCGGAGACCACCGCGACCGCGGTCGCCAGCGATTTCCGGAAGCGTCCCGGCTTTCGGGGACGGTGTGGTGACAACGTTGGCAACATCTGCTCGACACCCTTCTCCGGGGGCGGCCGCCTCGGCGGAGGTGTGCCTCCCACTGGACCTGTGCAGGCGTGAAACCACGACCCCGTGGCCGGGGAACCGGTGTGAGCCGGGCCACGGCTGGCCGTCAGGATGTTTTTACATCGTTGATACAACGTTGTAAAGCGTCGAAGGCCTCGAATCGGCCTTGGACGGAAGAGCTGTCCTGTGTGTCAGGAGCGGCAAGCTTTCCACAGCCACTCGCCGAGCTCGCGGTAGTCGGCGCCGGTCAGGCCGCGTCGAGGATCGACGCGGTGCAGCAGGGCCGGCGCGGCGTGGTGACCGGACACCCAGTCGCGATCGATCTCGGAGATCTCGTCGTCGACCCAGACGAACGGGCGGTTCTGGGCATGTTCCAGCAGAGGCCGCGTCTTCCAGTGCAGGCCGATGCGAGCGTCGGCCTCGTCGGTGTCGGATGGCTCGGGCCAGTCCACCACCGGCAAGCGGGGCAGGCCGAGTCTTGGGGCGAGCGCGTCGTTGGCGTCGTGCAGCCACGTCGTGGCCCAGACGAGTTCTCCGGGGAGTGCCTTCAGCCGTGGTCGAGGTAGATCAGAGGACCTGGTGCCACGACGGCACACGCTATCGGTGTTCGTTGACACGGTAACTGACCGATAAGTAACTTACTGGTCAGTCAGATCGAACGGAGGCGACGATGCCCGAAGAACGGTCTTGGTGGGGTTGGGGCACCCTCGACGGCGAACTGTCCCGAGAGGAGTCCGACGCGCTGGTGGCCCGCACCGCGGGTGTGCTGCCCGGCCACGACTTCACCGACCACGCCCCGCCCGACCCGGCGGAGCTCGGCGTCCCGGCATCGCGAATCCGCCCGCCCGCGGCGCTCGCCGCGTTGTGCGGTGACGCACCGGCCGACCGGTTGTCCCACGCCCGCGGCAAGGCGTTCCGCGACGTCGTCCGCAATCTGCTCGGGCGGGTCGACCATGTCCCGGATCTGGTCGCCCGGCCGCGGACGGAACAGGACGTCGTCGACCTCCTCGACTGGTGTGCCGCTTCCGGTACCCCGCTGATTCCTTACGGCGGCGGCAGTTCCGTGGTCGGTGGGGTCGAACCGCGGTTCGACGGCCCGGCGGTCTCGATGGACCTGGCCGGCCTCGGCGACGTGCTCGAAGTGGACACGGTCAGTCGCGCGGCGCGGATCCAGGCCGGGATCTTCGGACCGGCTCTGGAAGACCGCCTTCGCCCGCTTGGGCTGACCTTGCGGCATTTCCCGCAGTCGTTCGCCCATTCGACGCTCGGCGGCTGGCTCGCCACCCGCGCGGGTGGGCATTTCGCCACTCTCGCTACGCATATCGACGATCTCACCGAAGCTCTGCGCGTCGTCACGCCCGCCGGGATCAGTGAATCGCGACGTCTGCCGGGCTCGGGCGCCGGTCCCTCGCCGGACCGCATGTTCCTCGGCTCCGAGGGCACGCTCGGCGTGATCACCGAAGCCTGGATGCGCCTGCAGGACCGGCCGGTGTGGCAGGTGACCGCGTCGGTCGCCTTCGAACGGCAGGAGGACGCGGTCGCCGCCACCCGCGCGATCGCGCAGTCCGGGCTCTATCCGTCGAACTGCCGGCTCCTCGACCCGGCTGAGGCTCTCATCAACGCGGGCGCGAGTGTGGGCGGTGGTCTCCTGCTGGTCGCGTTCGAATCCGCCGACCACCCGGTCGACACCTGGCTCGACCGCGCGCTCGAAGTGACCGCTGGCCACGGCGGTGTCGTGAAAGCCAGGCGCAGCAAGGATTCCGCCGGCCAGGACAGCGCTTCGACGTGGCGGTCGTCCTTCCTGCGGATGCCCTATCAACGTGACGCGCTCGCCCGCCGGTCGCTGATCGTGGAGACCTTCGAGACCGCGTGCACTTGGGACGGTTTCCCGGAGTTCCACGACGCGATCACCTCGGCGGCGCGCATCGCGATCGACGAGGTGTGCGGCGGCGCCGGTGTCGTCACATGCCGGTTCAGCCACGTCTACCCGGACGGCCCCGCGCCCTACTACGGGATCTACGCCGCCGGGCGCTGGGGGAGCACGGTCGCCCAGTGGGACGAGATCAAGGCCGCGGTTTCCGAGGCGATCGCGGGCCACGGCGGCACGATCACCCATCACCACGCCGTCGGCCGCGATCACCGGCCCTGGTACGACCGGCAGCGTCCCGGCCCCTTCTCCGCCGCCTTCGCCGCCGCCAAAGCCGCGCTCGACCCGGCCGGGATCCTCAATCCCGGGGTGCTGATCGGCTGACCGGCGGGCGTACGAACGAGGTCAGCAGCGCGGTGAACCGCATGGCAGCCAACGACAACGTCCGTCCCGCCATGGTCTGCACCTGGGCCTCGCGTTTGCGGAACACGGCGTTGTCGAGGAGCACGTAGGCGACGCCTTCGGTGGCCGCGTCCTGCTCGATGTCACCCAGACCGCCGACGAGCGCGATCCCGCCACCGCAGCGGACGAACTCGTATTTCGGGCTCAGTTCGTTGCATTCCAGCACCGGATGGGCCGCGAGATTCTCGATCCGGGCGGCGATGTCGAACAGGTCGCGCAGACTCTGGCCCGGCGCCGGGAGCGCGAGCGGATGACGGCACAGTTCGGCGAGTTCGACGGAGTCGCGGCTGGTCAGCGGATGATCGAGCGGGACGATCGCGTACACCGGGACGACGACCGCGCTCTCGACCCGCACCCCGTGCTGAGGCCCGGTCGCGAACGTGACGGCGACGTCGGCCGCGCCTTCGAGTACCCGTCGAGTCGCTTCGTCCCTGGTGACGACGTCGATGTGGAACGTGACGTCGTGCACGCGCCGGAAGGCGGCGATCGCCTGCGGGACCACGCGGCGGGCGAATCCCTCGGAGCAGGCGACCGTCAGGGACCGGGCGTGCAGGCCGCGGCCGGTGCGGAGTTCGTCGACGAGAACGGCCGATTCGGCCTCGCTGCGCCGGACGTGGTCGAGCAGCCGGGTCCCGGCCTCGGTCGGCACCATGCCGCGCGGATGCCGGACGAACAACGGCACCCCGAGACCCGCTTCGAGTTTGGCGATCTGGCGGCTGATCGCGGACGGCGCCACCGTCAGTTCCGTCGCCGCCTCGGACACCGAGCCGGTGCGGGCGACTTCGAGGAAGTACGTCAACGCGATCGGCAGTAGTCGCATCAGATCTCCGCAGGTTTGCCGCAATGAGAACGCGGAGCACGGTAAACGGCAATGGTCCGGATACGCAAACCGACTTACGCTCCTCTGCGACACTCGACGAGCGAATCGGGAGACAACACGGTGTTCGCTGCAGAACTGGTCGCGAAGGCCCACGAGCACGTTGACTCGGGAGCGTTCTTCGCCGAACTCGCCGAGCTCGTCGGGTATCCGACCGTGAGTGATCATCCGAGCGGCCGCGTTGCCATCAAGGCATATCTGGATGAGGTGCTGACCCCGGCACTGACCGCGCTCGGCTGTTCCGTGGCGATCCATCCCAATCCGGATCCCGGCGGCGGCCCGTTCCTGATCGGCACCCGGATCGAGTCGCCACAGCTGCCGACACTCCTGTGCTACGGCCACGCGGATGTCGTCGATGGGCACGTGGGCCGGTGGAGTGACGGCCGGGACCCGTGGACGCTGACCGCCGACGGTGAACGCTGGTACGGCCGAGGTTCGGCGGACAACAAGGGGCAACACCTGATCAACCTGACCGCGCTCAGGCTGCTCCTCGCCGAGACGGGTTCGCTCGGGTTCAACCTCAAGTTCCTGGTCGAGACAGGGGAGGAAATCGGCTCGCCGGGGCTCGACGAGTTCGTCTCGGTGCACCGGGAGGCACTGAGCGCCGACGTCCTCATCGCGTCCGACGGCCCGCGCCTGGACGCGGCGACGCCGACGCTGTTCCTCGGCGCGCGAGGCAGTGTCCGGATCGCCCTCGACATCGACCTCCGCCCCGACGCCTACCACTCGGGGAACTGGGGTGGCGTGCTGCGCAACCCCGCCACCACCCTCGCCGGGGCGATCGCCTGTCTCGTCGACGGGCACGGCCGCGTCCAGGTGCCGGAACTCCTGCCGCCCGAGCTCCCGGACAGCGTCCGCGCGGCGCTTGCCGGACTCGAGATCGGGAACAAACCGGGCGATCCGGCGCTGGACGCGAGTTGGGGCGACACCGGGTTGACCGCGGCGGAGCGGCTGTACGGCTGGAACACCCTCGAAGTCCTCTCGCTCGGCGCCGCGGACATCGACCGGCCGGTCAACGCCATCCCCGGTCGCGCACGAGCGATGCTGCAACTGCGCTACGTCGCGGGAACCGACGTCGACGGAGTGGGCGAGGCGATCAAGAAACACCTTGCCGCCCAAGGGTTTTCCATGGTCGACGTCACCGCCGAGGGCAGTTTCCGCGCCAGCCGCACGCCTGTCGACGACCCGTGGGTCGGCTGGGCGAAGAGTGTCCTCGACGAGGTTTCCGATCGGCGCGTGGCGGTCCTGCCGAGCTTCGGCGGAGGGCTGCCGAACCATGTGTTCACCGACATCCTCGGCCTCCCGACGCTGTGGCTGCCGCACTCCTATCCCGGATGCCTGCAGCACGCGCCCGACGAACACCTGCTCGCGCCGATCGCCCGCGAGGGAATCGTCCTCGCCGCGGCACTGTTCCACGCGCTCGGACGGCGCGGCGGGGACGCATGATGGGCGAGCGGACGGTGGCCAGGCAGCGCACGCCGTCGTCCACCCGGCGCGCGATCGCCGCCGCGACCATCGGCAACGCGCTCGAATGGTTCGACCTCGGCGTATACGCGCTGATGGCGGCCTATATCGGCAAGACCTTCTTCCCCGGCGGGAACGCCGCCGTCCAGCTCGTGCAGGCGTACGCGGTCTTCGGCATCACGTTCCTCGTGCGTCCGCTCGGCGGTCTCGTGCTCGGCGCCTACGCCGACCGGTTCGGCCGAAAGAAGGCGCTGGTGCTGACCATCTGGCTGATGGTCGCCGGGACGTTCCTGCTGGCGGTGATGCCGAGCTACGCGACGATCGGTTTCCTCGCGCCGGTCGGCGTGATCGTCGCGCGGCTGATCCAGGGCTTCGCCGCGGGCGGGGAATTCGGGGCGGCCACGTCGTTCCTGATTGAACAGGACGGCCGCCGCAAAGGCTTCCTCGGCAGTTTTCAGTTCGCCAGCCAGGGTTTCGCGACACTGATGTCCGCCGGGTTCGCCGCCGGGCTGACCGCTTCCCTCAGCGCCGACGCGATGACCTCCTGGGGCTGGCGGATCCCGTTCGTCTTCGGGCTGCTCGTCGGCCCGGTCGGCTACTACATCCGGCGCCACGTCGACGAACCCGAGGCCACGAAGGAGAATCAGCCGAAGTCCGCACCGGTCCGGACGCTGTTCCGCTTCCAGTGGGGCGGCCTGCTGATCGCCGGGGGAGCGCTGGTCGTCTCGACCTCGCTGAACTTCATCCTTCAGTCACTGCCGACCTTCGCGATCAAGAATCTCGGCCTGGACGACTCGCTTTCGTTCGTCGCCCTGATGATCACCGCCGCCATCCTGACCGTCGTGACACCGATCGTCGGGCTGCTCACCGACCGGCACGGCCGCATCAGGATCATGATCGGTGCCGCGGCGGTGATCGGGGCCGGCGTGGTGCCGCTGTACCTGTGGGTCACCACCTCGCCGTCGTTCCTGACCCTCACGATCACGATGACGATCCTGGGGCTGCTGAAGGCCACCTACTTCGGTGCGCTTCCGTCGGTGATGGCGGACGTGTTCCCGGCGCACACCAGGGCGACGGGACTTTCGTTCGCCTACAACGCCACCGTCGGGATGGTCGGCGGGTTCACGCCGACCATCCCGACCGCGATGATCGCGGCCACCGGATCACCTGTTTCGCCTGGTTACTATCTTTTGGCGACGGCCTCGCTGAGCATTGTCGCGCTGGTCGCGGCGAATCGGCGGCGCGGGATTCGCTGAAGTCCGGGGAAGTCGCGGGGTAGCTCAGTGTCCAGAGCGGACGGCGGATCGACGGCGTGGTGATCCCGGCGGAATTCTTGAGGCGTAAGGTAAAGGTGCAGTGCTCTGCCTGGTGGCGAGCGTGTCGCGTCAGCCAAGCGGTGTTGAGTCCCGCAGTCTTCGATCAGCTTTACGTTGGGGGCGCGGGTCATACGCTGGAGCCTGCGCGCCGGGCAGCCCGCCCGCACGGCTGCCCCGCCCCAGCGGCGTAGCACTGTGGCTTCTCCTGCTTGCCCTGATCGTGCTCGCCGAGGCCGTCAGGTCATCAGGCTGAACTACTGGGCCTTCTGGCTCGTCCTCACTGCTGCCCCGACCTGGATCTGGCAGGGACCCGACGTCAAGCTGATCATCACAAGGAAACGAGTGGCTTTCGCGACATGCCTCGGCACTGGTCGCCGCTGCCTATGTCCTGACAGACATCAGGACCGCTCCGTGCTCCGGGGACTGTAACGCGAACGGTGTTTCCGGCCGTGGTTGTCAGTAGGTCTCAGCGCCCGGCCAGCGGTCACTGAAGGTGATCGAGAAAGCGTTCA